>JAUWTO010000356.1 GCA_030614685.1 Candidatus Aminicenantota bacterium
AGATGGGACAGCCCGAGGAAGCCTCATGCGTATTTATCAAGTTGATCGAAAAGGAGATCCGGCAGGATCAGCTGGATGCCGCGCTTGCACATTTTGTGGATCTCAGGCAGAGGATGCCGGGAGCCTCGTTGGGCCCGATGTACCAGCTCACACTGGTCAAATATCTGACTGAGACCCATGACATCGATAGGGCGAAGGAGTTAGCCGCCGAGCTTCTTCCTACGCTCGGTCCTCACATGCCGGCCACCGCTCTGCAGAACTTCGCAGCAGTAGCTAAGCGGCTGAGCCCTTCTCTGGCTGCCAAGGTCATTGAGCTCTGTCTGCAGCACCCGGAGATCCCGGGAGATGCAAAAGAGATCCTGCAGCAGGAGCTCCGGGGACTCATCCCCAGCGCCTCCTGAGGATGGATTTCAGCTTTCGAATGGTGGTGTGCCACCGGGCATCGACTTTGACGTCCCAGACCCGCAGGAACATATAATTCTCGTCCGGATTTTTTCCATTTGCTGTAACCTTTTGGCCTCTCGTTCCGTATAGTTAAGTGAGTATGTTCTATGGCATAGAACAAATAGGGAGCCCCAAGAATGACTGAAAAATATCTGTCCCGGCCCGAGGAGATCTTGCTGCTGGCGGTGTGGAAACTCAGGGAAAACGCCTACGGCCTGGCGATCCGGAACTTCATCCAGGAGATGACCGGGAAGTACTGGTCGGTGGGGGCGGTCTATGTGCCCCTGGAGCGGCTGGAGAACAGGGGATTCCTTAAATCGCATACCAGCGATCCCAAACCAGAGCGGGGGGGGCGGCGGAAGCGGTTGTTCCAGCTGACGCGTGCCGGTCTCAGGGAACTGGATGAGCTGAACAGGATAAATGCCGTCCTATGGCAGGATTACCGGCGGCTGAGGCCTGAAGAAAACACGTGAGTTCCTTCATGAAACAAAAGAAAAAGGGCCGGATCCTCGACTTCCTCCTGGAGCGCGGCCTGTCTGATGAATACAGCGAGGCCGCTGCCGGCGACCTGCTGGAGATCTACCGGGCCCGGAGGGCCGACCATCCTAAGGCGGCGCGGTTCTGGCTGTGGAGCCAGATCCTGGCTTCATTGTATGCCGTATTCCACAAAAATCTCTGCGGGAGTGTGACGATGTTCAAAAACTATTTCTTGATGGCATTTCGGAACCTTAAAAAACACAGAGCGTATGCCCTGATCAATATATTCGGGCTGGCCCTGGGCCTGAGTGCCTTCATCCTCATCCTGCTGTACATGCAGTTCGAGCTCTCCTATGATGGATTTCATGAAAATGCCGACAGGCTTTATCGTGTGAGCGTGCGGCATGTGAAGGAAGGGGATTTTCAGGCCGATTCCCATGTATTCACACCTCCCATGGGACCGGGCATGAAAAAAGACATGGCGGAGGTGGAGGATTTCGTGCGCATGTCCACGCTGCGTCCCGCTCATCTCAATGTGGACAATGAAATCTACAAGGAGACGCGTGTCCGGTATGCCTCGTCCAGCATGTTTCAGATTTTTTCTTTTAAACTCAAGTCCGGAGACCCTCAGAGGGCCCTGACCGACCCGTTCTCCATTGTGATCACCGAGAAGACTGCCGGCCGCTTCTTCGGCAGCCAAGATCCCATGGGACGGACGATCCGGATCGGTCCCCAAGACCTGTACCAGGTCACTGGTGTGGCTGAGGATCCGCCGGCCAATTCCACCATCCAGTTCGATGTCCTCATCTCCTTTGCGACTCTGTACAGCCTCCCGAACATGTACATGGACTGGAACGGAGGCAACCAGTACATCACCTATGTCCTGCTGGGACAGAACGCCACACAGGAGTCGGTCGAGGCCAAGTTCCCGGCCTTCCTGTGGACTTACATCAATGAGACCATCGCCCAGTATGGCTGGAAGAACGAAGCCTATCTGCAGCCGCTCCCCAAGATCCACTTCCATTTCGATCGAGCTTCCCGGACAGCGCTTACGAATTTTTACACCTTCACAGCTGTGGCGGTCTTTCTCCTGCTGATCGCATGTATCAACTTTATAAATCTCACGACAGCTCGGGCGGCCCGGCGCGCTCGGGAGGTTGGGATGCGCAAGGTGATCGGCGCTCACCGCAGCAACCTGGTCCGGCAGTTCCTGGG
>JAUWTO010000158.1 GCA_030614685.1 Candidatus Aminicenantota bacterium
GGCAGCCCCACGGCCGCCGCCAACTGCCGGACACCAGGCTTGAAGAGGTCTTTTATGGGCTCCACAACCTTGAATCCATAGCCGGCCTCGGGATCGATCCCGATCTGTTCGAGGATATTGTGCTGGGTCTTTATCCCTCTCTCAGTCTCGATGATATCCGCGGCGATGGTGCCTTGAATGAGGAAACGCGCCTCACTGTTCCGGACCTCCCGGCCGAACACCGTGTAGAAAGTATCGCGGAAGGCCTTCCGTTTCTCTTCAGGGTCGATCTTTCCCTTGAGCGCGGCGAAGAACTCATCCGCGGCATCGACGACGTAGACCTTGATGCCCAGGTCCGCGAAGATCTTCTGGACCTGCTGGGGTTCTCCCTCACGCATGAGCCCGTCGTCGATGAATATGGACTTCAGGTTGTCGCCTATGGCCCGGTGAGCCAGAACCGTACAGGCAGAGCTGTCCACCCCACCCGAGAGCGCCGAGATCACCTTCTCCTCCCCGACCGTGGTTTTGATATTCTGAATCCTTTCAGGGACTGAACCTTTCACATCCATGTGACCTTCCTCCTGGATTTTTTCTGCATCATATCCCCCGCCGATAAAAAACTCAAGACAAAGCCGGCTAACCCCTGGGGGTGATGCCGGTAAAAAGAATCTCATCACCCCAACTACCCTGAAAGGCGATTGACGGTTTTCGGGTAAGATGCGATATTGAGGGCCGGAACAAACCTAAAATGGATATGACGAGGAGGGTCTCACCATCCAAGGCATAGCGACAAAAAGAGTAGGACGCAATTCCTCTCTTTAGCCCTCCTCGTTTTTTTTACCTTAAACAACTCTCCCTTCCTTGAGAGATTGTTTTTTCCCTCCAACAATAGATACAATATATTGATGCACCTTTTTTGAAAGATACAATATCTAGTGCGCCTTGTCAAGCCTTTTCGATTTGTGATAAAAAAACAGAAACCCGTGCTGATAAAGAAACGACCCTCTCAAGAATCAGACGCCGCCCAAAAGGGTAAAAACATCCTTATTGTTGGTGGCCAGCTCAGCAACCTCGGCATCCGGGCCCTGCTGTTCTGCACCGTCGATCAGTTGAGCCGGCGTTTCCCGGACTGCGAAATCACCCTCCTCTCCTACCAGGATCACCTCCGCCCTGAGGAGGAGAAACAGGCCTTCAGGTTCACCATCCTTCCCTGGGATCTCGAGATAAAGGCCTGGCTCCTGAACAAAGCAGCCAGAAGACTCCGCCATCTCCGGGGCCGCAGATATGATCCGGAATTCATCGTCAACCTGCGTTCGCGCCTGAAGGATGCCGCCTTTATCATCGACATCAGCGGGTTTTCTCTGTCCTCTCAATGGCCCTTCCGAGTCTCCCTCCACTATCTCTCCAACATCATGATCGCGCGCAGATTCGGCGTCCCTTTCTACATATTCCCGCAGTCTTTCGGGCCCTTTGATTTCTCCCGGACACAAAAGATGCTTATCTTCCCCCAAATGCGGAGGCTGCTGGCCTATCCGGAGATGATCTTCGCGCGCGAGGCTTCGAGCCTGGAGGCTGTGGGCCAATTCACCCAGCACAATGTGTTCCCCCACCCCCACCTCGACATGGTCCTCCTGAACAAGGGATACGATCTGAAGAACATATACAGGAGCACCGACAGCCGCGAGCCTCCGCATGTCGAATCCCCGGCTGTGGGAATCATCCCCAACCTGCGGGTCATGGAGCGGACGGACAGCAGAGAGATGTACCGAATATACCAGGATATGATCGATGTTCTACTCCAGCAAGGGAAGCGGGTCTATATCTTCAGTCACACCGGAAAGATCGACTCTCCCACGGCCAAAGAAATCTATCATCAGACAGGCGGGAAGCCCGGAGTCCACCTCATCGAGAGAGAATTCGATGTCGTGGAGATGGAAGCGCTGATCAAAGGTTTTGAATTTATCATCTCCTCACGTTATCATGCTGTCGTTCATGCGTACAAGAACGGGGTCCCCGCACTGGTGATCGGCTGGGCCTCCAAATACCCTGAACTGCTTGAAGTGTTCGACCAGTCCCAATACCTGACGGACGTGAGAGACGGCCTGGAGGGGAGAAACATCATGGCTAAGCTCAATTCCCTGCTTGGGAATTACCGCCAAGAGAAACAGGTCATTCAAACTAACATGCAGGCCCTGGCAGGGATGGACAATGCCGCCGTCTTCTCGGCGATAAAGGCGTGATGATGAACACAGATCGATCCGGACACCTCCAGAGGGGGCTCCCCATGGTGGAGGCCCGGGACCCGGAAGCCCTCGCGGCGGAACGAAAACAGCTCCGGGAGATCGACTCGCGCCCTCATTTCTGGCAGCGCTGGAAGGGTTACTGGGGCCTGTCCGGGCCGGGATGGATGCAGAGCGCCCTGACCCTGGGCGCCGGCTCCGCCAGTTCGGCCATCTTTGCCGGCTCCGTCTTCGGCTACCGCCTTCTCTGGGTTCCACCTGTGGCCATGTTCCTGGGAGTCATGGTCTTCGCCGCTATCGGGCACCAGGTGCTCACCACCCGGGCCAGACCCTATGGCGTCTTCTGGAAAGAGCTTCACCCGGCGGTGGCCCTGATATGGGGTTTCAACGTCTTCCTAGCCTCGGTGGTGTGGCAGTTTCCTCAGTACTCCCTGGGAACCGCTGTGTTCAAGGACATCTTCGCGGTCGCCGGCCTCGCCGTCCCCCCAGGAGCGATCGCACTCACCCTCCTGGTCCTGGGGACCGCGGTCTGCTGGAGCTACGCCAGCGGAAGCCGGAAGGCCATCCGCCGCTTCGAACGCATCCTCAAAACCATGCTGATGCTCATGGTCCTGGCCTTCCTGCTGGTCGTGATCAAGACCGGCATCGACTGGGGGGAGCTGTTCCGTGGGTTCTTCACGTTTCACATCCCGAGAGACAAAGAGGGGATCACCATCGTGCTGGGGCAGCTGGGGGCCGCCGTGGGCGTCAACATGACCTTCCTTTACCCCTACACTCTCCTGGCCCGCGGGTGGGGAAAGGAGCACCGGAGTCTCAAGAACTTCGACCTGGGTACGTCCATGTTCCTGCCCTTTGTGCTGGCCACCAGCTTTGTGGCCATCGCCTTTGCCAACACGCTGCACACGCAGGGCATACAGGTCAAAACCGCCGTGGACGCGGCCCATGCCCTGCAGCCCCTCATCGGGCTCTCACTCGGCAGGATCGTGTTCTCGTTCGGGATCCTGAGCATGTGTTTCACGACCATTGTCATCGAGATGCTCCTCTGCGGGTACGTCCTGAGCGAGATGTTCCACTTCGAGTTCAGCGGCTGGCGCTACCGAATGAGCACCATGGTCGCCAACATCGGCATCCTGGGCGCGTTCTATGCCCTCCCCTTCTGGCTGCCGGTGGCCGTATCTTCCTTCAACCTGGTTATGATGCCCGTCGCATACATCGGTTTTTTTATTCTGCAGAACAAGCGCAGCTATCTCGGCCCGGATAGGAATCAGGGGCTCAAGGGGACCCTCTGGAATATCGTACTTATGGTCGCGATCCTAGTGGTGGCGGCCGGCGCGGTGATTAAAATCTTCCTGCTCTAACGCAGGTCGAGCAGGACCACTTCGAAGGATTCCCGGACGGGCGGGGAGGTGAAGTACCCGATGAATTTCGCAACCTGCTCCTGGAAGAAGCGGCTGCGCTCGCTGGCCAGCAGATCCTCCTCACTCTTCCAGATGGTGATCAGGAGGCTGGCTCCGGTTTGACGGTCAGCCAGGTATTCCGCCCCCACGAATCCCCTCTGGCTCTTGCAGAGCGGGATGACACTCTCCTCAAAAAGCATGGCCGCCGCATCGATCTGATCGGCCGCTGTCTGTATCCTTAACGTGCGGGCAAACATAGACATCTCTCCGAACCCCCAGCGTACATAAGATAAGGAGATGCGGCCGAAATGTCAAACCAAAAAAAATGTCAGATCGCTGCCCTGAACCACTGCCCGACTCGGTACCAGAATCCCTCGTAGCGGGGCAGCATGAGTTCCAACCAGGCCACGTTCTCCACCCAGGTCGTCAATCCCATCAAGGAAAAGAAGTCCATGAAACCCAGCAGGCTGTCGAATTCCGAGACCAGGAACATGACCTCACCGTCCAGTATCTGACTGCGGAAATCCTGATTGTGCGAGCCCACATACAGGTAAAGGATCGCCTTCTCCCTCTCCTCCTCTGGAATCTGCTCCAGCCATTTTTCCTCCAGCCGGCGGAACTCATCGATGAAGAGGTCCTGGTACCGCTGGGAATCCAGATAAGTCTCGCGCTGGACCTGATCGATGCGGGCCAGGGAGAATTCCTCCAGCAGCGGGCCCCATTCCGGCAGAGGCACCAGGGTATCCATAGCCTCTTGGGAGGCAAAGAACTGCGTCTTCCGGTGCAGCTTCGGCATGCGGATATCTTCCCTTTCCCTCAGATAGCGGGGATCCGCGCCTTTCAACGCCAGTTGGCCCGAAAGAGAGTAGATCAGTTCCATCACCGAGGGTTGGAAGGGGAAGGCCTCCTGAAGCCAGGGATTTTCCGCGTAGTTCTCTGCCAGGAGTTTCCCTCGGCCGGCTACATCCTGGACATCGACCTCCACATTGTAGATGCCGATCTTGAGCCTCCCCCCCACTTCCTGAATCTCGTCACGCATGAGATTCTCGACATATATGAGGCGGCGGAAGATCTCATTGCTGCGGGACATGGCCGCAGAGACATCGACCGGTGCATTGAGCAGGGAGGGCGAGATGGCAAACACGGAGCAGCCTCGTAGGGCAGCGCCCACCAGCATCCCGGCCCAGGTGGGGCTGCTCCACACCTGGTCCGGGGCCAGCAGGTACGAGCCTTTGGGCATCAGGGTGTACAAGACGGCCTTCACCAGGGTCGCGTCCTTCTGGCCGAAACCGGTCTCATTGTGGACCTGCATCCCGCGTGTCGTCCAGCCTGATGCCTTGAGTTCCTCCACGCTCTGTGCATAATCAGCCGGTTTGTCCTGAGGACGGAGCGGGGCCGGTATGTGATGGGGCTTCATACCCTGGGAGAGCAGCAGCTCTCTGGCAGCGTCTTTGAGTCCCAGCAGTTCTTGACCTTTGACCATGATGGAACGATCCTCCCACCTGGGTCCCACGTAGTATTCTCCGACTCCCAACCCGGTATAGATGGCCTCCCCCTTGCCCGGATCGAGCTCCGTGACATCGAAAAAGCTGATCTTCCGGTGATCGCGGATCAGGCTGTCCGGGATAAAGGGGGCTCCTCTGAGCGTGCGGATCGAACGGAACGACAGATCAGAGGGATTCGTGATGGAGAGGTGGACCTTGATCCGGTTTTTCAAC
>JAUWTO010000251.1 GCA_030614685.1 Candidatus Aminicenantota bacterium
GATTTGGATTTTGGCTACCAACCAAGGGGAATATCCGGCGCAAAAGAGACCGAGGCTTCAGCGTGCCTCTTTGATCCGGGCTGCCTTGCCGCGCAGACTGCGTAGGTAGTAGAGCTTGGCCCGTCTGACTTTTCCGCGCCGGACAACTTCGATCTTCCGGATCATCTTGGAATGGAGGGGAAAGACACGCTCCACCCCCACTCCAAAGGAAAGTTTCCGAACCGTGAAGCTTTCACGGGACCCGGATCCTTTCCGGGCGATGACATCGCCGCGGAAGACCTGGATCCGCTCTTTATCGCCCTCCCTGATGACCACATGGACCTTAACGGCATCGCCGATATTAAAGGACTCGATATCCTGCTTAAGTTGTTTTTCCTCGACCTTGTCAATGAGATTCATGGGTATTTCCTTTCGTTTCATCTTGGATGTCAGCCAGCATCTGTTGTTCTTCCCGGGTCAAGCTCTTCTGGGCTAAAAGATCTGGCCGTGTTCGCCAGGTTTTCTCCAGCGAACGCTTCAAGCGCCATTTTTCGATCTGCTCGTGATTTCCGGAGAACAGCACTTCGGGCACCTTCATGCCTCTGAAATCTCGAGGCCGTGTGTACTGGGGATGCTCCAGCAGCTCCTGGCTAAAACTTTCAGAAGCAACCGACTCCTGCTTTCCTACGACGCCCGGCACATACCGGGAGACCGCATCCACGATGACCATGGCCGCCGGCTCTCCTCCGGTCAGGATGTAATCCCCGATGGAGATCTCATCCGTGATCAGGTGCTGGATCACACGCTCGTCTACGCCCTCGTAACGGCCGCAGATGAGGAGCATCCCCGATTCTCCAGCCATTGCCTCCACCATCCGTGTATCGAACCGTCTCCCCCTCGGAGAGAGGAGGAAGACGGGTGTCTGTGTGGCCGCCCGAATGTGTTCCACGGCCGCAAAGACCGGCTCGGGTTTCAAGACCATTCCCGGGCTGCCCCCGAAGGGACGGTCATCCACCTGGCGGTGCTTATCGGTCGCGAAATCGCGTAGGTTATGAACATTCACGCTCAAAAGCCTTTTTTCGATCGCCCTTCCCACCACTCCGGCTGAAAAAACCGTCTCGAACATCTCCGGGAAAAGCGTAATTATATCAAATCTCATTTAAATCCAAAAGCCCGTCAGGCGGATCGATCACCAGCCGCCTGTTCTGGAGGTCGAACTCCCGGCAGATCGTGCCGACCAACGGGATCAGGATCTCACGCCCGCCGGACACCACGACCAGCAGGTCGCTGCCGGGTACGGCGATCAGGTCCTTGACCCTGCCGACCTCTCGGCCCTCCAAGGTCACGACTGAGAAATCCTCAATCTCGTGAAAATAATACTCGCCCTCACCGAGGGGGTGCAGGTCCTCCTCTGCTACGAATGCTTCAGAGTCGACAAACTCCTCAGCCTGGGAGATGGATTCGACCCCCCCCAACCGGACGATATAGAATTCTTTAAAAACGCGAACCGCTTCGACTTTGTATGTGTCTAAGCGTCCCTCTCGTTCAAAAAACAGCCGTGAAAAAAAAAGGCTTTTCGGGACGACCCGCCCGAATCCGAAGCTCGCCTCTCCTCCCCTGACTTTTGACGACCTTCCCTATGCTGACCAACTTAAGCCTTCTCAATGATCTCCAGGTTGTATCTCCTCTTCTCTTTCATACCGGCGGCACCGAGGATAACTCTGATCGCGCGAGCGGTTCGTCCTTGCTTTCCGATAACCTTGCCTAAATCGTCCTGGGCGACCTTGAGCTCCAGGATGGTAGTCTGCTCCCCTTGCAGCTGAGAAACAACAACCTTGTCCGGATCGTCCACTAAGGCTTTTGCAATCATTTCTACGAGTTCTTGCATTGTAACCTCCTTTTTGTGCGGCTAAACCGATGGTTTTTCAGACTTAGAGACTTTATTTAAGAGCGACTGAACCGTTTTGGACGCTTTTGCTCCATTCTCCAGCCAGTAATTTGCTCTTTCCATGTCAATGTTGATCTCCACCGGCTCCTTCAGGGGATCATAAAACCCAAGGATCTCTTTGGCTTTGCTTTCCCGTGGCCGCCGGCTATCGGTCACAATCACACGATAAAAAGGTCTCTTCTTTGCACCCAGTCTCATCAATCGAATTGCTACCATTTTTTATCTATTCTTCTCCATTGTAGTAAATTGTGATGATATCGGAAAAAAATCCCAAAGTCAAGCCATCCAACCACCCCCATCGTGTATCCCTCCCACCCTTTTCTGCTATAGGCCAACTCCGTTTCTCGCCACCCCCATCGTGTATCCCTCCCACCCTTTTCCGCTATAGGCCAGCCCTGTTTTTCGTCCCATTATGTGTCCCTCCACCGCCATCTCTCCACCGCCATCTCTCCACCCCTCCACCCTCCTTATAAAGAAGGGATGGCAGTGGGTTCACTCCCAATTGTGATCCCCTACAGCCTTTCATTCTGTACAAGCATGATCACTTCTGAGAAGGCCTCTCCGTGTGCGTGCTTACTTAAGGGATATTTCTGAAACCATCCTGGAATTCCTCTGCGGGCACACTATCCGGGGAAGAGCCGCGTCAGTGAGGGAAGGATGAGAGCATCTTCTGAAACTGGGGTTTCTTCATCATCCTCCGCATCTCCTGGTACTGTTTGAGCAGCTGGTTGACCTCGGCCACCGGCCTCCCGCTCCCGCGAGCGATCCGCAGCCTGCGGCTGCCGCTGATGATCTTGGGGTTTTCCCTCTCCCTGGGTGTCATGGAGTTGATGATGGCCTCGAAGTAGGCCACCTTGTTGTCGTCCACTTTCATCTTGGACATTTGTTTAAAGGGACCGCCCACAGGGAGGTCGCTGAGGATCTGAGACAGAGAGCCCATCTTCTTGAGCTGGAGGAGCTGTTTGCGAAAATCCTCCAGAGAAAATTCCTGTTTCCTCAACTTACGGGCGAGTTCTTCCGTTTCTTTCTGGTCTGTCTCCTTCTCGGCCTTTTCGATGAGGGAGAGCATATCGCCCATCCCCAGGATGCGCGAAGCCATGCGCTCAGGGTGGAAGACCTCCAGGCGGTCGAACTTTTCCCCCACACCCACGAATTTGATGGGCTTCCCGGTCACCGAAACGATGGACAGCGCCGCGCCTCCCCGGGCATCGCCATCCAGCTTGGTCAAGATGACGGACGTCAGTCCGATTTTTTCCGCAAACTCAGAGGCGCTCTTGACAGCATCCTGCCCGGTCATCGCATCTCCCACATAGATGGTCTCGATGGGATCCAGGATGTCCCGGGCCAACCGCAGATCCTCCATGAGCTCCTCATCCACATGGAGGCGTCCGGCCGTATCCACGATGAGAGGGTCATAGCCATGCTCGCGGGCATGGGCCTTCACCTCCCCAAAGGCGTTCTGGGGCCGGGCCATCTGATCCCGGGACAGCTCGTAGAAAGGGATGGAGAGGGTCTCGCCGATGATCTTCAGCTGATCCTGCGCAGCGGGGCGTTTTAGGTCAAAGGAGACCAGCAGTGGCTTTTTCTTCTGCTCCGCCACCTTGAGTGCCAGCTTGCCGCAGGTCGTGGTTTTGCCGGCCCCCTGCAGCCCCACCAGCATGAAGATGGAGGGGGGACCGGAAGCAAACTCCAGCTTGCTCTCGGCATGCCCCAGCATGGCGGTCAGCTCGTCACGAACGATCTTGATGACCTGCTGAGCCGGGGTCAA
>JAUWTO010000047.1 GCA_030614685.1 Candidatus Aminicenantota bacterium
AGGCCGGTAACGACCTTGCCGAACACGGTGTGGTTGCCGTCCAGGTGCGATTGGGGCGAGTGGGTGATAAAGAACTGGCTGCCGTTGGTGTTGGGCCCGGCATTGGCCATGGAGATCACACACCGCTCGTGCTTGAGCGGGTTTCCTGTCAACTCATCCTCGAACTTGTATCCGGGGCCGCCGCGTCCGGTGCCGGTCGGGTCTCCGCCCTGGATCATGAAATCGCTGATCACACGGTGGAAGCTGACGCCGTCGTAGTACCCCTCCCTGGCCAGGAACACGAAGTTGTTGACGGTCTGGGGGGCATGCTCCGGATAGAGCTCCAGTTCCATCTTGCCCTTGTTTGTCTCGATCGCCACCTTGTAGGTCTTGTTCGTGTCGATCTGCATCTCCGGTGGTGCCTTCCACTGTTTGTCGGCCATTGTTCGTCCCTCCTCTCGAGTTTGTCTCCTCACAATACCAGATATCCTGCGGAAAGGAAACTTCCCTGTCTCGATCAACCAAAGCAACCATCCTGCTGGCAGGCACGTCTTAAAAGTTGATGACACGAATTACCGGTATCAAAGCCGTTTCGGATAAGGACATTTCAGAGGAGGGGCATGATGTTAAAGAATTACATCAAGGTCGCGCTGAGGAATGTTTTTAAACGCAAGCTCATCTCGTTCGTCAATATCTTCGGACTTACGGTGGGCATGGCCTGTGCCGTCCTGATCTTCCTCTGGGTTCAGCAGCAGCTGAGCTACGACAAGGACCAGGTCCACCGTGACCGCCTCTACCGGCTCGAGACCGAGACCTGGGTCAACATGCCCCCTTATCTGAGGGAAACCGCAGCCGCCTTCCCAGAGGTCGAAGAGGCCGTCCGCTTCTACTACTGGTTAGAACCTACGCTCAAGTACCGGGAGAACATATTCACGGTCACAAACTTCGCCCTGGTTGATGACTCTGTCTTCAAGGCGTTCAACTTCGATTTCATCGTTGGTCAGGCAGAGACAGCCTTGGCCTCACCCTTTTCCATCGTCCTGACGGAGTCCATCGCCGCGAGGCTTTTCGGAGATGCGAATCCACTGGGTCAGGCGATCCGGATGAACAATGCCTACGACTACACGGTCACCGGTGTGGTCAGAGACATCACGAAGTTTCACATGAACATCAATGCCTTTGCCGCTATGACCGATATGGTGCGCCGGGATCCAGACAGCGATTTCCTGACGTCCCGCAATTACAATCACTCCATCTATCTGTTGGTTTCTCCAGGGACAGATGGTACTGCGCTGGCCGACAAGATCGACCAACGCGCTCGGGAGGTCGATGAATTCGGCGGGGACCGCCTGATCCTCAGGCCGTTCAATGACATCTACTTCACCGCCAACCTGCAGCACGAAAAAAACACCAAACACGGGAATGTCGGCCTGGTGCTCGGCTTTTCCATCATCGCTGTTTTGATCCTGCTCATCGCCTGCATCAATTTCGTGAACCTCACCATTGCCCAGACCGGCACCCGGGAAAAAGAGATCGCCATGCGCAAGGTGGTGGGGGCGCAGAAGTCTTCCCTGCAGAGGCAGTTCTTTGGGGAAACATTGGTGTTTGTGGCCATCGCCTCCCTCCTGGCGGCGGTCCTGCTTAAATTCCTCCTCCCCCTTTTCAACCGCCTCACGGGTGAAGAGATCGTGCCCGCCGCCTCGAACCTTGGGTTCCTGGCCATCGTGGCCTCTGTCCTGCTGTTCACGGCCTTTGTTTCCGGGGCATATCCCTCCTTCTATCTTTCGGTGCTGAATCCGGTCCTGATCCTCAAGGGAAAATCCCGCAAGGGACGGAAAAACTCGCTTTTGAGCCGGCTGTTGATCACCTTCCAGTTCACGATTTCTATTGCCCTGATCATCTCGACGCTCACGGTTGTCAAACAGCTGAACTTCATGCAGAACCGGGACCTGGGCATGGATTATGACCAGATGCTGACTTTCAGCCTGAGAGGCGAGAAGTTCCAGGGAGATGCGGACAAACAGTTAAGCAGCAAGAGCGCCTTCAAAGAGAGGCTGTTGTCCAATCCGGCGGTTCGCGGGATCACATATCTGAATCAGGTCCCCGGCAAGATCACCAATACCTGGACATGGAACCTGGCGCAGGACGACGATGGGATCCCTCTGCGTGTCATCAACTCCGATCCTGATTTTGTCGGTCTCATGGGATTGGAGGTTATCGCCGGCCGAAACTTCTCCTATGATATGCGGACCGACCTGGACCTGAGGTTCCTGATCAACGAGGCGGCCGCGCGTGTCCTGGGCTTCGAAGATCCTGTGGGTCAAACGACTAATAACGGCCGCATGCACATCATCGGCGTGGTCAAGGATTTTCACTACAACTCCCTGCACACAAAGATCGAGCCCATGGCCATCTCCTGGAGCTATTGGACGGGCAGGGCCGGAGTCAAAATTTCCGGCCGGGACATCGGGGAGACCATCCGCTTCATCGAGGGTGTTTACGCCGAGTTCTGCCCCGGCTTCAGCCTGGAGTTCAGCTTCCTGGACGAGACCTTTGCCCAGCAGTACGAGGCGGAGAGACGGCTGGAAAAGCTCCTGGTGTACTTTGTAAGCCTGGCGATCTGCCTTTCCTGCCTGGGGCTCTTTGCCCTGACCGCTTTTGTGGTGGAGCAGAAGACCAAAGAGATCGGGATTCGCAAAGTGTTGGGCTCGACGAATACAGGCATCGTGGTCCTGCTCTCACGCAGCTTTGCCGTCTGGGTGGTCCTGGCCAACATTGTGGCCTGGCCCGTGTCCTATTTTGTGCTCGACCGGTGGCTGCAGAACTTCGCCTACCATATCAATGTCAGCCCCGTGATCTTTGTGCTGAGCGGGTCTCTGGCCCTGCTGGTGGCCCTGCTGACCGTAGGTGTCCAGGCCCTCAAGGCCTCTTCGGCCAATCCCATCGACTGCCTGAAATACGAATGATCTGAATGGAACAGAGCCTGGCCTTAAGATTCTAGGCCGGTTTTTTCTTCAGAGAAGTGATGTTGAAATTTTCGAAGATGATGGCGATCGCGATTTTGGTCATCAATGTGAATATTAAGAAACCGATGGCAAAGATACCGGCCGAGATCTTGAGCTCTATCAGGGATGGGCGGTAGATGTAGATCTGCCCGAGGACATCCGGGGTGAATCCGGGGATTAGGAGTGCGATCCCTTTTTCGATGTAGACACCGAACCAGATTAGGATGGCTCCGATGTTCAAGGTGATCACATTTTTGCGTGTGGCCGGGATCAAGAAGAGCAGGAAGGCGATGACGCTGATGATGAGCGATGTCCAACCCCACATGACCATGTCGCGGTTTTCGCCCACGCCCTTAAAAAGATACTCCAGATGAACCAGATGTTCTGTATCGGAGTAGACCTCCTTGAATACCTCGGCGGCGAAGAAAAAGAGGTTGATAAACATGGCATAGGCCATGAGCTCGGCGATCTTCCAGATGGCCTCTTCCTTGATCTCGAAGGTCGTTGTCTTCCTGAGGATCTGGAACAGGATGATGAGCACAGCCGGGCCGGAGCAGAACGCAGAAGCCAGGAACTTTGGCGCCAGCAGGGCGCTGTTCCAAAAGGGTCGGGCGGCAAATCCGTTATAGAGGAAGGCGGTCACGGTGTGGATGCCGATGGCTACGGGAATTGACAACAGAATCAGTGTGTTCAAGAGGCGTTTCTTGGTTTCGCGCTGATAAAAGTGGTTGAAGAGCAGATAGCTGACCACCACCAGGTTCAGGACGAAATATAGGGACAGGATCAGGGAGTCCCAGGCCAGGAGTGAGGACGGCAGGTTCAGCGTCCCGATCCCGGGGATCATGTGCCAGAGCCGCAGGGGGTTGCCCACATCCACGATCACAAAGAGTATGCACATGATGACGGCGCTGATGGCGAGCAGTTCCCCGAAGATGACGACTTCTTTGAGAGGCTTCCAGTTATAGATGTAGGCGGGTATCACCAGCATGACGGCGGCGGCGGCGACACCGACCAGGAACGTGAAGTTTCCGATGTAATAGGCCCAGGATATGGGATCGCGCATGTTGGTGACCAGCAGCCCCTGCTTGATCTGCTGGATGTAGCCCGTGCTCCCCCAGACGATCACGCCGAAGAGAAATGCCAACCAGATATAGTAGCGATGGCTGCCGCGGACAATGACCTTGAAGCATTCCTTCAGAAAGCGGATAAATTTCACTCTATTACCTCTTGCTCGGATCAAGTTCCATAGAAATAGTAGAATTTAGGCTGGGTATTGAGCTCTTCCTTGAGGATCAACACCCGTTTGTTTTCAAGGATATACCGGATCTCGCTGTCCGGATCTAAAAGATTCCCAAATTTTCTGGCGCCGACGGGACAAACCTCGACACAGGCCGGGTAGCGCCCTTCCCGGACGCGCTGGATGCAGAAGGTGCACTTCTCAACGGCGCCCTTGTAGCGAGGCCGGTTGCCGAGATAGTGAGTATCGGGATTGATGGTCTCCGGGTCCAGCTCCACCTGTCCCCAGTTGTAATGACGGGCTCCATAGGGGCAGGCAGCCATGCAGCAGCGGCAGCCGATGCACCAGTTGTAATCCACCACCACGATGCCATCCTTGGTGGTCCATGTCGCGTTGACCGGGCAGCTCTTCACACAAGGGGGATTCTTGCACTGCTGGCACTGCACGGGCAGGTAAAAGTGCCCCTCATGCGGCACCTCCTCGTGTTGGTAATACAGGTTGGCGTCCATAAAGTCGATGCCCTTTTCCTTTTCCATCTCCAGGACCTGGATCCAGTGCATCTGGGGAGCCTGGGTCTGATTGTTCTCCTCCACGCATGCGTAGACACATTTACGGCACCCGATACAGCGGGAGATATCGAGCGCATAACCAAAAAATGTCTCAGGCAGGGCTTCTTTGGCTGAGACCGAGATCTCCTTTCCGTACTGCTGGGCGTACTGGGTTTCCAGGCGTTGGATAACCTCTCCGATCTCCTGCTTTGACATGAAGCGAAAATTTTTCTGCAGGAATTCATCCAGAGCACTTTTTGATCCGCAGGCAGCTAAAGCTGCGGTGGACGATGCCACGGCCGAGGCCTTCAGGAATGTCCTGCGGTTCAATTTCATGGTTGAGCCAATGGTCTTTTTTATGCTCATTTGATCTTTCCCGGCTTCTCAGGTGCAGGCTCCGGCTTCATGCTCTTGAATCGGGGCGCATGCGGATTGTGGCAGTGGGCGCACAGGAGATAGTCCTTCCGCCCGTTCCATTCGCCGGTCCGGCGCCCGTGGATGCCGGCCCGCCAGTCTCTCAGTTTGGGGCCGTGACACTGGCCGCAGAGTTTGTAGGATTCCTCGAATGCGATGGGCTCTCCACTGGCTGAGTGCAGAATGTCCCGGTTTTCAGCGTCGTGGCAGTCCATGCACCAGCGGTTTTCTTCGTCATGCTCGAGCGTGATGTCGTCATGGAAATCCTCCAGCTCGCGGCGCTCGAGATTGACCTCCATGTCGGCATGGCATGCGGAGCAGGGGTAGATGTCCTCGCTGAAGGGAGGAGGAGGGACTGCGATCTCATGCTGCGCGTCCGCGGCGGTCTGCGGGGGGGTATGGATCGAGCTGGGAGTCAGGCCTGAGGTCAAAAGACCCGGGCCGAGCAGCACCGCCACAGACCAGGCCGCGAGAATGCCTAGTGCAAGCCGTAGTTTTTTCATTTCTCACACCCGTTTTTAATCTTATAAAATATCCCGAATTAATCGGCTTTTGTTTTATCAGGTAAATCCCCCGGATGTCAACATCCTTGTGTCGCGACCTTTGAAAAAAATTGTGAAACAGGGGCTTGCTAAGCCATAAAAAATATTAAAAGATAGGTGAAATGGCGAACGACACGAGCTTTCCCGGGCTCAGCAGCTTCCTTGCATCCCATGTGCTGGAGGAGAAGGTCTTTGTGGTCCCGTCCTACCGGATCGGGCATCAGGTCGGCGAGTCGCTGGCCGCACAGGGGACTTCCTGGGTCAATCTGAGGTTTGTCACGCTGCCGGCACTGGCTAACGAAGTCGCGGGCGAGGCTTCTGCGGAGAGGGGGCTGCGGCAGATCTCAGGGGCAGCCTCGCTCTTTTTGATCGAAAGGATATTCAGAGGGCTCAAGCAGCAGGGCAGGCTCGAATATTTCGATCCGCTGGATGCGAGCACGGGAGTTGTGAGGTCGGTCCTGCGGTCGGTGAGGACCCTCCGGATGGCGGGGGTAACCTCAGACGAGATGAAGCCGGAGCATTTCGTCGATGACCGGAAAGGCCGAGAAGTCGCGCTCTTTTTGAGAGAATATGAGGGGGAACTGGAGAAGAATAAGGCAGTGGACCTGGCCGGCCTTTATGAATTGGACATGGGCCTCCTGGAGGCGGGACGGGAGGCGGGGGCAGCGGGGGACGAGCGGGTCTATCTGTGCTTCCAGGGCCAAGCTCTGGCCCGGGTCGAACGCACATTTCTGGAAAAACTGACCGGCGAACGGCTCATGATCCTGCCGCGGGGAGAGGTCTGCGGCCTGGAGAGGCCGCGCGCATATTGGAAGATCGCTTCGCACTCCTCAAGTGTTCGTGATGACAAAGAAGAACAAGAGGATAAAGAAAAAGAATACGATGACATGGAAGGAAAAGGGAGCAGCTCCTGGATTCCGAAGACCGATCTGCAGAGGATGCCGTGGCTGTTCGCGCCGGAGCAGGCGGGGCCTCCCTTCCAGGATGAAACCATCGCCCTCTTCAGTGCCACTGGGCCGACCAACGAGTGCCGTGAGGTGCTGCGCCGCGTCATCCAGGCCAAGTGCCCTCTGGACGAGGTGGAGGTCATCTGTCCTCCGGGGAGCGCCTACCCGGTGATCTTCCACGTGATCGCCTCCAAGGCCGATCTCGACGTGACGTTTGCCGAGGGCATTCCCATGGAATTCTCCTCGCCGGGCAAGGTGTTCGGCGGACTCCTGGACTGGCTCGAGAACGACTTCCTGGCCATCGCGCTCTGCCGCATGATCGAAAGCGGCGCGCTGAGGCTTGCGACCGATAAGAAAAAGAGCAGGCCGTCGGCCATGCAGGTTTCGCGGCATCTCAAGAATGCCATGATCGGATGGGGCAGGGAACGCTACCTGCCGCGCCTGCGGAGCCTGAAGGAAAGCCTGGGAAAAAAAGCCGGGCTTGCCGAAGACGAGGGGGAGCCGGAGCGGGCCGGTCGCTTCCGCGCCGGCAAGCAGGAGATCGAATGGCTGGAGCCTGTGGTCCGCGGCCTCCTCGAACACATCCCCGCCCGGGCAGAGGACGGGCTCGTGGACCTGGGGCTCTTGTGTCAGGGAATGGCGCAGATCATGAAGAAGCACTGCCTGGTCCAGGGCAAGCTGGATGCCGAGGCCCTCGGGAGCCTCTTCGTGCGGCTGTCGGAGGCGGCCGCCGCTGCCCAGACCAAGCTCCCCTGGGATGAGGCCCTGGAGTGGCTGCGCCACCTGAGCCAGGGCCTGGGTGTCGGGTCCTCCGGCCCTCTGCCGGGACATCTGCATGTCTCGAACTTCCACACCGGGGGCTTTTCGGGCCGGCCCCTGACGTTTGTCCTGGGACTGGATCAGGGCGCATTCCCTGGAGCCGGCCTCCAGGACCCTGTGCTGCTGGATGAGGAACGGGAGCGGATCTCGGAGGCCATGCCCACCACGGCCGATGTCCTGCGCGAGAGCCTCTTTGCCATGGCCGCGCTCCTGGCTTCGCTCCGGGGCCGTGTCATCCTGAGCTACTCCTCCTATGACATCATCGATGAGAGGCAGTCGTTCCCATCGTCGCTGCTGCTCCAGGCCTTCCGCCTGATCAAGGGGAAGCCGGACCTGGACTATTCCGACCTGCTCACAGCGCTCCCTGAATCGACCGGTATGCTCCCCGGCGGCCTGGAGCGTGTGTTCGATGAGATCGACTGGTGGTTGGCCAAGCTGGTGCCGGGGGGGCGGTTCCTGGAAGGCCGCGCGGCAGTGAGAGCACACTTTGAAAAGCTCGATCGGGGGATCCTGGCAGCTGATTTCCGGAGGAGCGACTTCCTCACCGAATTCGACGGCCTGGTGGATGTTTCAGGAGGAGAGTTCCACCCCTTCCTCAATCCGGACATCGTGGTGTCGGCCACGCGGCTCGAGCTCTTGGCCGGATGCCCGTATGCGTATTTCCTGAACTATGTGTTGGGGATCTCCAAACCGGATGAACTCGAATACGACCAGACACGCTGGCTCGATCCCCTGCAGCGCGGGACCCTGCTCCACGAGATCCTGTGCGGATTCATGCGGGAGCTCAGGGAACGCGCGGAGTCTGTGGACCCGGAACGCCACCGGGGCTTGATGGGCGAGATCGCCGAAGCAAGTATCGGGGCCACCCGCGATGAGATTCCCCCTCCCTCGGACGGCATCTTCCAGAGGGAGCGCAAGGAGCTCTACGAGAGCCTGGAGGTCTTCCTCAAGGCGGAAAAGAATCGGACGCGTCCCGTGGAACCGGTGCTCTTTGAAGCCGGGTTCGGGTTGAAACATCACGATGGAGAAGGGATTCGGGATGCGGTCGAGCTCCCGGTTACGGCCGAGTCCAGATTGCGTGTGGGGGGCAAGATCGACAGGGTGGATAGGGTGGAGGCGAACCACTACCGCGTGATCGATTACAAGAGCGGGAGCTACAGACGCTATGAGGACATCGTGTGCTTCGACGGTGGCCGGAGCATCCAGCACGCGCTCTACAGTCGGGCGGCCGAGGCGATTCTCAGGATCAAGAAGATGGATGAGCACCCGGTTGTGGAGGAGAGCGGCTATTCTTTCCCTTCGCGACGGGGGGAAGGCCGAGAGATCCTTTTCGGGCGCGATCGTTGTGAGAGGTTCGAGGAGCTTCTGGGCGAGCTCATGAGCCTACTGGATCAGGGGAGTTTCCTTGTCCATCCCGCAGCGCGCTGTGACTACTGTGATTATGCGCCCCTGTGCGGGGCCGGAGCTGCAGACCGGTCCAAGGGCAAAAAACTTGGAAATCCCGATGCTTACAGCGTATTCGAGCGTCTGAAGGACTTCGAGTGAGAAGGGACACGGCATGGCCAAAAAAGTGATCCCGGTGGATGCGGAGGCGAGGGCCAAGATCGTCCGGGAGCTGGACCGGACCCTCCTCGTCGAGGCCGGGGCCGGATCGGGCAAGACCAAGAGCCTGGTCGACCGTATGCTGGCTCTGCTCAGGGAGGGACGATGCCGCATCTCGACGCTGGCGGCGGTGACCTTCACGCGCAAGGCGGCGGCTGAGCTGCGCGGCCGGTTCCAGACAGAGCTGGAGCGGTCGGTGCGCGAAGAGAGGGACGGGGAGGTTAAAGACCGGCTCCGGGCGGCCCTCCAGAATCTGGAGCAGTGCTACATCGGGACCATCCACTCCTTCTGTGCCAGGCTCATCCGGGAGCGGCCGGTGGAGATCGCGCTCGATCCCGACTTCCGGGAGATGGAAGAGATCGAAGATGCCGTCTACCGGGACAAGTGCTGGCACGAATTCCTGCTCGAAGCGCGGCTGGGCGATGATCCGGTGCTGGAGCGGCTGGAGGATGTAGGGCTGGCGCCGGAGGATCTCAGGGACTCTTTCTCGACGGTGAGTCTTTTTCCTGAGGTGGAGCTCATGCCTGGGAGGGAGGAGCCCCCGGAGTACTCCTACTCCCGGCAGAAACTGGAGGATTTTCTCAAGGAGGCGCGCAAGGCCGTCCCCGATGTGCGGCCGGAAAAAGGGTGGGACGGGCTTATGCGGATGATGCGGCGCTGTTTCTTTCGGGAGCGCAACCTGGGCTTTGGTGATCACAGAGTGCTGATGGAAACCCTCGAGCAGCTGGACAAGGGCTCCGGATTCAAGAAAACCTATTGGCCGGACAAGGAGAGCGCTGAGGCCTTCTGCACCCGATTCGAGGCGTTTCAGGACGATGTGGTGCGCCCCGCTCTAGAGATCTGGAGGGAATACCGGCATGGGATCATCCTGGATTTTCTGAGGCCTGCACTGGAATTCTATCAGAACCGGCGCCGCGAGCAGGCTCGCGTGAACTATGGGGATATGCTCCTTCTGGCGTCACGGCTCTTGAGGGACAATCCTGAGGTCCGGGCATATTTCCAGCGGAGGTACACTCATTTGCTGGTGGACGAATTCCAGGACACGGACCCCATCCAGGCCGAGATGCTGATGTACCTGGTCGGTACGGACAGAGGAGAGAGGGACTGGAGGAAAATCGAGCCCCGGCCGGGCTCGCTCTTCCTGGTGGGCGATCCCAAGCAGTCCATCTACAGGTTCCGCCGGGCGGACATCGATACCTACAACCAGGTGAAGCGGCAGATCCAAGCTGCCGGAGGGGAGGTCCTCCCCCTGACTGCCAATTTCCGTTCGCTGCATGAGCTGCGGGATTGGATCAATCCTGTATTCGAGACAATCTTCCCGAGAGAATTCACTCGTTATCAGGCCGCCTTCGCCTCGCTCGATACGGTGCATTCCAACCAGGGGGGAGCGCTGGCAGGAGTGTACAAGCTGGTCGTACCGCGTGTGAAGAACAACCGGCAGGTCGGCATCGCTGAGCTGGATGCGGCGGCGATCGGCGATTTCATCCAGTGGGCATGCGATAAACACCGTGATGAGATCCATCTGGCCTTGATTCCGGAAACGGAAGAGGAGGAACAGGAGAAAACCCGGAAACCACAGTGGTCGGATTTTCTGATCCTGTTTCGGTACAAGAAGCAGATGCATGTGTATGCCCGGGCTCTGGAAGCAAGGGGCATTCCATATGAGATCACGGGCAGCGGCGCTTTTGCCGGGTCTGAGGAGATCCGTGAGATCGTGAACCTGGTGCAAGCCCTTAACGATCCGGAGAATCCGATCTTTACTGTGGCGGCCCTCAAGGGGATCTTCTTCGGAGTGAGCGATATTGACCTGCTCCATTTCAAACGCCGGGGGGGGCGGTTTTCGTTCCTGAGCCGGGCGGAAGAGGAGGGGGAAGAAACGGTTCGAGAACCGGAGAAGGGCGGTGGGCTGGCCGATAAAAAAATAGTCGAGATCCATGAGATCCTGTCGTCCCAGAGTGTGGAGGAACGTATCGGCAGGGTGAGAGAGGCCCTGAGGCAGATGCGGGAGTGGTGGGCTTGGACCCGAGTGTATCCGGCCTCTACGGCGCTGGAAAAGATCCTGGAGACTTCCGGGATCGTAGCCTATCTCACGGCCGGCGAGATGGGCAGCAGCCGGGCGGGAAACTTGATCAAACTGCTCGAGATCCTGCGCGGGCAGGAACGGGAGGGGCTGACGGCCTTTTCTGATGTGGCGGCCTTCATGTCGGATCTTCTGTCGCTCTACGAGATCGAGGAGATGAGTTTGACACCGGGACGGACCGATGCCGTGCGCATGATGAACCTGCACAAGGCCAAGGGGCTTGAGGCCGCCGTGGTCTTTCTGGCCAATCCGGCGGGAGTGCGGAAGTATGAGCCGGACCGGCATATCGTGCGCATGGATGCAGAGGGCCCCCGGGGCTACTTCGTGTTCGAAAAGAAGTGGGGATATCAGAGGATCAGGCTGTCCCAGCCCATGGATTGGGCCATGAAGGCCGAGGAGGAGGCCCGGTATCAGGAGGCCGAGGAAGAGCGGCTGATGTATGTGGCAGCCACCCGCGCGCGCAATGCACTGGTGGTCAGTACCTATGGTGCAAAGATGAGCAGTAGAGCCTGGGAGGCGCTGGATGACAACCTGGAGGCCTCTGCGGACGAAGCGCGCTCGACCCGGCCGGAGCTCGAGTTTCCACGGGAGATGGAACGTCCGGAAAAGGAGATACTCATGCTCTTCCCCGGAGATGTGCGGGAGGGGCGGGAAGAGATTCGGGCGAACCGGGACAAGGCCCTGAACCCGAGTTATGCTGTGGATTCGGTGACATCCCTGGCCAAGCTGGATGTCGAGCTCCCGGTGCGGAGGGAGAGCGCCTATGGCATGAGCTGGGGAAGAGTCGTGCACGCGGTGCTGGAGGCACTGGGGAGGGGTGTTTTAGAGCGGGGAGGGGTCGCTGGGGAGAAGAGGTCTGAGGGACTGGACCTGCTGCTCGAGAATGCACTCGCTATCGAGGAGAGGGACCCGGCCGACATCCACAGGCTGCGGAACCTGATCGCGGCCATCACAGGGTCCGAGTTCTGGCAGAGGGCCATGCGGTCGGAGAGGCGGTTGTTCGAGGTGCCGTTCAGCCTGAAGTCCAGCGGGGTGGAGCTGGGACTTGACCATAAGCTCCCGGTCATCCTCTCGGGTGTTATCGACCTGGTATTCCTGGAGCCATTGGGGGCTGGAAAGGGAGACAGCCCACATTTAGGCTGGGTGATTGCCGATTACAAGACCGACGAGATCATCGACGACCTGCAGACATATGTTGACTACTATGCTCCTCAGGTCCGTCTCTACAGCCGGTACTGGGCCCGGTTGACCGGCCAGCCTGTTAAGGAGACCGGTCTTTTTTTCACCTACCTCAACCGCTGGGTCCCTGTCGAATAGGCGGACGTTAAACCAGAGAGCCTGAACAGCCTTCCCTGCAGCTTAAGAGGCTGGTTTTGGGGTAAAAAAGCTGCCTGTAAGCCCCAAAAAAGACATAAATATGAGTATAACTCTATTATTTTCAGGAACATTTCAAGGTCCGTCCCCGAACTGAACTCAAGGTCCGTCCCCGAACTGGAGGGAGGACAGCGTGGCGAATTCGAATCCGCGGTCCAGGAGTTGGGCGATGAGGTCCTCAAGCGCCTCCAGGGTCTGCGATCGGTCCACCCTGCGGGTATTTCCCCCATCATGCAGGATGATGATGGAGCCGCGAGTGGTCCTCTCCAGCACCCTCTGAACGATCCTGGCAGCTCCGGGCTTGTATGTATCCCGGGGATAGACATCGCCGATCACGACGCGGTATCCAAATTCCTCTGCGATGTCCAGCACCCGGGCCGTGAACATGCCGGACGGCGGCCTCAGGTACCGCGGGGTGAAGGACGCATCCAGCCCCCTAAGGAGCTCGTCTGTGCGCTGGATCTCCTTCCTCACTTGGTTATCCGTGAGAAGGAACATGGGGGGGTGGCTAAACGTGTGGTTCCCGATCTCATGCCCTTCCTTGAGGATGGCATGGGCGATCTCCGGGTGTGCGACCAGGTGCCTGCCCACCAGGAAGAAGGTCGCGGGGATGCTGTGCCGGTTGAGGATCTCGAGTACCCGTATCGTCGATTCTGGATGGGGCCCGTCATCGAAGGTCAGCGCGATCTTGTTCTCCTCGGTCTCCACACGCCACAGAACCCGCTCCGAGATCCTGGGGCCGAAGCGTTCCAGGGAAACAGCATGCTCGATGTCGCCGACGACCGAATGGATTGAGTATGGTCCGGCCTTCGGTCTTTTTTGCTCCCGGGAGCCGCTCTGTTCCAGCCATTCGTCTTTGGCCGTGTCCAGCTCGGAGATGAGCTCCCTGCGGATGAGACGCATCCTTCCCACGAGATGCCGCCTGGTGAAGAAAAAGAAGGAAAAACTGATCCGTTCGCGTTCCTCTCGGATCCACTTCGTGTATGCGAGGGCGAAGAGCCCGGAAGGGGTGAGGCTCAGGAAATAGGCTGCACTCCAGACAGTGCCCCAGATATACCAGACGAGGAACGCCTGCGCAGCATGGAACATGAGAAAGAACGCCCCCCCGCCCAGGAACAGGGCGGTGAGGATCTTGGTGCGTTCGCTCAGGTATTTTTTGGCGATGGCTTCGGTCAGGCGGAAGGGGAGGTAGTTGTTGAGGATCCCGTAAAACGCCAGGGGGAGGGCCAGGGCAGCCTTGAATATATTGACGATTTCCCTGCGCAGGAACATCCCCACAGACATCTTGTCCCGAAGCATGGAATCCTTCATATTGAAGCGCCTCAGCTTCCTATTATATGACGCGACCTTGGACTGCAGGGCACGGACCCGACTGGGGTCGTGCTCATAGTAATACTCGACACATTCGGCGATCTTCTG
>JAUWTO010000321.1 GCA_030614685.1 Candidatus Aminicenantota bacterium
CTGCTGTATGGAAATATGCCCTGAGGCTGCCATAGAGAAGAAAGCGGGGTTGCTTCAATGGATCCTTCGGATGTGAAAGAGCGGGAATCTTCACGTCTGAAGAGTTCATAGGAAGCTACTTCAAGATTTTATCAGCCAGGGAGGTGTGCGATGAGGATTGCAATCGTAGGGGTGGGGTCTCTGGGTACCGTGGTAGGGACCATGTTGACCAAGGCCGGACTGGATGTATCGATGGTGGATGCCAACCAGGAGCATGTCGCAGCGCTGAGCCAAAAGGGCTCGAAGGTGGTGGGGATGCTGGACATCACGCAGCAGGTGAGGGCCGTTACCCCCGATAAGATGGAAGGAATCTATGATCTGGTCATCTATCTGGTCAAGGCCTTCTACGATGAGCAGGCTCTTCCGCAGGTCCTGCCCCACCTGGGAGAGGATAGCGTCCTCATAACCCTTCAGAACGGCATACCGGAGGAGAAAGTGGCCTCTTTTGTCGGGAGGGAACGCACCCTGGGCGGGACGGTGATGTGGGCGGCCGAGCTGTTGGAGCCGGGCGTTTCCAGGATGACCACCGATCCCGATCAGATGGACTACGACATCGGCGAGTTGGACGGAAAAATCACCGAAAGGATCAAACGGGTTAAATCCGTCCTGGACCATGCGGGCACGGCCCATATCACTGAGAACCTGCAGGGACTGCGGTGGACCAAGCTCTTGTTCAACGTAGGAGGCTCGGGGTTGTCCACCGTGCTCGGGGTCGCCGGAGGCGAGGTCATGAACCATGACAAGGCCATCGACGCCGTTATCCACATCTTGATAGAGACCATCCTGACCGCCAGGGCCCTGGGGGTAAAGATGGAGCCCATACGCGGGCTGGACATGGGCGTCATACTGGACATCGCCAGACAGGACATGGGAAACCTGAGAAGCCTGCTCAGGAACACGGCTTCCGATTTTCAGGATTCCAAGGCCAGCATGCTCCAGGACCTGGAAAAGGGGCGTCCCTGCGAGGTGGAGAGCCTTAACGGCTATCTTGCCGAGATGGCATCGAGGGCCGGGGTGGCGGCTCCGGTCAACGACCAGGTGACAAAGATCATAAGGGAAATCCAGGACGGCAAGCGGTTGTACCAGTTCTCCAATCTCGATCTTCTGGAGCTGCCGCCGTTGTCGATCTATTTCTAAGATCTTGGATCGCAGCGAGATCTCTTGTCGACCATTCATTCGGGGAGGAGAGAGTATGACACCAGAAGAACACAAAGCGGCGATCAGACGCGTTTTTGAGGGACACCGAAAGAGAAACCTCGATGCGATAGATGAGTTGTTCGCTGAGGATTTCGTTAACCACAGCCCGATGATCGGATGTGCCCCCGATCGAGAGGGCCTCAAGGATTCCTTCCTTAGGTCATTCGAAGCGTTCCCGGACATACAATACACGCTCAATGACCAAATTGCTGAGGGAGATAAGGTCGTTACCCACTTTACTATGACAGGCACCCACAACGGGCCATTCTTGGGAAACCAACCGACCGGCAACACATTTGAGGTTTCATCGATCACCATCACGCGTCATGAAGGGAATAAGCTGGTAGAGCGATGGAACCTCACAGATGCCTTAAGCTTGTTGCAACAGCTCGACCTTGTCTCCATCAAAGGTATCACCCCTTAAAAACGGGCTTTCGGCCCTCCAGAAAGGCCTGGATGCCTTCAACGGCCTATCCGACATCTTGCGGTATGGGATCTTGCCCTAAAAAAACAAGAAACGAAATATGGAGGTCGGCACATTGAAGAATCTCAGCGGAAAGAACGCGCTGCTCACGGGCGGATCCCGTGGGCTCGGGCCATACATAGGTCGGGCACTGGCGCGGGAAGGGGTGAACATGGCCCTGACCGCCAGGTCCGAGGCAGATTTGCGGACCGTGGCCGATGAGCTGGCTCAAATGGGCGTGAAAGCGAAGGCCCTTCCCGCGGACATCACGGACGCGGCGTCGCGGACCCAGCTGCTCGAGCGGGTCCGAGACGAGTTTGGCGGGATCGACATCTTGATCAACAACGCCGGGATCGAGCGGCTCAGCCTGTACACAAGCTTGTCGCCGGAATTCATCGAAACGATGATTCAAACCAATCTCGCGGCCCCGCTGCTCCTGACCCGGCTCCTTTTGCCGGAGATGATGCGACAGGGAAGCGGCCATGTCGTTACCATTTCCTCTTTGGGGGGCAAGAAAGGGTCGCCCTATACAGCGACCTACGCGGCCACCAAGGCGGGATTGATCAAGTGGACGTGGGGCCTGCGGCAAGAGCTGCGCGAGACCGGCGTGAGTGCCTCGGTGATCTGCCCCGGCTTTGTCGCGGAGGCCGGCATGTTCGCTGTCTACAAGAAGCGGGCGCCGGGGATCGTGGGCGAGACGACCCCCGAAAAGGTTGCGGACGCCGTGAT
Source organism: Candidatus Aminicenantota bacterium (assembly GCA_030614685.1). Classification (GTDB taxonomy): domain Bacteria; phylum Acidobacteriota; class Aminicenantia; order Aminicenantales; family Aminicenantaceae; genus JAUXEH01. The sequence goes on from JAUWTO010000321.1 coordinate 2,429, forward strand.
CCGTTCGATTCGGAGGGATGTGGGCGAAACCATCGTCAACCCGGGCCCGATCCGACCCATGATGGTTCTGGACGCCCTTCACCCGGGCATCGGGACGTGGATGCTCCGGACCTTCGGTGTCTATGATTTCTATCGCCGGCAGTCGGAGGAAAACGAAGGAGAACTGCGTTCGGAATGAGACGATGTTCTTTCATCCGTTCCAGATGAAATCCGTGATGTGAAAGGAGGGTTCTAGATGTTGGAAGA
>JAUWTO010000280.1 GCA_030614685.1 Candidatus Aminicenantota bacterium
CAGGACAGCCTCCTGGTCCAACACTTCCCTGAGATGGGAGTCATGGACTCCGAAACAGGAGAACTTTGGGCCGACCACAAGGGGCTCCACTGGGCCAATCCCCATGACCGCAGAGTCTGGGAGTACACGGTAGACCTCTGTCTGGAGCTCATCCAGTTGGGAGTGGATGAGATCCAGTTCGACTATGTCCGCTTCCCGAGCGACGGGAACATGTCCACCCTGGATTATCCTGTGGTGCTCGAAGATACCTCCCCGGCAGAGTGCATCGGGGAATTCCTGGCCTATGCGTCCTCGCGCATCAAACCGACCGGCGCGGTCTTATCCGTCGATGTGTTTGGTATGACGGCATGGAAGACCGACGACTTTGGCGTGGGCCAGATCCTGGAACAGATCGCCCCTCATGTGGATGTGATCTGCCCCATGCTCTACCCGTCACATTTTCCAAAGAATTTTCTGAATCTCGAAAATCCTGGCCAGTATCCCCACAGGATTATGAACTTGAGCCTCGAAGAGATGAAGAAGCGGACCGACAAGGAGATCCGCCCCTGGATCCAGGGATTCTGGTACACGCCCGAGGAGATCGACGCCCAGTTCCGAGCTGTCAGCGAGACCGGCATCCAGGCCTGGACCGTGTGGCATCCGAGCGGCAAGTATGCCGAAACATTCCGGGCCCTCGAGACGCGCGCCGGCACCCGCTTTGCCCAGCCTGTGATCTACCCCTCGCTTGTGGACCTGAGAGGCCGGGACGACCTGGTGTGGGCGGGACAGACTCAGGTTATAAACTATACCTGCTATGGCGAGGGCTATTCCATCCTGTCGCTCGACGAGTCCATCGACGGCGGCAAATATGAATACGCCACGATCATGGGTGTCGTATCCACTCTGGATGAGGCCATCACAGACCAGATCCTGACCGTTCGGGGGATCGCCTTTTCGACCTGGGCCAACCGCTATGCCAAGGACAAGCACATCGCAGAGTTGATAATAGGTGACCTCGATGTCGATCCGCGCCGGATGCGGGCTGAGCCCATCTACATTGACTGGGATGACGGGGCGGTCTTCAGCCGATCCGTCCCTCCCGAGATCCTGGCCCTCTACGAGAGCCACGGCCAGGAGGTGAGATCATCATCTGCGCAGGATATTCAGAGGCGGAGCGAACGCCCCGGTCTATTGGACTATCAATAGGTTATGATTGTCGGAGCGCGCTAAAAGGTGCGGAGGATGCGGAGTGCACGGTCGATGTCGGAGACATCCATGATCACTGCGACCTTTTTCGCGTCCTTGGTGGAGGTCGCGATGCAGGATTCGATGTTGATCCCTTTCTTGCCCAGGGTGGTCGTGATCTTTGCCAGTAATCCCGGCTGGTTCTTGAGCTCCATCCGGAGCACCTGCCGCACTTCCGTCGCATAGTTCAGATCTTCCAGGACTTTGGCAGCCTTCTTGTTGTTCCGGATCCACAGCTTGGCCGTGTCCTGGAACACACCGATGGATTCGATATTGATATCGTTTTTGGCCAGGTGCGTGCAGAGCTCGCCCAGTGTTGCCGGTGTGTTCTCGAGTACTACGAAGATTTCTGATATTCTTTCCATTTTTCTCCCTTACTGACAGATTTGAAGTGTCTCAATCATAGCCATTTTTTAGAGCAATGTCTATCGTCCGGGCTATCGTCCTGAAGCTTACCCCTCGATTTTCACCATTGACAATACATTCTGTCTTCTATTAATATTAAATCGGCTCTAGTGTTTAGCAAAAGGGAGTCACTATTTCCTCTGCAGAGAATCCCTATAGGGGGAGGACCCAATGAACGAACGCACCATTCCTGTCATGGTGGACGCCTGCAAGAACCTGGATGATTTCAAGATGACTCGGGTCACGTATTTCTATGTCGAGTCGATCGAACCTTCGGACCGCATCCTGTATGACATTGGTCAGATTGAGTTCCCTGTCATTTCCCTGGAATTTACCGGGATCGTCTACAAGCCCCTGGGCCTTGGCGAGTATTTTGACGTGCCTGAACTCATCGAAGAGTACTTCCAGGGGGTCGAAAAGAGCGAGTTCCTGTACGTCGACTCAGACAACCTGTGGATTCCCAACCAGCTGGTCCCGAGCACCCCGCACAGGGGAGAGGTCTTCCGCATAAACTCCCGGCTCTTCGCCAAGATCTACCGGCTGTGCAAGGACGATGCCTTCCTTGATGACCGAACAGTGAGGTTCTCCGCTCCTGCCGGCGATGTCCTGTTTTCTGAAGACGAGACCAAAGCCTTCAAGCAATGGTCGGAGGGCATCATAAAGAATGCGGTCAACACCTTTCCCAAGAATAAAGACCTCATGGTGAGATGGGAGGAATGACATGGGTGACCTCAGCGTGACGCTTATCGATGTGGGCTGGGGGGATTCCATCTTCATCGAGCACAACGATGACAATGGCAATGCCTACTACGGGCTGGTGGATTCCAACGACTCCAAGGAGATCAAGTCGACGCGGATCTTCATCGAGCGCCTCTTCAAGTACCGCAGGCAGGACCTGAGGAAGCCGCTCTTTGATTTTGCGCTCCTGTCCCACCCGCACGATGACCACAGCAAGGGCCTGGAGGGGATCCTGCGGAGGTTTGGAACACAGCGCTTCTGGCACTCCAAGTCGGACCGGCTGGGACCGTCGGCACCCCTGATCCGATTCTGTGAGAGGGACGACCGGGTCGGGCAGTACGATGCCTTGAACAGCGGAAAGTTCCCCGATCCCATGGGTGATGTTCGATTCGAGATCCTGTGGCCGCACTACAACCAGATCTCCTCCGACGAGAACAACAACTCGGTGGTACTGGCGCTGCGATACAAGGATGTGTCCGTGCTCCTTACAGGAGATGCGGAGGAAGACGTGTGGTATGATATCGCGGACAAGATCCCTGGCGACACCGTGTTCTTCAAGGTGCCGCATCACGGATCACGGAACGGCAGCCTGAATCACACCGACCTGCCGACATGGCTGCTGGACTGCCCCACGACCGCGCGGCTGGGCATCAGCTGCCTCTATCGCAAGGACTACAAGCATCCGCATGACGCGGTCCTGAACTCTTTCAGCAGCCGGGGCTATGAGTTCTTTCGCACGGATGAGCACTACCACGTGACCTTCACCACCAACGGTGTTGACGACCACTCGGTCAAGTACTCGCATACGTAAACACCATAATAAGAGGGGGCCTGTCCCCAAAGATTGCACCTGTCCGTTTTTTATCATATATCATCCCCTTAGAGGATTTACATCCATGCCTTTCGGTCTATGATG
>JAUWTO010000208.1 GCA_030614685.1 Candidatus Aminicenantota bacterium
CCTATAACATTCAGTGGGCGGAAGAACTGGACGCGGCGGTCGATGAGCTGGGAAGCATGAATGACCTCAAGGATGCGGACGTCATCCTCCTGCAGGAAACCCATACCTCTGCGGCAGACGCCATCGCACGACGCTTGAACTATAACTATGTGTTCTATCCCACAGCCATGTACCGAAAGAGCCTGGAGTTCGGCAACGCCATCTTGAGCCGTTGGCCCATCAAGGACCACTGGAAGGTTGTCCTGCCCCATGAAAATCCCCTGCGCAAGATGCACCGCATCGCCGTGCTGTCCGTGCTGGAGATCGGCGGTTCAGATGTGCTGGTCGGGAACGTCCACACGCATACTCTCCTGTTCGGGAATGAGGTGCGCCTGGATCAGATGGAGCATGTGGCCGATAACATCGATGGAAAATATTCCTTCGGGATCATCGGCGGAGATTTCAACACCGACTCCGGGTATATCGTGCGGGAGATGGAGCGGATCTTCCGCAAGTCCGGGTTTGTGCGGGCCACATGCGACATCGGCCCAACCCACAAGCAGGGTCTCCTGGGGCTTGTGGATCTGGAACTGGACCACCTCTTCGTCAAGGGGATGGAAGTGGTATGTGCCGGCAAGGTGGAAGACGCCGCGGCCAGCGACCATCTTCCGATCTGGCTTTCCGTCAGGCTGGAGCATCCGGGCGTGGGGCAGTGACGAGCCGGCTCCGGTGGAGCGCTCTCGTCCTGGCAGCTGTCCTGGCCCTTTCCTGCCTTCCCGTCAAACAGAACTACATCCAGCCTGACGGTCCTAAATTCATCGGGCACCTCTCCGGCCCGCCGCCACCGTTCACCGGCAGCCTCAAGGTGGTGTCCTACAACATCAAATACAGCAGGAAGATCACGGAGGCCATCCAGGAGCTGGAATCGTTCCCGCAGTTGATGGATTTGGATGTCCTGCTGCTTCAGGAGATGGACCCCATAGGAGTCCAGGCCATCGCCGAAAAGCTGCGGCTCAATTACGTCTATTACCCCGCCGCCTTGCACAACAAGAATGAAAAGGGTTTTGGCAATGCTGTGCTGAGCCCCTGGCCCATCACCAAGCACATGAAGGTTGTCCTCCCGCATGAACATCCCCTGCGCAAGATGAACCGCAACGCTGTCTTCGCAACGCTCATGATCGCCGATTTCGAGCTGCTGGCGGTCAGCGCCCACACAGAGCTTTTCATCCTGGGCAGTGAGCAACAGATGGATCAGGTTGGGGCGGTCGTCGATCACATCGGACAAACCAGCGAATATGTGGTGGTGGGCGGGGATTTCAATACTGAATCCCAGTACATGGTGCGAGAGACTGAGCGCAGGTTCCGCCAGGCGGGATTCATACTCGCGACCGAGGGCATAGGCCCTACCGCCAAGGGCGATCCGCTGGGCATTTTCGAGTTTACCATGGACTACATCTTCATCAAGGGTTTCCGCGTTGAAGCCAGCGGAAAGGTGGAGGAGGCCCGGGCCAGCGACCACCTGCCTGTCTGGACCATGCTTCGCCTGGATAAGATGCGCTAGAGTTCTTCGACCAGCCTGTAAACTCCTCGTTCTCAGTCCTCAGGAGGATTCTTGTTGATTCTCTTGAGTATCCGATATATTGTTGGATAAGGGAAAAAGTGATTATTAGATATTCCGCTGCAGAAAGGGGCGGGATCAAGGAGCAGATTATGGTGAATTTTTGGGGAAAAAGACAACGGAAGCAGGTCGCTGTTTCCGTATCTGTGGCGCTGCTGGTCCTTGCTTGGGTGGGATCAACCCCGGGCTTTGGGCAGAGCCTGCAATCACGGATAGATGAGTTAAACGAGCTTCCCTGCTGCGATTACTCCAAAGTCCCCGGCATTGTATGGGCCGGCAACAATCCCCGGATGACATTCGCCCAGCTGGCGGCCTACTGCGCCCCTATCGTGTGGTACTCGCCAGACGAGCCGCTGCTTGAGGGCGCCAGCGGCAAAGACATCCTCATCCCTGAATCCATGCCCTTCGAGGAAGATACCGGGGCCTCCATCGTCTACTACCGGGTGCGCACGGTCCTGCATCAAGAGGGTGAAGAGGATAAGGCCTATGTCCCTGGAAACTACGGACGAGACGACAGCATCATCGATCTGGAGCATACCACAGCCATCGACCTGGATTATTTTTTCTATTATCACAGAGAAGTGGGCCTGGGGGGCCACGAGCATGACACCGAGGCCGCGTTCTTCAAGATCGGAGTCTGGAAGCGGGAAAACTGCGAAGACTGCCGCTATGCGCTGCTGATCACCAGCGTGACCGGGAAGGCCCACGGCTTGAGGTGGTTTGACAACACACTGGACGTGGACGATCAGACCCTCCTCCCCATGACGCTTCTGGTCGAAGAAGGCAAGCACGCTTCCTGTACGGATAAAAACGCCGACGGCTATTACACACCCGGATTCGACGTCAACCGCCGCGTAAACGATGCCTGGGGTCTCAGGGACATCATGCGTTCCGGGGCCTTGTATACTGGGAAATTCGAATCATGGATGGCCAAGGTAAGGTGGGATGAACACAGGGTCTTCCCTCCTCTCCCTCACGACAGCCTGCTTCGTGAGCGTCTGACTGAGGACGGGGAGTATGCGCCGGATAATGCGGTCTACGAGATCCGCCCCCTGGCCCAGGCCGCATATGAATACAAGCCCATGGCGCCCTATATCGGAGACAAGGGCACCGATCCCTGGCCCGCTCTGGTAGAGCTCAATGACTGGAACAGCTTCGCTCGCTGGATGGAGGTCGAGTCCTTCGTGAAATCCCTGTCCCTCGCATACCGTTATGACGGGGATCACGGCTTCTCCCTCGTGTTTCCCTTGTTTATAGTGAAGAACTACGAGGAGAAAATGACGGGTGGGTATCTGACCCATCGCATATATTTCAAAGACAAAAATCTTAGGGATTTTGGCTGGATGCTGCACTACCCCCCTTCCGCCTCCCGCTGGTTGGACAGCTATTTTTCAGCGGGAGTGGAGTGGGATGTGGTCGACCTACCTGAGGGAAGCGAGAATCCGACCAGGACCGACACCCATTTCGTACTCGAGACCGGGATCAAGCTCCGCTTCAACCTGTTCTATACTCCGCTGCGGTTCATGAGCAAGGTTACGGATTACTGGGGGATCCGGATCGGGATCAGGAACGTGGGTGCCTTCGAGATCAACAAACTGATCTATGTGCTCGAGATCGGCGGCGGCATCTTCTAATTCAAGAGTACCTGGTAGCTCAGCAGGAATTGATTGAAGTCAGTTCCAAATTTGGTATAGGTACCGAAGTTGTACCCAACCTTGATAGCGTGGCGACCGAGAAACGGCACGACGACCGTCCCTCCGATCCTCGAGTTTTGCTGCCAGTCGGCAAGCTCAGCTCCTCCGATGGTTTGCTGCCCGCCCGTGAAGTAGTTGACATCCAGCGATGCCCAGAACCCGGGTTTGAAGCGCCTCACGAGATGAGCCTGTACAGCGAAAATGGGATTCTGCTCCCTCGTTCCTGGGAGAAAGTTGTCGTCGACAGTGAAGAACCAGGCACCCAGATCCAACTCCAGCAGCCACCTTTTGGCGAGGGGGACTATGTATCCCAGCTCTGGCTCCCTTATTATGCTCCACCAGCCATTTCGCGATCTCTTCTTTTAAGTCATCGCCTGATTTCATGGTAAGGGATATCAAGTGTAAGACCCGTGCTGAGATATCGATGAGCGTCCAAAAAGTTCCACTGTCAATCCTTTGGGCGTACCTCTGGAAAGTCAGCACATTCCTTGTTTTGGTCTTTTATATTATTTTATAGTAATTTCAGCAGGTTTATACATTTTTTGCCTATAAAACCCCTCACCCCCCCCTTTGCCCCCAGAAGTAGATGGAGTACTTCTACGACATACTTCTATGAAATTTTCTATAGCTTCTTTTTCTAATTGTGGGATGCAAGGGACTTACTATCCTTCGTAGGTTACCTACCTGCCGGTTCGAGTCCGGCCAGGGAGCATTTGTTTTTTATGGGTAGAAGCTCACTTTCAGCTTAGTCAATCGTGTTCAGATTTACGCAGGTTTAGGCATTTTGTCCCCACTTCGTCCACATGAGAGGAGAGCGGGGAGAGGTCTGCCCGGACACATGACTCTGGATCATGGGATCGGGATTCGAATCCCTGCTTCCCAGCCACTCTGATCTTTTCAGAAAGTAAATTAGCTTCACCTCCTACTTGGCAAATCCACTCTATTTC
>JAUWTO010000030.1 GCA_030614685.1 Candidatus Aminicenantota bacterium
ACCATGGGTCCATCTATGGCGTGGTCCCGGCCAAACGGGGATTTCAGAGACCGGTGGGAGAGTGGAACCATCAGGAAGTGATCGCCCGGGGCCGGCGGATCATTGTGATCCTCAACGGAGAGACGATCGTTGACGCGGATATCGATGAGGCCAGTGCCTCGGGAACCATGGATGGTAGTGAACATCCCGGGCTCAAGAGAACCCGCGGGCACATCGGATTCCTGGGCCACGGATCACGCGTTGAGTTCAGGAGCCTCTGGCTCAAAGAATTGAAATAGAGATCGGGCTGTTTATCTCAGATAGCTGGACTGTTTCATCAGGGCCTCGATGTCCCGGATCTCCTTGGGTGCTTCTTGCGAGAGGACCTCGTACCCTGATTCAGTGACCAGCACGTCATCCTCGATCCGGACTCCGATATCCCTGTATTTTTCCACTGCCGGTTGGACTGCGGCGAGGAAGGCTGCCATCTCCTCCCTCCTCTTGGGATCGGCCCTCTGCATGCGTGCCTGCACGATCTGGAGGGAATGTTCACCCACGTAGATCCCGGGCTCTACTGTGAGTACCATCCCCGGCTGAAGCTCCATGCCCTTGCCGTCCCTGGGGCCACGGCCGCCCACATCGTGGACATCGAGGCCGATCCAGTGGTTGGTGTTGTACATGAGCCACACCCCGGTCTGCCAGGCACTCTCCCTGTCCGTGATCAGACCCAACCGGAACAGCCCGTCTCTCACGACCTCGAGTGCCCGGGCGTGGATCTCGTAGAGCCCCACGCCGGGCTTGACGATCGAGATGGCCTCCTGGTTGGCCTTGAGTACGATCTCATAGACCTCTCTCTGCTTGCGGGAGAATTTCCCGTTCACGGGAAACGTCCGGGTCACATCCGCGGTATATCGTCCGACCTCAGCACCCACATCCATCAGGACCAGATCACCATCCCGGGTCTGCCTGCGGTTGGACTCATAGTGGAGAATGGTGGTGTTGGGTCCTGAACCTACGATGGACGGGAATCCAGGATGGGGAGAACCTCTTCTATGAAAGATGTACTCCAGGATCGCCTCCAGTTCGTACTCATACATTCCGGGTTCTGCTGCTTTCATGACTTCCTGCAGTGCTTCGCAGGTGATAGACGCGGCTGAGCTCAGCAGCCCGATCTCCCGCTCGTCCTTGATGAGCCGCATGGCGTGGATGTGTACCGTGGGATCGCTGATGGTCATAGGAAAATCGGCGGTTGCGCTCCCTACCCAACGCTGGAGCAGTTCAAGCAGTTCCCGGTCGCGGGCGCTGCAGAATATCCTGTCCCTGCCCCTGAGATAGCGTGGGAGGAGTTTTTCGAACTGGTCGAGGGGGAAGGCCTCATCTGCGCCGAAAACCTCCTTAGCGCCCTTTACACCATGCCGTTTTCCGGACCACAGTGTGCGGGAGGGGTCAGCGGGACTTATAAACAGCACGAAGCGGGACTTTTCTTCCGGAATGAGCAGGCAGATCGCGTCCGGCTCATCGAATCCGGTCAGATAGTAGAAATCCTTTCCTTCCCAGACCCGCTGGGTGATTATGGCGATGCCGTTCCCCATCCTCTGCATGAGAGCTGCACGTCTGTGTGCGAACACTTCGGGATCAAAGTCCGGGGAGGCCTGGGCCAGCAGGCCGTAAACTAAGGTGAGGATCCATGCGAAAACCAGTGCGGATCTGCGCGTTGCGTTCATGCGGTCTCCTGGAAATCGAAGTCTAACCCTTCATTTTTCATCAAGAAAAATATAGTATATCATAGATGTTCCCGTATAACCTTGATCTTCAAAGAGCGGAGGCCCATGGATAAGATCAGCATCCTCAACGATGTCCTGGGGCCCATTATTCGGGGCCCCAGCAGCTCTCATACGGCAGGCTCCTTTCGCATCGGAAGAATGGTGCGCTCCCTTTGGGGGGATGATCCATGCGAGTTCGCCCTCACCTTCGATCCAGGAGGATCCTATGCCCAGGTCTACCGCGAACAGGCCGTTGATCTGGCTTTCGCAGCCGGATTCCTGGGCTGGCCCATCACGGATGAGCGCTTCTCCCAGGCACTGGAGACAGCCCGCAGTGAGGGCAGGGGATTGTCCTTTGCTGTAAGGCAGTTGGAGCGTGCCGACCACCCCAATTTTGTACAAATGACGCTGACCTCGCCCCAGGGACGAAGTTTGGGAGTGGAGGCCAGCTCGACTGGGGGAGGAGGTATCCAGCTGACCCGGTTCCAGGACTGGCCGGTGCGCCTGGACGGCAAACGTTTTGTGTATCTGATGGAGTGTGATCCGGAGCAGGCAGACCGGATCTCCGCCCTGGTCTCGGACCCACATAAGCAGCGCGGATCGGAAGAGAGGCAGCGGCAGGGCGACCGGGTTTTTATGCTGCTCAGCTTTGATACGGAATGGGAACCAGGCCTCCTGGAGGACGTGCGCCGCGCAGCCGGCTCCCGGGCCGTGATCCCGTGCTCCCCGGTCTTCCATGTCACTCCGGGAGAGCCGGTCTTTGCCAGCGCTTCCGAGATGGTATCGCTCTCTGAGGAACGCGGTCTCAGTCTCGGCCGCCTGGCTCTGGAGCACGAAGCTCAGCTGTTGGAAATTTCCCAGGACGAAGTTCTGGCAGAAATGAAAAAGCGGCTGGGGATCATGTGCAGCTCCGTTGAACAGGGCCTGCGGCATGAAGATATCCGGATGCAACTTCTCCTTCCCACGGCCGGAAATATCTTCCGGGCGGAACTTGAGGGCCGGCTGGCAGTAGGGGGGATGCACACACGGGCTGCGGCGCGGGCTATGGCAGTCATGCACGTATGAAACAGCCAGGGCGTGGTGTGCGCTGCTCCCACCGGGGGGGCTGCTGGAGTCGTCCCCGGAGTGGTGGTCTCCCTGCTGGAAGAGCAGGGAAAGACAGAGGAGGAGGCGGTCCTGGGACTGCTGGCTGCCTCGGCTGTCGGGGTGATCGTGGCCGCGCGCGCCACATTTGCTGCGGAAACCGCCGGCTGTCAGGTGGAGATCGGTGCGGCCGGTGCCATGGCCGCGGCTATGGTGGTCGAGATGTCTGGCGGCAATGCCTGTCAGGCAGCCAATGCTGCTGCCATCTCGTTCCAGAACACTATGGGCTCCGTATGCGACTTGGTCCAGGGGATGTGCGAGATTCCCTGCCACACCCGTAACGCAGCCGCGGCCTCGGGAGCATTCGTGTGCGCCGACCTCATTCTGGGGGGATATGACAATCCCGTCCCCCTGGATGAGACCATCGACGCCGTCCTCTCCAGCGGACGCATGCTCCCTCCCGAACTCCGGGTTACCTCAAAAGGAGGCCTGGCCCTGGCTCCATCGGCTAAGGCGCTTTCCCGATTACGCTGATCCCAGCATTCCGCACGAAGGTGGGTGGATACGCAAGAGGGCGAGGCGAATTACCCCATGCAAACATTGATTCCTTTTAAGGCGGGAGGCTGGGGTGGAAAGATGGCGGGTGGTTGGGGTGAAATATGGCAGGTGGAAACACATTTGGGGGAGGAACCGGAAGGCCGTTGCTTTTAATCCCGGGAGTTGGTATACAGATACTTTGATCCACAGACCAAACCAAAAACCGAGAAGGAGAGAGAATATGTTCGAAACCGAAATCTATACACAGAGACGTGAGCGCCTCAAAAAGCAGATCGGATCCGGGGTGCTGCTTTTCCTGGGGAATCAGTACAGCCCCATGAACTATCCCGCCAATCCATATCACTTCCGGCAGGACAGCTCCTTCCTCTACTTCTTCGGGCTGGATTCATCGGACCTGGCCGGCATGATCGATGTGGACGAGGACCGGGACATGCTCTTCGGGAACGACGTCAGTGTGGATGACATCATCTGGATGGGAGACCAGCCGCTCATGCGGGACCGGGCGGCGCAGGTCGGGATCACCGAGACATTTTCCCTGGACAAGCTGGAGGAAACGATAAAGGAGACGCAGGCGAAAGGGAAGAAGATCCACCTGCTGCCTCCTTACCGACCGGAATCCGTCCTCAAGCTGCAGGGCCTGCTGGGGATCCCGGCCGACAAGATCCGCGCTCACGTCTCCGAAGACCTGGTCCTGGCTGTGGTAGAGCAGCGCTCCATAAAGATACCGGAAGAGGTGCAGCAGATAGAGTTGGCCCTAGAAGCCACCTATGACATGCACACGACGGCCATGCTGATGGCAAAACCGGGGGTACTCGAGAGTGAGATCGCGGGAATGGTGGAGGGCATCGCCCTCTCCCACGGCGGGCATGTGTCTTTTCCTGTGATCCTGACGATAAACGGACAGATCCTGCACAACCACTACCACGGCAACACGCTGCAGGAGGGCCGCTTGATGATCAATGACAGCGGGGCAGAGACATCTATGCACTACGCAGCCGACATTACACGCACCATGCCGGTCGGAGGTCGCTTCAGCCAGAAACAGAAGGACATCTACAACATTGTGCTGGAATCCCAGACCACGGCTATCTCCTCCATTAGCCCCGGGATCTTGAACAAACAGGTCCACCTCCAGGCCGTCACCACGATCGCGACGGGGCTGAAAGGCCTGGGCCTGATGAGGGGCGATGTGGAAGAGGCGGTCAAGGCCGGCGCCCACGCCCTGTTCATGCCGCACGGACTGGGTCACATGATGGGGCTGGATGTCCACGATATGGAAGACCTGGGTGAAAAATACGTGGGGTATGACAAAACCGTCCAGCGCAGCGACCAGTTTGGTTTGGCCTTCCTCAGGCTGGCCAAAGAGCTGAAGCCGGGTTATGTTCTGACTGTGGAGCCGGGGATCTACTTTATTCCCGCCCTCATCGACAAGTGGATCAAGGAAGACAAACACACGGAATTCATTGATTTTGACCGCGTGAATGAGTACCGTGATTTCGGCGGCATCCGGATCGAAGACGATGTGTTGGTAACTGATGAGGGCTGCCGGGTGCTGGGCAAGCCCATTCCCAAGACCGTGGAGGAACTGGAGGCGATCGTCGGAAAAGGATGAGCCGTTTGGCCGCCTATTGTTCGTCTTCGGCCGGACCGATGATGACAAAGAGGCAATCCTGGGGGGCCAGACCGGACCGGATGAAACCGTTGATCTCGTCCAGCGTGACTGAATCGATCTCTTCCAGGATATCCTTCAGGAAGGTGTATCCAAGGCCCACGGTCTCATAGAATGCCAGGGTCCTGCTGCGGCTCGTCTTGGTCTCGTTGTCACGCAGGATCTGGGCTTTAGCGTAATTTTTGGTCATCTCCAGTTCTTTGCCGTCGATCCCTTTTTCGTAGAGCTTCGAGAGGGCGGCCCTCAGCGCGTCATGGGCCTTCTCGGTCTTGGAATGTTCTGTTTCCAGAAATGCTTCCAGCAGGGTGCCCTGTTCTGCATGCGTGAGCCGGGACTGTACAGAGTAGGCGAGCTTCTGCCGCACACGGAGATCCCACAGGCGGGACTGAATCCCCTTTCCCAGCAGGCAGTCCAGGAGAAAGCCCAGGGTATATTCCCGGCGGGTCCGGATGTTCAGGACGAACGCTGCTGAGACGAGGGACTGTTCCTTGTCCTTTTCTTGAAAGATGGATTCCGCGGGAGCCGGCCGTGATGTGAAGGAGGGGAGGTCGGGAGCGGGGCCATTGGGAAAGGGGCCGTAATGCGCATCGATCAGGCCCTTGATGTCCTCTTCTTCCAGGTCCGTGGTCACTACCACCAGCATGTTCCCAGCATGGAAAAAATTCCTGTAGAACCATGTGATATCGCTTTTTTTGATAGCCTTGAGCGAGTCTTTGGTTCCAAACACCGAAGAGGCATAGGGAGTGTCCTTGAAAAAGGCCGCCATGGATGCGGAGTGGGCCAGGTTGACCGAATCGTCCTCCTCGGTCTTGAGGTACTCTTCCATCTGTTTTGTGATGCGGTCGATACGGATTCCGGTCATCAGCGGTTTGCGCATGATCTTGGAAATCAGATCGAGCGACTCTTCCAGGTTTTCGGAAAGACAGGAAAGAGTGATGAAGGTACAATCCTCCTGACAGGCCATATACATGCCCGTGGCTTGGTTCATGAGCCTCTGGGTCTGAGTGAAGTCCGGGATCTCCAGGGTCAGCCGAGTAGTCAGGTATGCGAGGCCAGCTTTTCCGGTCGGCTCGGCGCGCTGGCCGCCTTTGATGAAGAATTGGACGACAGTTATTTGGGATGAGGCGTCGTGTTCGTAGATCAGACGGAGCCCGTTCTCCAGGGCGGTCTCCTTGAGGGCTGTGTTCCGGCTCTGGGCCCGGATTGCCTCCGGTCCAGTTGCCAGCAGGACCAGCAATGCCGGTGTGACTGAGGCCGCTAGACTGAAAAAGACATTGGATTTTATGATCTTCATTTTTTCTTTGTCGGCTCGATGGTCACGATCACGCTGTATTTCTGCCCCAGATAATTGCCTGTCGCTGTACGCAGCTCCGTGGTACCGATCTCCGCAATGTGTTCAAGATAATTTCCCCGGTCGGCGATCTCGTTAAGGAGCATGTAACGTGCGAGCGAGGTGGCGATGGCCAAGCCCCGTTCGCGCGCCTGTTCGCCGCGAAAACGGAGGCGGTTCTTGGCGCTTTCCATATAATCCATGGCATACAGCTGGTCTTCTCCAAAGACATCATCGCTGGAAAAGTTCAGCTTCCGCGCCTGCTTCAGGTATTTGGTGAGCTCCCGTTTGGCCCGCTTGAGGTGCTTGGGCTCCATGGCCAAAGCAATGGTGATGGCTCCGCCGTAACGGTGGGCGCTGTAGCCCATCCTAACCCCCCCCACCTGGATCCTTTTTTGGCTCAAGGGGTGATAGATCATGGGGTTTATTCCCCGCGCGAAAATCTCTATCAGTACATCCAGAGCGTACTGATCCTTGCTGTTGTAGTCGGGACCGGGCAAACCGATGGCAAGATAGGCCATCTGCACATCCATCTCGCGCTCGATCTCCACAGTCTTGGACATTGGCCCGCTCTGTTCGAGGCGCGAGGGCGTGAAATCCTCGCTGGAAATGCCTTCGAAAACAGACTTGATCTTCTCCTCCATCGCGGAGATCGAGAAGTCCCCCACGACAGCCAGGGCGCTGTTGGCCGGGACCAGGAATCCCCTGTAAAACTGAGACAGCTGCTCGACCGTGGCTCCCTCGATGACCTCCCGGGTCCCGTAGATCGGTCTCTGGTAGGGGTGTCCCGGGAAGAGGTTTTGGTAGAGGAAGGACGTTGCCAGCCGGAAGGGATCGTCCTGGAGCTGCGTCAGCTCTTCCAGGATGATCTGTTTTTCCTCTTCCAGGGCTTCCTGATCGAGCTCCAATTCAAAGAGGATCTCCTTGAGGGTCTGCAGGGCGAAGTCAGCGTGATTAGAGGGAATGGTGATCTCGAAGCTTGATAGATCGCGCCCGGTGTGGGCATTGAAGTAAGCCCCGTGGTGACGCATGTCGCGGGCGATCTCATCCCCGGTGTGCTGTTTGGTGCCGCGGAACAGAATGTAGTGCTCGAGGATGTGGACCAGGCCGCTGGTGGCCTCGGTCTCGTCCTTGGACCCCATGTTCACAGCGAACACGAAGTTGAGCAGCGGAAGGGTCTTTTTTTCATACAGAAAAACTCTGAGGCCGTTATCCAGGACAAAAGACTTGTTGTTTTCGGAATCCGCTTGGGGATGTATTATGCCTGTCAAGACCAGGAGTCCGGCCAGCAGGGCCGCCAGTGCGGTCCGCTTCCGTGTCAGGTTCATGTTTTTGATCCCTGTACGAAGAGCTTTTCGAAGTTCCTCTCGGAGTCTTCGTCACCCAGCACGAGCAGGGTGTCTCCCACCTGGATCTCGGTCTCCGGCAAGGGATTGAAGGTGATGTCCTGGCCGGGCTTCTTCACCGCGACCACGATGACGTTGGCCTTCTGGCGGATCTGGTTCTGTGCCAGACTCCGGCCTGCGATCCTGGCTCCTTTGGGGACCACGATCTCTTCCATGAGCAGCGACAGCTCCTGCCGGCGGATGATGAGGTCCATGAAATCCACGAGTGCAGGCCGCAGCAGCCCCTGAGCGATCTTGAGCCCGCCAAGCTTATAGGGGCTTACGATCCTGTTGGCACCGATCTGGAGTATCTTTTTCTCTCCCTCGTCTTCCAGGGCTTTGGCCAGGACGAATACCGAGGGATTGATGAGCTTGGCAGTCAGGGTCAGGTAGAGGTTGTCCGCATCCGTGGGCAGCAGGGACGCCAGCCCTCGGGCGCGCTTGATCCCGGCCTGGATCAGCACATCCTCCTGGGTTGCGTCTCCCACCAGGAACAGGACCTTTCTGGACTCGGCCAGGGGCGCAAGCCTTGCCTCCTGGATTTCGACGACCACAAAAGGCACGCCTTCCTCGTGCAGGCGTTCGACTACGGTCTCTCCCATGCGGCCATAACCGCACACGATGTAGTGGTCCCTGAGGCGGCTGATCTGTCTTTCCATTCTTTTTCTCCAGAGTAGTGTTCTCATGCCTCCGCCGAACACCAAGTCCCCAAGCTGGGTGAATGCGTAAATGAGCGTGCCCACCCCGCCCAGAATGATCACGATCGTGAAGAGCCGGCCCCCGGGTGTGAGAGGCTGCACCTCGCGGAAACCGACGGTGAAGATGGTGATGATGGTCATGTAGAAGCCGTCCAGAATTGGCCAGCCTTCCAGGAAGTAGTAGCCAACGGTCCCGATCAGGATCATGACCAGGATGAGAAACAGCGCTTTCCTCATTATCCTGATCTCATCTTACACGAAGCTCCGGATGTTCTCAAGATACACGCAGGATTGCAGTTTTTGGAGGGGTGTACTATCATTCCAATTATGAGCAAACAGCGCAAGGAAAAGATCCTGATCGTGGATGACGAGGAAAACATCCGAAAGTCCTTGAGGATGATCTTCGAATATGACGGCTATGCCATCCTGGAGGCCGCAGACGGAGAGGAAGCGCTCAAGATTATTGAAGAGACAGTGGGGCTTGATCTGGTGCTGCTGGACATCAAGCTGCCCGGCCTGGACGGCATGGAGGTCTTGGCCGAGCTGAGGAAACGTCCCTATTTTCCGGAAGTGATCATGATCTCCGGCCACGGCACGGTACATACGGCCGTGGAGGCCACCAAACTGGGCGCCTTCGATTTTTTTGAGAAGCCCCTGCATCGGGAACGAGTCCTGCTCAGCGTCCGCAACGCTCTCAGCCAGAACCGGCTGGCGCGTGAATGCAGCGACCTGCGTCAGAAGACGGAGAAAAAATACCGGTTGATCGGGAATCATCCATCCATGAAGACCCTCTGGGAGCAGATCCAGAAGATCGCCCCCACCAATGCCACTATCATGATCTACGGAGAGAGCGGGACCGGGAAGGAACTCATCGCACGGGCCGTGCATGCCCAAAGCCTGCGCAGCAAGGATGCCTTTGTCCAAGTCAACTGCGCTGCCATCCCCGAGGAGTTGATCGAGAGCGAGTTGTTCGGCCATGTCAAGGGCGCTTTTACCGGGGCAACGGAGAAGAAGCCCGGCAAATTCGAACTGGCGGACCACGGGACCATTTTCCTGGATGAGATTGGCGACATGAGCCTCAAGACGCAGGCAAAGGTCCTCCGTGTCCTGGAGGAAGGCGAGGTCCAGAAGGTGGGTTCCGGCAGGATCGACCATGTGGATGTGCGAATCATAGCCGCCACCAACAAGGACCTGAAAATAGAGATCGAAAACGGGAATTTTCGCGAGGATCTGTACTTCCGGCTGAATGTTGTTCCCCTCCACTCTCCGGCTCTGCGGGACAAGCAGGAAGACATCCCGCTCCTGATCGACTACTTTTCAAGTAACTTTGCCGAAGAAAACAACTTCCGTGCCAAGGCTTTCACACCGGCGGCCAGGGAAGCTATGACAAAATTCTACTGGAAAGGAAACGTCCGGGAACTGAAGAATGTTGTCGAGCGTCTCCTCATCATGACCGGATCCGAGACCATCGACAAACAGGATCTGCCTGAGCAGCTAAAGAGTGATGCCGACATTGTGCTCCCGGATGTGGGGAAGGTCGAGAATCTCAAAGAGTTTCGGGACTTGGCGGAAAAGAAGTTCATCCTGGCAAAGCTGGAAGAAAACGACTGGAACATCTCGCAGACGGCCCGCCAGATCGACACTCCGCGCAGCAACCTCTACAAGAAACTGGAGCAGTATGGTATAAAGATAAAGGCTGGAGTAGGCGAGGTGGTTGCTCCTTCCTCTCCTGAAAAGGAAGAGGGAGGGGAGGAAAGTCCGAACTCCACAGGGCAGGATGGTCGCTAACAGCGACTCCGGGCGACCGGAGGAAAGTGCCACAGAAAACATACCGCTCCGCTTGGCGGAGTAAGGGTGAAAAGGTGAGGTAAGAGCTCACCGCCCTGCCGGTGACGGCAGGGGCAGGGTAAACCCCATCCGGAGCAAGACCAAATCGGCCCCGTTATGAGGCGGCCCGCCTCGGGGCGGGTAGGTCGCTCGACTTCTCTTCTGGAGAGGCAGATAAATAACCGCCCTCGCCGTCCCGGCGGGAACAAAATTCGGCTTATGTCCTGCTCCAGCCGTTCATGCCGCGGGAATAGTCGAGGGGAAGTCTCAGAAATACAGGCATTGCAAGGAACAAAGCGGCGAAGCAAACTCATAAGATTGCTTCATTACATTCGCAATGACGTGAGATTGCTCCACTACGTTTGCACTGACGTGAGATTGTTTCGGCCTCTTCGGGGCCTCACAATGACGCTGAGGAGATATCAGAAGATTGGGAGTGAGGCTACAGCCTGTTTGATGATGATGAGGACATTTCCTGGGAAGATCCCCATCTGGAGCACGCCGTACAGGCAGAGGAACAGCACCAGGAATAGTGCCGGGTTGTAGGCATCGATCTCGATGTCGTTGGTAGCCGTGTGCATGTACATGTAGACCACGATCCGCAGGTAGTAGTAGACCGAGATCAGGCTGGCCAGGACCCCGATGATCACGAGCCAGATGAAGCCTTCGTGCACAGCGGAGGCAAAGATATAGAACTTGGCCAGGAATCCGCCGGTGGGAGGGAATCCGGCCAGTGAGAACAGAAAGACCGACAGGGTGGCACCGATCCAGGGATAGCGGAAGCCGATACCCTTGTAATTCTCCAGGTCGAGGTATTCTGTGCCCTTCTTACTCAGGGCGATCACGGCGGTGAAGGCTCCGATATTCATGAAGAGATACACGAAGAGGTAGAAGACCAGGCCGGAGTTGTCCTCAGCCAGTAGTGCTACCAGCAGATACCCGGCATGGGCGATGCTGGAATAGGCCAGGATCCGTTTTACGTTGCGCTGACGCAGGGCCAGCAGGTTTCCCGCCACCATGGTCAGGACCGCGATGACCCAAAGGGACGAGGAGACGATCTGGGAGTTCAGGGATTCGGACCAGTAGAGCTGGAAGAGGCGGATCAGCACCGCGAATCCCACGACCTTGGGCCCGACCGAAAAGAAGGCTGTGACCGGGGTGGGGGAGCCTTCGTATACATCCGGCGTCCACATGTGGAATGGTACCCAGGCGATCTTGAATCCGAAGCCGATGATCACGAAACCCAGGCCTGCCAGAGCCATGAGGCTGAGGCTGGTGTCGGCCCGGAAAAAATTGACGATGGCAGGGATGTCCAGGGAATGGGCGGCTCCGTAGAGAAAGGCCAGGCCGAATACCAGGAAGGCGGATGCAAAACTACCCAGCAGAAAATATTTGACCGCCGCTTCCGTGGAGCGCACATCCTCTATCTTGAGGCCGGCCAAGGCATAACTCGACATGGAGAGCACTTCGAGTCCCAGGAATATAATCAGGAGATCCGTAGAGGAAACCATGATTATCATCCCGGAGAGCGCGAAGAGGAGCAGCGCGTAGTATTCCCCGAAATTGACGTTTTGCAGCCGCAGGTATTTCATCGAGATCAGGATCACTAAGAGCGTGGCTAAGGTCAGGATCAGGCAAAGCAGCAGGGCCAGGTTATCGAGTTGAAGGTTCCCGTCAAAATATGTGTACCCCTGGTTCCAGACCCGGATGCATTCCCTCCCGGCGTTCAACAGGAAAAGAATCGAAATAAACGCCAGGTAGTCACGGTTTTTGCGCTTGAGGAAGACTTCCAGGAGAAGAACAACCAGGGCGCCCACGACAATGCTCAGGAGGGGATACAGGGCCGCGAACGTATTCATCGAGAGTCTTCTTCCTTTTGGGTTTTGGATTCCTGGGAGGGACGGCTGTCGGTCCGGATCCCGAGGATATTATGGGTATCAGAAGCCTGGGAAAAATAGGTCTCCCGGTTCTTGACCTGGTCGATCAGATGATTGATGGACGTGTCCATCTTTCTGAGGAAGGTGCCGGGGAATATCCCCATCCAGAACATAAGGATCGCGATGGGCACGAACACCATGATTTCCCTCAGGCTCAGGTCCGGGAAGGACCGAATCTTGTCGTTGGTGATGGGCCCCTGCATAACCCGCTGGAACATCCAGAGCAGATAGCCCGCCGCCAGGATGATGGTGGTGATGCCCAGGATGGCCCAGACGGCATTGGCCTTGAAGATTCCGAACAGGCAGAGCACCTCGCCCACGAATCCGTTCAACCCGGGGAGGCCGACTGAAGAAAGCACGGCTAGGAGGAAAAAGGCCGAAAACACGGGCATCTGCTTGCTAACCCCTCCGTAGTCTTTGATCAAACGCGTATGAGCCCTCTCGTACAGAACTCCTACGCAGAGGAACAGAGCCCCGGTGCTGAGCCCGTGGCTGAGCATCTGGTAGATCGCTCCCTGCAAACCCTCGACATTGAGGGAGAAGACAGCCAGCATGATGAGGCCCATGTGGCTCACGCTGGAATAGGCTACCAGGGACTTGACATCTTTCTGGATGAGCGCCATGAGCGCCCCGTATATGATTCCGATGATACACAATACGGCCAAAATCGGGACAAACCGGGCCACCGCATCGGGAAAAAGCGGCAGAGCCAGGCGCAGAAAACCGTAGGCCCCCAGTTTCAAGAGGACGGCGGCCAGGATAACAGATCCTGCGGTGGGTGCCTGGACGTGGGCGTCCGGCAGCCAGGTGTGGAACGGGAACATGGGGACTTTGATGGCAAAGGCCAGCGCAAAAGCCAGGAAAAGCCACATCTGGATCTCAGGTTTGAGGATGAGCTTCTGCAGCTCGAAGATGTCCAGTGAATAGATGCCCGTCGCTTGATAGTAGGAGGAGTACAGGAAGAATATGGCCACCAGCATAAGCAGGCCGCCGAACATGGTGAAGAGGACGAACTTCATGGTCGCGTATATGCGCCGCTTGCCGCCCCAGATCCCGATCAGGAAATACATGGGGATCAGCATGGCCTCCCAGAATACATAGAAGAGGAACATGTTCAGGGAGACAAACACACCCAGAACTCCGGCTTGGAGGATGAGGATAAAGATGTGATATTCCTTGACCTTGTCCTGGATGTAGTTCCAGGAGGAGAGGATGGCGATGGGGAAGAGGAAGGTGGTGAGCAGGACCAGCAGGAGGCTGATCCCGTCGATGCCGACGTGGTACTGGATGCCGTACCCGATCCACTCGGCTCTCTCTTCAAACTGAGGGTCCGCGGTCCCGGGATCGAACTGGAAAAACAGAGTGAGCGAGATGATGAACGTGATGAGCGCGAGTAGAAGAGCGAAGATGCGGAACAGATTTTTCTGCTCTTTGGGAATGAATATGAACAGCAGGGCTCCGGCCAGGGGCAAAAAGGTGATTAGACTGAGTATTGGCATCTTCTACCTTTAAAACACGAAATACCCTAAGAGGATCAGGGCTCCCAGCAGGAAGACCAGCGCATAGTCTTTGATCAGGCCGGTCTGCAGGCTGCTGAGGAGCTTGCCTATGGTATTCATGGTCTTCGCAGACCCGTTCAGCGCTCCGTCGATGACCTTCAAGTCAAAATGCTTGTATACCAACTCCGAACCCTTGATTGTGGAGTTTACGAAGGTGGCGTTGTATATCTCATCCATATAATATTTGTTGTAGAGCAGCTTATAAAGCCAGGGGAAGCGGGCGACCAGGTTGTGGGGAATATCCGGTTTTTTCAGGTAGAATACATAGGCGATGAAGATCCCGAACAGAGCCACGGCCACCGAAGCCAGGATGAGCATCCATTCACTACTCAGGCTCAGGTGGGCCCCATGGGGGGCATGGATGACGGGTTCCAGGAACCGGTCGAAGAGGTTGACGTTCTTGCCTAGGACGATGGGCAGTCCCACGTAGCCGGCCACGATGGAGAAAAAAGCCAGGATAACCAGCGGGATGGTCATGGTCTTAGGTGATTCATGCAGATGGGCCTTGGCCTCGGGCTCCAGGCGCTCCTTACCATAGAAGGTCAGGAACACCACCCGGAACATGTAGAAGGCTGTCAGGACTGCTCCCATGAGCCCCAGAGCCCAGATCAGGTACTGCCCGTTGGCAAAGGCGCTGGTCAGGATGGCGTCCTTGGAGAAGAAGCCGGAAAAGAACGGCACTCCGGCAATGGCGATGGTTGCGATCAGGAAGGTGGGGAAGGTGAGAGGCAGGTATTTCCTGAGGCCTCCCATCTTGCGTAAGTCCAGTTCCCCGGACAGGGCATGCATGACGCTTCCGGCCCCCAGGAACAGAAGGCTCTTGAAGAAGGCATGCGTGTAGAGGTGGAATACGGCTGCCGAGTAGGCCCCGACTCCCAGTCCTATAAACATGTAGCCCAGCTGAGAGATGGTGGAATAGGCCAGCACTCGCTTGATATCGTTCTGGGTGAGGGCCATGCTGGCAGCGTACACTGCGGTCAAGGCACCCACGATGGCCACGACCTGCATGGCCACAGGAGAGAGTGAGTAGAGGAGGTTCATCCGGGCCACCATGTAGACCCCGGCCGTCACCATGGTGGCGGCGTGGATCAGGGCACTGACCGGTGTGGGGCCCTCCATGGCATCCGGAAGCCACACATAGAGGGGGATCTGGGCTGATTTCCCGATCGCCCCCACAAACAGCAGGAGCGCGATCAAGGTGGCCAGTCCCTGGGCAAAACCTCCGGCCTCCACTGCATGGTTCACGGCGGCGAACTCGGCACTGCCGATGTGGAGGAGGATGAAAAAGATGCCCAGCATGAAACCCGCATCCCCGATGCGGTTGACGATGAACGCCTTTTTCCCGGCATCGGCGGCCGAGGGTTTCTCGAACCAGAAACCGATCAGCAGGTAGGAACAGAGCCCCACGCCTTCCCAGCCCACGAACATCAGGACCAGGTTGGAGGCCATGACCAGAAGCAGCATGGAGAAGGTGAACAGGTTCATGTAGGCAAAGAAGCGTGCGAAACTCTTGTCCTCTGCCATGTAGCCGGACGAGTAGACGTGGATCAGAAATCCCACGCCCGAGACGACCAGGCACATGACGGCTGTCAATTGATCGAACTGGAGCGAGAGGTCGACCTTGAAGCTGCCGGAGTGGATCCAGGCGAAAAGATTCTTTATCAGCCCATGGCCTTCATGGCCGCTTCCCAGCAGGGAGAGGAACGATAGGATAGAGAGAGCGAGGGAAAAGAACACCGCCAGGCAGGCCTGGAAAGCGATGTATTTCCTGGGAAGCTTACGGCCGAAGAGGATGAGCAGCAGGGAACTCAGCGCGGGAAAGAACGGTATCAGCCAAAACAATTCCGCCATTTTACCCCTTCATTAAGTGAATGTCCTCGGTCTTAATGGATTTGTGCTTACGGTAGACGAGCAGGATGATGGCCAGACCGATCGCTGCCTCCGCCGCCGCCACCGTGATCACGAAAAAAACGATGATCTGGCCGTCCAGTGAACCTGCGCTGTGGGCGAAGGTGATAAAGGCCAGGTTGGCGGCGTTGAGCATGACTTCCACCGAGAGAAACTGGGTGATGAGGTCTTTCTTGATGAAAAAACCAATGATACCCAGGACGAAAAGAATGATGCTGACAACCAGATAGTAGGTGGGGGGGATCATTCCGAATCCTTCTTCTTGACCAGGACGATGGCGCCCACCATGGCGGCGATGATCAGCACGGAAGTGATCTCGAACGGATAGAGGTATTTGGTGAACAACAGGTGTCCGATTTCACTGGCATTGCCTGCCTGGCCAGAGACCGAAGTTGCCATGGGTGACAGCGCGGATTTGAGGGCTACCAGCAGCTCGATCAGCAGCACCACGGCGAGGATGCACGCCAGGGCCATTGTCCACTTTTTCTTTTCCGGCGTAAGGCCTTCCTTGATGTCCACCATCATGATCACGAAAATGAATAGGACCAGTATAGCGCCAGCGTAGATGATGATCTGAACGACGGCGATGAAGGGGGCATCCAGGAGGGCGAATAGACCCGCTGTGCAGGAAAACGCCAGCACCAGAAAAAGGGCGCTGTAGGCCTGGTTGTTGACGATGATCATCCCCAGGACCGCACCGATACAAAGGATAGATAAAAGGATGAATAGAAATAGTTCCATTTTTTGAGTTTTTCATTATATTTTTTGCTATTGCACTCTGTCAAGAAGTTATTTGAAATACATAAAATATTTATGAACAAAAAGAAATTTTTTGACAAACACGCTTCGTGTGGCTTATAATAAACGCGGTTCTGCGGGGTAGAGCAGTCTGGTAGCTCGTCGGGCTCATAACCCGGAGGTCGTTGGTTCAAATCCAACCCCCGCTACCAATCCTATTCCCCTGATTCCCCAGAAAATTATCACGCGTTAATCGCCTTCTGTATTAATCAACCATCGCCATAATTAGGCGAGCTTAATCAAATCTGGAATTGACTTTAAATAGATGTCAAAACGATAATAACCTAAGACAAAAAAGGAGTTGTGATGAGAAAAATGCATAATTTATTGATGATTCTGCTGGGGATTACTCTGCTGATGCTTTCCTGTTCTTCTGGTGGAAAGGAGGGCAGCGGAAAAGGTCCTGCCTTAAGCATCAAGGGTTTTTCCCTCGGAATGGATCTTAATGCGGCAAAAGAGAACGCGATTGATCTCTTTAGCAGTGCCGGGCTTGTCGTCAATACTTCTGAAGAGAAAAAGATGGACTTAGATGGAAGTTATCAGCTTCAGATACTTAGACAGTCCGACGGCATGCCTGTCCTGGGTTTGAGCTCTAACGCCGATAGACGCTTGACTCGGGTCAGCTTTTATCCAGAGGCAGTGGATCTGCTGCTCGGTCTCCAAGGACAAGACAATGATTCTATAGCTCAAAAGGTCATGGTAAATTTTGATCTGCCTGAGCTCGCCCGTGATGATAGCGGCAAGTGGGAGTACCGCAAAGTTGAAGGTATTTCAATCAAACTGCTGATCACGGTAAGCTATCGTTATTTTACCCTCGAGGGATTTGTTTTCGATTAGTTGAAAAACGCTTTTCCCTATCCCTGATCTGGAATGACACCTACACTTAAATTTACACTAAGTGTCTTTTCAAGTCCATGGGATTTGAATCAACATCCGCCTGCCCCACAGAACGGGCTCATAACCCGGAGGTCGCTGGTTCAAATCCAAAAAATGTATTCCCCTGTTTCTTGTATGTAGATCTGCATATCGTTGCGCGGTATGCTTTATCCAGGGGACTGGAAAACAGGCGATTGCCAACTGGGGAAAATATCCTCTATTTCGTTTGACAGCCCCCCCTGGGAATTTATATCCTGTTCCTGACAAATAAGGGGAGATAGGCATATGAAATGTCCACAATGTAACAAAGATATTGTAGATGACTCTAAATTCTGCAAAGAGTGTGGAACCAATCTCACCTCTGCGGAAGAGGCCCAACCCGCCATCACCAAAACCATCGAAACACGCAGAGAAGAACTGACCACTGGCTCAACCTTTGCCGGGCGTTATCAGGTTATAGAGGAGCTTGGAAAGGGAGGGATGGGACGAGTTTATAAGGTCATAGACACTGAGATCAATGAAAAGGTAGCTTTAAAGCTTATAAAGCCAGAAATAGCGTCTGACCAGAAGACCATCGAGCGTTTCCGGAATGAACTGACAACAGCCCGAAAAATCAGCCAAAAAAACGTCTGCCGGATGTACGACCTTAATAAGGAACAAAACAATTACTACATTACAATGGAGTTTGTCTCAGGGGGAGATTTAAAGAAGTTTATCAGAAGATCTAAACAGCTGACTATCGGGACCGCAATATCGATTGTCAAACAGATCTGTGATGGTCTCTCCGAAGCACATGAATTAGGAATCGTACACAGAGACCTGAAGCCCAACAACATTATGATCGATGATAATGGGAATGTACGAATCATGGATTTCGGTATTGCCCGTTCCCTTGAAGCCAAAAGCATGACCGGCCCTGGTGTGATGATTGGAACGCCGGAATACATGGCACCGGAACAGGTGGAGGGCAAAGATGTAGACCAGCGTTCAGATTTATACGCTTTGGGAATAGTTCTCTATGAGATGCTGACCGGACGACTGCCTTTTTCAGGAGACAATCCTTTTACAATCGGGATCAAACAGAAGAGTGAGATGCCGGAAGATCCCAAAAACTACAATGCCAGCATCCCAGAGGATCTCAGCCGGTTGATCCTCAAATGCCTGGAAAAAAAACCAGAAAGCAGATATCAAACAGCCGGAGAACTGCGTTCTGAGCTCAGCATTATGGAGCAGGCCGTTCCCACCGCAGAAAGAAAACTTTCCGAGCGGAAACCTTTAACCTCAAAAGAGATAACCGTAACCTTTGGCCTGAAGAAGCTCTTTTTACCGATTCTAATCGGCGCGGCTCTGGTTGTGATATCCGTCCTTATCTGGAAAGTTCTGCCGCACAAGAAATCCATCCCGCCCATCGCAGGAAAACCATCGGTTGCCATCATGTATTTTAAAAACAACACAGGCGATGCCGACCTGGATCACTGGAGACATGCCCTGGCCGATCTGCTGATCACAGATTTGGCGCAGTCGAAATTTGTGCAGGTCCTGAGTGAGGATAAACTCTTCAATATTCTGGGGGAACTTGATCAGCTGGAGGCAAAAAATTTTTCCTCCGACGTTTTAAGAGAGGTGGCGTCCCGCGGAAAAGTAAATCACATCCTGGTTGGCAGTTTTACCCGCGCCGGTGATGTTTTTCGTATGAATATTACACTGCAGGAAGTGGCTGCGGGAGAGGTTATCGGGTCAGAGAGCGTGGAGGGAACGGGGGAGCAGAGCTTCTATTCCATGGTGGATGAATTGACCCGCAGGATCAAAGCCCAATTTGCGCTTTCCCAGAGACAGCTTTCCTCTGATATCGACCGGCGCGTGGGAGAGATCACCACCAGCAATCCGGAGGCTTTAACGTTCTACATCGAAGGGAGACGGCATCACCTGAACAAAGATTTTCGAGACAGTATTCAAGCGATGGAAAATGCCATAGCCATTGATCCTGATTTTGCCATGGCATACAGGTCCCTTGCCATGAGTTACAATAATCTTTTTCTGTATGCCCAGCGGACCCAGTACATTCAGAAAGCCATGGAATTGTCTGAGCGGCTCCCAGACCGGGAACGCTATCAGATCATGGGAGATTATTACAGTGACTCAGAAAGCACATATGACAAGGCTATCGATGCCTATTCCAATTTATTAGAACTATAGCCTAATAATCTGACTGCCATAAACAATTTGGGATTGATCTATTCGGGCATTGGAGAGAGAGAAAAGGGTGCCGAATATTAT
>JAUWTO010000118.1 GCA_030614685.1 Candidatus Aminicenantota bacterium
GAACCGTGCTGGCCGTCGCACTCGTCCTGTTGTTGATGGGGAGCTTCCCCCTGTTCGGTCAGCAGGGCTTCAGCCTCAAGAACGACATCGTGGTCGAGAGTGGTGACGTCCAGGAGAACGTCTTCTCCATCGGAGGAAGTATCCACATCAAGGGCAAGGTGGAGAAAATGGTCATCGCTATCGGCGGCACCATTATCGTCGAAGGCGAAGTGGGCGAAGCGGTCATGGGGATCGGTACCGAGATCATCCTGAAATCCAGTGGTCGGATCGAAGGGGACCTGGTTGCATTCGGCGGAACACTGACAAAAGCTCCGGGATCCGTCATTGAAGGAGATACCGTATACTTCAAGGCGGACGAAGGGATTGGAAAGCTCATTCAAGAAGGTCTGTTCGGCAGGACAGGCGTCTCCTTGATCCCCCTGCTCATCATCCTCCGCCTGATCATGGCATTCATCTGGTTCATCCTGGCGGTGGTCCTGCTGGCCATATTCCCTCGCCAGATCATGTTCGCGACCGATCAGATCCGCAAGGCCTTCTGGCCTGTTTTCGGGACCGGCGTGCTGAGCATCGTGGTCTTTTCCGGGCTGGTGGTCTTCGCTGCCCTGCTCTCACTGGTGCTCATCGGGCTTCCCATCCTGGCAGCGTTGATCATCATCGGGGTCATCATCAAGATCTTCGGACAGGTCATCCTCTTCTTCTTCTTCGGAGAACTCCTCTACAAGGCTTTCAGCCGCAAGCCCACCCCTCCCTTCCTGGCGGTTACGGTGGGATTTGTACTCGTGACAGTGATCGGAATGATCCCCATCCTGGGCGCATTCTTTTCCCTGGTTTTGAGCATCATAGGATGGGGCGTCGTGATCCGCACCAAGTTCGGGAACACGCCCAACTGGTTTAAAAAAGCGGCTTAGAGTTCCAGGATCTCTTTTTCTTTGGTGGCGGAGATTTCTTCGATCTTATTTGTGTTCTGATCGGTGATCTCCTGAAGCTTGTCATAGCCCCAGAATTTATCGTCTTCGCTGATCTCTTTTTCCTTCTCCAGGAGCTCGATCATTTCTTTGGCCTCACGCCGCATGATGCGGAGTGCGGTCTTTTCATCTTCCATTAACTTCCGGATGTGCTTAGCAATCTCCTGGCGCCTCTCTTCATCGAGCGGCGGGATGGGAATCTTCAGGATTTTGCCGTCGTTGATCGGATTCAGCCCCAGATCAGCGGCCCGGACAGCTTTATCGATGGTCTCCAGCAGGCTGGTATCCCATGGTTGAATAGAGATCAGGGTGGGGTCCGGCACAGCCAGTGTAGCGACCTGGTTTACGGGAGTCAGGGTCCCGTAGTACTCCACCTTGATATCTTCAAAGATGCCGATATTGGCCCGGCCGGTCCGAAGCTTGCTCAGGTCTTTGCGGAAATGCTCCACAGAGACCTTCATTTTTTGTTCCAGTTCCTTAAGCTCTTCCTTGACCATGTCTCACTCTACCCTACAAATTCTAGCTAACGATACAATCCCAAGTACTCAGCTTATCAGTAAACACGGGTTCCGATCTTCTGCCCCAGCGCAGCCTTCCCGATGTTCCCCTTTTCTCTCAGGTTGAAAACGACTATGGGCAGGTCATGCTCCCGGCAAAGCTGGAAGGCGGTGGCATCCATTATTTTGAGCCCCTTTTGAAGGACCTCCTCGAACCGGATAGTTTTGTACAACTGGGCGTTCTTGTCGACCATCGGATCGGCCGAATACACACCATCGACCTTGGTGGCCTTGAGGATCACATCCGCGTTGATCTCCAGCGCGCGGAGGACACCGGCCGTATCGGTCGTGAAATAGGGGCTGCCAATGCCGGCGGTGAAGATCACGACACGGCGTTTCTCGAGATGACGGATGACCCGACGCCGGAGAAAAGGCTCGGCCACCGATTTGACTTCGATCGCCGAGATCTGGCGTGTGACGACACCTTCCCGTTCGAGCGCATCCTGGAGTGCGATGCCGTTCATGATAGTGGCGAGCAGGCCCATGTAATCCGCGGAGGCACGGTCCATGCCCGCCTCTGCTCCCCGGATTCCCCGGAAGATGTTTCCGGCGCCGATCATGATCGCGATCTCCATGCCTAGGGAATGGACGTCCTTGATCTCGAGTGCAATGGAGCGGGCGGTGTCCAGGTCGATCCCATAGGGGAGGTCGCCCAGGAGAGATTCGCCGGACAGCTTAAGCAGAATCCGCTTGAACTGCTCGTTTTTCTCCGGCAGGTTTGCGCTTTTAAATTAAGAGTCGCCCAGGGCGAAGCGGGCGAACTGTTTTACCTGAATATTCTCCCCGAATTTGGCGATGTAGGTGGCCAACAGCTGTTCCACTGTCATCTTGTCATCTTTGATGTAAGGCTGATTCAGAAGACAGATCTCGGAGAAGAACTTCCCCAGTTTGCCCACCACGATCTTTTCAACGATCTCCTTGGGTTTGTCGGAGTCCTTGAACTGCGTGCGGATGATGTCCTTTTCTTCTTGCAGGGACTCGGCCGGGACCTGGTCTGCCGACACATAGGTCGGATTGGCCGCGGCAATGTGCATGGCGACATTCTTCACCAGTTCCTGGAACTCCTCGTTCCGGGACACAAAATCAGACTCACAGTTGATCTCGACCAGGACGCCCAGCCGGCCGTTCATGTGGATATAGGATCCCACCATGCCGTCGCTGGTGCTCCGGCTCATCTTTTCTTTGGCCCGCGCCATCCCCTTTTTTCTGAGGACATTGATGGCCTTCTCGATATCGCCGTCGGTTTCCTGCAGTGCCTTCTTGCACTCCATCATTCCGATGCCGGTACGCTGGCGCAGCTCGTTGACCATTTGCGCTGTGATCTTCATCTGTTATTTATCCTTTTCGGTTTTCTTCTTGGGGCTCGTTTTTGTCTCTTCTGCGGGAGGTTCCTCAGCTTTTTCCACGGGGGCCTCTTCCTTCTTTACGAGTTCGGCCTCAGGTTCCGCCGGTTCAGGCTCGGGTTCAGGCTCAGGCTCGGGAGCTGGTACAACCTCTGCTGCCGCCGCTTCCTCAGGGGCTGCTTCGGGTTTTTCCTCTGCCGGTTTCTCTTCCTTCACCTTCGGCTCTTCCACGACCTCTTCGACAACTGGCGCCGCGGCGGGTGGTTCTGCGACCGGGGCTACTTCTGGTTCGGATTCAGGCTCGGCAGCCGGCTCAATAGTCTCGGCGCCCTCCGTCTCCAGGAGAGCTTGAGCCGCCCCGGCTTCCTCTTCGGCCGCCTGCTGTTCGAGCAGTTCCTTTTCCATACGGTTTTTCTTGCCCTCAAGAATGGCTTCCGTGATCTTGGACGTGAACAGCTCGATGGCCCGGACCGCATCGTCATTCCCCGGGATGGGATAGTCGATATTCTCGGGGTCGCCGTTGGTATCCACAATGGCGATGATGGGGACTTTGAGCTTCTGGGCTTCCAAGATGGCGATATCCTCTTTCGTCGAATCGATCACCACCATGACTCCAGGACGGCCTTGCATGGTCTTGATACCGCCCAGGTTCTTGGACAGCTTCCGGAAGATTTTCTCGAGTCTGGACTGCTCCTTTTTCGAGAGGAGGTCCCAGCGACCGTCTTCCTTCATCTCTTCCAGTTCGATCAGCTTGTCGACGCTGCCGCGGATGGTAGCAAAATTTGTGAGCAGACCGCCCAGCCAACGCTGATTGACATAACTCGATTCAGACTGTAGGGCGTAGTCCTTGATGATATCCTGGGCCTGTTTCTTGGTGCCCACCAGCAGGATATCCTGCCCCTTTTCCGCCACTGTACGGACAAAGGAGAGGGCCTCCTTGAACACCTTCATGGTCTTCTGCAAGTCGATGATGTAGATCCCGTTTCTCTGCCCGAAGATGAACTCCTTCATCTTGGGATTCCACCGTTTGGTCTGATGACCGAAGTGGACACCTGCCTCTAAAAGCTCTTTCATAGTTACTGAAACCAACGCTAATCCTCCATTATCTCTTGTGGTACTGAGGGGCCTTCCGGGCTTTGAGCAATCCGAACTTTTTCCGCTCTTTCTCACGAGAATCGCGTGTGAGCAGACCGGCTCCCTTCAGAATGGGCCTGAGTTCCTTGTTGAATTCCAACAATGCCCTGGAGATCCCCAAGCGGATGGCCTCGGCCTGGCCGTTGGTGCCGCCGCCGTTGGCCCGGATGAAGAGGTCGAACTTGCTCTCGGTTTCCGTCAAATGCAGGGGCTGCTTGATGGTGTGCTTGTGGCTTTCCAGGTTGAAGTATTCTTCGAAAGGCCGGGGCCTTTTATTGACATACAGCGTGATGTCTCCCTTTCCAGGGCGAAGATACACGCGAGCGATCGATGTTTTCCGTTTCCCTGTACCGTAATACTGTATTAAGCTCACGGGTCCTCCTAAATCTTGTATTCCTGGGGCTGTTGGGCTTCGTGGGGATGATCAGAGCCTGCATAGACCTTGAGTTTCTTGTGGATCGCCCGGTTCAATTTGTTCTTAGGAAGCATGCCCCAGACCGCTTTGCGAATCACATCCTCAGGCTTCTTTTCCATGAGCCCGCTGAGGTTAATTTCTTTGATCCCGCCCGGATACCCGGTATGGGAGTAGTATTTTTTCTGCTCCAGCTTATTTCCGGTCACCTTGATCTTCTTGGCGTTGATCACGACCACGAAATCGCCTGTATCCATGAAATCCACATACTGCGGCTTGCCCTTCCCGCGCAACAGATTGGCAACCTGGGTCGCTAATCGACCGAGGACCTTACCGTCCGCGTCGATCAACCACCACAGTCGCTCGACTTCATCTTTTTTCGGCACGTATGTTTTCATCGTATCCAACCTCAGAATCTTATCCAACGGATAGGTCAAGAAAAAAATATACCTATAGTGATGAGGAAATATACTAAATCTGGAGGCTTCTGTCAACCGTTCTATGGGTCAGAGATCAGAATGAGGGCTCCCAGAGTCAAAGTAAAATTGGATAATATTAAGGTTACGGTCACTATCGACATTTTTTATGAATAAGTCAGGTTAACTGCGGGGCACATAAGGCCCGGGTGGCCGCTTCCGCCTGCTGCGAGAGATCAGGAGGACCCCGATCAGGAAACCTCCAATGTGTGCGAACCAGGCAACCCCCCCGCCCAGGCCGACGTTCATCACCTGTCCGAAAAACCAGAGCATGAGGAGGATCGCCGCGGGGACCGGGACAATCCAGAAGAGGACCAGCGTCAAGACCCTGGCCCCTGGGTACAGAACGAGATAGGCGCCCAGGACCCCAGCGATGGCGCCGCTGGCACCGACCATCGGTGACTGGGAATTAGGGTGGAAAATGACGTGTGCTGCAGAAGCGCCCAGGCCTGCCAGGAGGTAGAACAGCACAAAACGGACCTTGCCCAGATAATCCTCGATGTTGTTACCGAAGATCCAGAGGTAGAGCATGTTTCCCAGCAGATGGAAGAGGCTGCCGTGGACGAACATGGAGGTCAGGAGCGTCAGCGGAGGAGCGAGGCGGGGAAGGCCGCGCAGCGTCGTGAAATGCGTGAGTTCATAGGGGATGACGCCCATCCTGACAACGTGGAACTCCAATCCCTGTGAAGAGAGGGCCTGGTAGAAAAAGACCCCGACATTGACGGCGATGAGGAGGAGAGTGAAGACCGGGATCCGGGAGGTGGGATTGTCGTCTTTCAGGGGCAGGAACATATCTGTCCAAAAAAAAGGGGGTCAAACGCAGACCGTTCGACCCCCGTATGTCTTAGCTAAACAATGGAACTAGTGGATCTCCCCTCGCTGGAGCTCTCTCTCCAGTTTTTCTCGTTCCATCTCTCGTTTGCGGACCTCTCTGTATCTTTCCAACCAGGTGTCGGCCCTCTGGGTAAAACTCTGCTCCCTCTCCGGGTAGAGCCTTGAGTGCACGTTCCGGTACAGCATGTTGATGTAGGCATAGGTGAACGCATGTGCGTTGTCAAGCTCCATGGACTTGAGCAGCGCAGCTTCGCTTGCATCCGCGATCTTGATACGATCAGCCTTGGGGAGGACGTTCTGCAAGCGGTACGCCTTCTGGAAGCGGTTGACACCCAGTGTATACCATACCAGGGGGTTTTCGGGTTCCATCTCGGTCCGCATCTTGTGCGCGGCAAAAGCCTTGTCGAATTCCGGCAGGGGAGTCTGTTCATCGTAGAACTGCGCCAGGTAGGAATACCCCTCGGGATTATTCGGATCGGTCTCGATACGGCGCAGGTACATCTTTTCTGCGCGGCCTTTCAGATCATTGTCTTCCGCGGCGTATCTCTTGTAGAATCCGGCCACGACATAGTAGTTGCTCATGTTGGTGGGTTCCTGCTCCAGGATCCTCATGAACAGCTTCTCCGCTTCTTCGAAATTCCGCATTTTGTCGTACATGTCACCCAGGGAATGGACGATCTGTTTGTTGTTTGGATCGATTTCTAAGGCCTTGGTCAGCGCATCCAGGGCTTTCTGGGCTCGTTCGTTGTTGGCATCACTATCCAGGCCGGGCTTATACAGACTCGTGTAGCTTTCGCCCAGGAACCGGTACGCCTGTACCAGTTCGGGATTGTAATGCAGGGCCCTTTCGTATTCCTCTATGGCCAACCGGAATTTCTGTTCGGTGAAGTGGTGATTGGCACTGGTGAAATGGTGGTTTGCCTGAAGCCGACTGACCTTGAGCTTTTCACATCCCACGGTAGAAAACACCAGACCCGCGATCAGGATGACCAGGAGCGCCGCATGTATGGTTCGTCGAGACATCTAGACCTCCTAACTGTTTGAGTATGTATATTTTAAATGAAAAGAATTTTATAGTCAATTCCAACGATTAAGTCAAGAATCCCCTACGCTCCAGGGGTAATACGTCATCGTGAGCGAGTCGCACGAGCACGGGGATCTTCGTGAACCGAAAAAAATCATCATGAGATTGCTTCGTCACTTCGTTCCTCGCAATTACCTGCACGCACAGGTCAATTCCAGCGAAGCAGCTCAATTCTGGCGGAGCAGGTCAATTCTGGCGAAGCAGCTCAATTCCGGCGGAGCACGATCCGGATCGGAGTGCCTTTAAGATCGAAAGTCTCGCGCAGTTTGTTTATGAAAAACTTTTCATAGGCTGGTGCCAGGGGAATCCGGGAATGAGTGAACAAAATAAACGTGGGGGGCGAGGACTTCAGCTGAGTCATGTATTTGATCTTGATCTTAGTCCCTTTGCGAGTCCGTGCCATGAACTGAGTGTTGATCGTAATCAGGAACTCGTTGAGCCGGGCCGTCGCGATCCGCTTGCGGCCATTGGCCAGGACCTCATCGGCTTTGTCCAGGATCTTGACCACCCTCTGGCC
>JAUWTO010000133.1 GCA_030614685.1 Candidatus Aminicenantota bacterium
AGAAGATCATACGGCAGGTTGTTGACCACCCCGCCGTCGACCAGGATCTTGCCGTTATGCTCCACCGGGACGAATATCCCGGGAATCGACATGCTGGCCCTGATTGCGGGGAGTAGTTCGCCGGTATAGAATATCACCGGCTCGCCACGGTAGAAATCGGCAGCCATCACGTGAAACGGAATCTTCAATTCTTCGAACGTATCAACCCGGATCTCCTCGAGCAAGTAGTGCAGAAAGCCGTCGGCCTTTAGTAGTCCGCTGCGTCCCCACGCCGGGCGAACGACCTTCAGCCATTTGATCAGGCCGCCTTTCTTCCGATAGATGTCCTTGAACCGGGAAAACATATATCGGAAGGAAATTAATGAGTTTTTGTCCTTATAAGAATGATTCTGGCTAAAATAGCCCGAGGGCGGGAGCCAAAACTCCGATCGCGAGCCAGATGATCAGGATGCCTGCGAGGTTCAGCCGGAAGCCGAAGCGCATCATCTGCGGAAGCGGGATCATGCCCGAACCGTAGATGATGGCATTGGGCGGAGTAGCCACGGGCAGCATGAAGGCGAAGCTGCACCCGATAGCAGAGCCCAGGACCGGGGGCAGGGGATCGATGCCGGCGGCCTGGGAGATGGCGATGATGATGGGGATGATCATGTTGGCCGAGGCCGTGTTGGAAGTGAGCTCGGTGAGAAATACGCTCAGAAAAATCGCCAGGAAGCTGATCAGGGCCGGCCCGGCCGAGCTCCCTCCCAGGGAGATGAAGGCCCGGCCTATGGCATCCGCCAGCCCGGTCTCGAACATCTGAAATCCCAGAGACAGGCCGCCGCCGAAGAGAAGCAGGGTGCCCCAGTCTATACGCATGGCGTCCTTGAGCCCCAGGGTGAAGATCCCCTTCCTGGGATCCACAGGCAGGGCGAACAGCAGGAGTGCCCCGATAATGGCGGCCACGGCTTCCGGGAAACGGTCATGCAGCCAGAGATAGAGACCGGATCCTCGCCCCCAGATCAGGGACACCACTCCGGGCAGGATCCAGAGGCAGACGGTCACGGAAAATGCCAGAAGCACGTTTCTCTGGGCCCGGGTCAGGCCTTTGGGCTGCGGGGGTGCCTCGACGAGGGGGGTCTCCGATTCTGATGTTGGCTCGGTCTCCTTGACGCGTGATTTCATCAAGAAAAAAAGGGCCGCATACATAGGGATGAGCACCAGGGAGCCGACCAGCATCCACTGAAAGAAATTGATGTGGTATCCTGCAAGCTTCTCGAGCATGCCAATGGCGATGAGGTTAGGAGGGCTGCCGATGGGCGTCCCCACCCCTCCGATGGAGGCGGCATAGGCCAGAGTCAGGAGCAGAACCACGCGGAACGGGGAGCGGCTCCCATCGGTGCGGCCCTTCTCGATCGAGTCCAAGACTCCCAGGGCAATGGGGAACATCATAGCCGTGGTGGCGGTGTTGCTGAGCCACATCGAGAGCACGAGGGACACCAGGCCCATGGCAAAGAGGATGCGGATCTTGCTGCCGGCGATGGATCTGTGCGAGAGGACCGCATAGGCGAGCTTCTGGTCCAGGCCGTGCACGCACATGGCCCGCGCCAGCATAAAGCTGCCCAGGAACAGGAAGATGATGGGATTGGCGAAGGGTGCCAGGGCCTCGGAAGCAGAGGCGACGCCGAGAGCCGTGATCAGGACCGGGATCAGCAGGGCGGTCATGGGGATCGGGATGCACTCGGTCACCCACCAGACCACGACCAGCAGGAAGATCGCCAGGAGCCGGTGGGCGTCGGGGGATTCTTTTAGGATCGGGGAGATTAGCGCCAGGATGAAGAGGGTGGGTCCCAGCAGGAATCCCACCAGCTTGCGCGTTACCATGGATCACTTCTTAGTGCTTTCGGGCTTCACGGCCCACAGCATGAGCCCATAGCCTCTCTGGAAGAAGAACAACCTGTCCAGCCGGGACAGGAGCCAGAGCAGGGGGTAGATCACGGAATAGGCTCGAAAAACTCCCTTGCGCCGGGTGAATTCTTCGGATGTGGACGGCCGGATATGTCCGTCCCGCAGGTCCGGGGCGGGCTCGGCAGAGCCGTAGATCCGGATATACAGGAAATTGAGTACGAGCTCCATGGCCTCGGTGATGAAGCCGGAGAAGCTCTTCTGTTTTATGGTGTACAATCCGGCTTCCTCCAGCATGTGTTTGAGGTTTTTCAGTGTGTATCCCTCTCGCTTGTGACCGTAAAACTCCAGTCTCATTCCCAACAGGGGCCGGAGCCTGTTCAGGAGGAAGGGAAATCCGGTGCGGGGCGTGGCCATGAGCAGGCGCCCTCCCTTTTTCAATATGCGGTGGATCTCGGCGAGGCAGGCTCGGTCGTCGTCCAGGTGCTCCAGATAATCAAGGCTTACGACCATGTCCAGGGATTCGTCAAGGAAAGGCAGTTGGCCCTCTGTGATCTGAAGCAGGTTTTTCTCCAGCAGTGCCTGAGAGGTCTTCAGGTTCACGGAGTCCAGATCCGCGCTGATCCAGGCCCCTCCTCTTTGCCGCAGGAAATAGCTGAGGATCCCCTGGGCACAGCCCAGGTCGAGGATCATATCCGTATCCGCGACAGAGAGATGTCTCTCCAGGATATTTATTTTTTCTCTTTTTTTCAGAGATTTGCCGACCAGGCGGAGCTGCCAGTGTGTGTCCTGCATCGGCGCCATTATATGGATATTTGCCCAAAAAAACAACATGACACCAGAGGAAGAATCGAGCGCTCCGGGTGGGTGGCAGCATAATGGAGGTATACAACTGATCCCATCCCTTTAAGGCGGGAGGCTGGGGTGGAGAAATGGCGGTGGCGTTGGTTGGGGTGGAGAGACGGCGAGGGAGGGATTGGAAGGCCTTGACGGGGAGATGTCGAGGCAATAAGATGAAAGGCATGAAGATCGAAACAGTGGTCGTGGGCGCACTGGAGACCAACTGCTATCTGGTCTACTGTGAAAATACTCTCGAGTGTGCGGTTGTCGACCCGGGTGCCGACCCCGGGAAGATCATTCGTGCCATCAAGGAAAAGAACCTCAAACCCGTGGTACTGGTCAACACGCATGGGCATGTCGATCACGTCGGGGCCAACAAGGACATCAAAGACCGCTTCGACATCCCCCTGCTGCTCCACGAAGAAGACCTACCGCTGCTTCAGAACGTACTCCTCTCTGAGATCGCGTTTCTGCTGAGTGCCCAGGCGTCGCCAGACCCGGATTCCTTCCTGCGCGAAGGCGATGAGGTCCGATTCGGGGATGCCTGTCTTCAGGTCCTGCACACACCCGGCCACTCGCGTGGGAGCATCAGCCTGCAGGGCGAGGGCCTGCTGCTCTCCGGCGACACGCTGTTTTGCGGGGGTGTGGGGCGAACCGATCTTCCAGGCGGCTCCTGGGATGAGCTGGTCCGTTCCATCCAGGAACGGATCTTCACTCTGGACGGTCACACCCGTGTCTATCCGGGACATGGGCCTTCCACAACCGTTGAACAGGAGAAGGACGCAAATCCATACCTGAGATGAAAAACCTGCCCTCAAGTCCCGAGGGGATCAGCCAGGCCTTTCTTGAGTACCTTTCCGTGGAAAAGGGGCTGGCCTCCAACACCATGGCCTCCTATGATCGGGACCTCAGGAAGCTTTTTCTTTTTTTTGAGAAGGAGAAGGTCTGGTGGAAGAAGGCGGAGGAAGATCATCTGATCAGATTCATCCAGCATCAGAGCCGGGCCGGCCTCTCGGCTCGCTCCGTGGCCCGGCTGGTCTCGACTCTCCGTGCCTTCTACCGCTTTCTGGTGCTGGATGGTGCCATCAAGACCAATCCGGCGGTCAACCTCACGACACCCAAAATGTGGTTCAAGCTGCCCAAGGTCCTGCAGGTCGAAGAGGTGGAACGTCTGCTTCGCCAGCCTGCGGGCAATGATCCCCGCAGCGTGCGGGACCGGGCCATGCTGGAGCTGCTGTACGCTTCGGGGCTCCGAGTCTCAGAGCTGATCCTGCTCAAAGGGCCGGACCTGAATCTGGAGGATGGCTTCCTAATTTGTAAGGGCAAGGGGGGGAAGGAGCGCATCGTCCCCCTGGGGCGGTCCGCGATAGAAGCGATCGAGCTCTATCTCCAGCAGGCTCGGGCTCGCTTCCTAAAGGCAGGGCGCGAATCGCACTATGTGTTTCTGACCGGGCGGGGAGGGCCCTTTACCCGGCAGGGCTTCTGGAAGCGACTCAAGATGTATGCGATGCAGGCGGGCCTGGACTCCAAGGTCAGCCCCCACATCCTCCGCCATTCATTTGCCACCCACATGCTGGAGCGGGGCGCGGATCTGCGTTCCGTCCAGCTGATGCTGGGCCACAGCCAGATAACGACCACCCAGATCTATACCCATGTCAGCCGCAGCAGGCTGCGCCGGGTCTATGACCGCTTTCATCCTCGAGCCTGAGCGTCCTCCCGGATCTCATCCAGAAATGCGGTTGCTCGCCGCAGGTGAGGGATCACGATGGAACCTCCCACCACCAGCGCGACATTGAAGGCCTCGTAGAACTGGGCATCGCTCACACCCAGTTCTACGCAGCTCAGAATGTGATAGCTG
This sequence comes from Candidatus Aminicenantota bacterium, assembly GCA_030614685.1. Taxonomy (GTDB): domain Bacteria; phylum Acidobacteriota; class Aminicenantia; order Aminicenantales; family Aminicenantaceae; genus JAUXEH01. The sequence continues at coordinate 4,580 of JAUWTO010000133.1, forward strand.
ATGCAGTCGTTGCAGCGCAGCACCATGGAGGCCACCAGTCCGAGGAGTTCCTTGGTCTGGGCAGATAATGCGCCATCCTTGTAGGCATTTTTGTCCAGTGCGAAAAACCGCTTGATCTCCAGGTTGCCGCTGTCCATGATCCGTTTGTTCATCTTTTCACGGAATTCCTCAAATTCCCGAATGGATTCACCCATTTCTCCTCCTGTTTAAGGGCAACATCTTGAAATAAGATCCGTTAGGATGCTGTCGACATTCTTATGAATTGGCCAGGTTCATAGTACTTGTTTCTGGTATTCACGTAAAGCGAGCTCCTGGGCAGGGGGAATCGATTTTTGGTCAAAATGCCTTGGTGTATTGACATGATGCTCACTGCTTGTTATCTTTACTATCAGTTTAAAGGGTAAACTTGTGAGTATAGTCGTGATACTGTGAGGTTTAATATGGCATGGCGAGATTTGAGGAAGGAAAGAGCACAGCAGAGGATGGCGGAGAACCGGAAGTTTATTCTTTCGGCGGCGGAGAAGGTCTTCGCCAAAAATGGTTACAGCCAGACCTCTATGGATGATATTGCCCGGAAAGCTCAGTTCTCCAAGGCGACCCTGTACCGCTACTACCGGAGCAAAGCAGAGATCTTTGCGGCCGTGATCATGGAGTCTTTCCAGGAGGCGCTGCGCGGATTCACCCGCATCAAACAGAAAGACGCGGATGCGGAAACCAAGCTTCGGGAAATGATCCACTACACTCTTTCGTATTATAAGAAAAAGGAGAACTTCGCCCGTATCTTCCTGATGGAGCGGAGCACCATGAAAAAAGCCCTGAACCTGGATATCCACGACCATATGATGCCGACGATCGACAAGCAGGCCCTCCCCGAAGAGTTCAGGCAGCTCATCACCTCCTTCCACCAGTCCATGAGCTCGATCCTTCAGGAGGGGATGGATTCGGGTCTGTTCCGGCATATGGATCCCGCAGAGGCAGGCTACATCCTGGGGGCCCTGCTGCGGGGATTTCATTTTCGTGGATTTGTCCAGGAGAGATCCTACACGGTCGAGGAGGGGACGGAAATGCTGCACAGCTTCTTCATGCACGGCATCCAGCCTCCCGGCCGATCACTCAAAGGAGAATACGCATGAAGCGTATCGCACGGAAAATACTGACAGGAGCGCTGGCAGCCTGTGTCTTGGGAGGTTTTCTTTTCGCCCAGGACCAGACTGTGAGGACATCGGAAGACATGGTGTCCATACAGGACACACTGACACTGACCCTGGAGGACAGCATCGCCCTGGCTCTGGTACAAAATCCCTTTCATCTGGCCACCTCCCAGCGGGTGGATGGGGCCAGGGCCCAGGTTAGGGAAGCGCGGGCCGGATTTTTCCCCTCGCTCAATGCGCAGGGGCTGTCCACCCTGGATGAGAAGGTCTTCGAGCTGGAATTTCCCTCATTTATTCCCGGTGAACCGCCGCAGCGGGTCGAGATGGATTTTACCAGGGATTATCAGCTCGCACTGGCCCTCAACATACCGCTGTTTACCAGCGGTCGGCTAACCTCGAGCTACCGGCTGGCCGACTACAACCTCAAATCCACCCAAGAATCGGAGCGGCAGTCCCGGCATTCGACCATCTTCAGCACCAAGAGTACATTCTACGGGGTACTTCTGATGCAGGAATATGTACGGGTGGCGGAGATGGCCATCGCCGATGCGCAGAAGCTGTACGATTTCGTGAAGAAGCAGCACGAGGTCGGGCTGGCGTCCCGGTTCGACCTCCTTCGCTCCGAGGTGCGGGTGGTCAATATGAAGCCCCAGGTGATCGCGGCCAAGAACAACCTGAAGATCATGGAGCTCGGCATGAAAAATATACTGGGCCTGGACTTGGAGACCAAGATCGAACTCGATGGAGAGCTGATGTTCAAACCAGTGGAGCTCAACCTTCCCGTGCTCCTGGAGACGGCCATGCTCAGCCGGCCTGAGTTGGCTCAGATCCGATTTCAGAGGGGGATCGCAGGCGAGAGCTACAAGATCGCCCGCTCCGGGGCGCTCCCTACGGTAGCACTCTCCGGCCAGTTCAACTGGTGGGCGGA
>JAUWTO010000340.1 GCA_030614685.1 Candidatus Aminicenantota bacterium
CAAACTGAAAGGTTCTGGGGGGATGCGAAATATCATCGTCCATGAATACATGGATATTGATGACAGAAAAGTCTACGAGATTTTACCAATAGCCATATCTGATTATAAAGAGTATATCCGTCAAGTAGATGAGTTTTTAGATAGGCTAGAGGAATAAAGATAGAACCATCCCCAAAGCTGGCCTGAGAGAACAAATTTGATAACCTGGATTTTTCACGAGTCGAGGTTGCTGCAGCGACGAGGAAGTGGCCCATGAAGCTGTAGATGTCTACTGCGAATGGGCTGCAATGAAGTCGATGTGGTGAGATCGGCGCGCCCGGAGGGTAAAGAATGTCGATGATTATTATGAGTTTTATCAAGGAAATATCGGCATTCTTTATAAATAATTCAGATTGAAGAGGAGGTGTATTTTGAAGAAAACGAAACATATCTGGCTGGTCCTGGGCATCTGCCTGATCGTAGCCCTGGCCTGGAATCCGTCGGCCGCGGCCCAGCGGGCCGTTGAAGCCGATGAATCTCTGATCTGGGATGCCCCCGAAGGCTGCACGGTCATCCTGGTAGGCAAGGCGGCCTCGACTGACGGCTCGGTCATGAGCACGCACACCTGCGACTGCGGGGTCTGCGACTGGACCTTCCGCTATATACCTGGAGGGGAGTACAAGGCAGGTGAAGGACGCAGGATCTACCACGTGTCTCAGTACGTCACCTGGCCCCCGGCGGAAGGACTCAAGTGGGAGAGGATCAAGCAGGACTACATAGGTCTGGACATTCCCCAGCCGGAACGCTCCTACGCCTATATCCACGGCATGTTCGGCTACATGAACGAGAATCAGGTGGCCATCGGCGAGTCCACCATCGGGGCGCCGAGGAAGCTGGTCAACTCCACGCCCTCGGCCAAGATCGACCTGACCACGCTCACGCAGCTGGGCATGGAGCGGGCCAAAACCGCCCGCGACTGCATCCGCATCATGGGGTCCCTGGCCGAAGAATACGGCTATGGCTTCCACGACGACGGCGAGATGCTTGCCGTCTCCGACCCCAACGAGATCTGGATCTTTGAGATCATGCCGGTGGGCCCGTTATGGACACCGGAGAGCAGCCAGCCGGGCGCGGTATGGTGCGCCCAGCGCGTGCCTGACGACCACGTGAGCGTGTGCCCAAATGAATCGCGCATCGGCGAGATCGACCTGGACAACAGTGACTACTTCATGGGATCGTCCAACATCGTCTCTTTCGCCATCGAGAAAAACCTGTTTGATCCGGAAAGCGGGGAACCCTTCAACTGGAAGAAGGCCTATTCTCCTACGGGATTCAGCGCCAACAGCAGCGGAGGGACCCGAGCACGCATGTGGCGCTTCTTCGACCTGGCGGCCCCTTCCCAGAAGTTCAGTGCCGACATGCCGAATATGGATTTTCCTTTCTCGGTCAAACCGGACAAAAAACTCTCCGCTCAGGACGTTATGAACCTCACACGGGACAAATTCCAGGGCACCAAGTTTGACCCGGCCGAAGGCCTGCGAGGCGGGCCCTTCAAGAACCCCAATTACCATCCCCGTCCGGTCAGACTGGACGGCGAGTCCTACTACACGCCCCGCACCATCGGTGTCAACCGAGCCGAATACACCACGGTCACTCAGTGCCGGGACTGGCTGCCCGATCCCATCGGAGGAATCGTGTGGCTCAGCTTCGGCGCCCAGGACACGGCCTGCTACATGCCGCTGTACATCGGGATCACGGAGATTCCTCACTCTTTCCAGATCGGCGACCACTGGGAGTTCAACCGTGACTCCGCCCGCTGGGCCTTCGACTACGTGGACTTTCACACGCTGGTGGTCTACTCCCATGCTATCGAGGATGTGAAAAAAGCCCAGGCTAAGTGGGAGGCGAGGACCATTGAAACCATTCCAGCGATCGACACCTTCGCCAAGCAGCTCTATGACAAGAATCCGGAAGAAGCCATCGAGTACCTGACCGAATTCTGCAACAACAACGCCAACCTGGTGGTCAACGCCTGGTGGAAGCTGGGAGACGAGCTGCTCGTCAAGTACCGGGGTCTGAGCCTCTATGATTCAAAGACCCGGAAGCGGTCCAACCTCCCCTATCCCGAGGACTGGCTGCGGGAGGTCGTGCGGTACCACAACCTTCCCAAACAACCGCCCCGGAAGAAGTAACCAAGGAGACAGACAGATATGCGAACCAAAACACGATATCAGATCCCGATGCTGGGCCTGATCGTCCTGGCCTTGTCCCTGGCCGGACCCATGGGAGCCCAGGATCAGACTCCCACGGCCCAGCTCCCCCTGCTCAATACTTCAGCCGGTCAGAGCCAGGATGTGACTACACTCAACATCATCTGTGAAGAGGCCGGCATCCTGTACGACTACTGTGATGTGCCGGATGTGGCGATGCTGGAAGCCGGCGTAGGCCTGAGCGGCAAGGAAGGCGAATCC
>JAUWTO010000232.1 GCA_030614685.1 Candidatus Aminicenantota bacterium
GCAGCCGTAGCTTTTATTCATAGGCCTTCTCTTAACCTGAATTATTCATAAAAGCTGCAGACATTATTAGTACTGGAAACATTTGTTCCAATCGTCTGCATCTTTTACCCTTCGGGCGAGCCGATCTCATCACATCAACTACGTTGCGGCCCAATCGCTGTAGTACACTACAGCTCATGAGCCACTTCCTTGTCGATGCACCAACCTCGGCCCGTGAATAATCCAGGCATCTGAATTATTCATAAAGAATATCGACATTTTTAATGTGGAAATCCAAAATTAATTGTCGCTATTTATTATAACCAAAATATTATCGAAATGTCATGATTTCTTGAGGGGCTTGTGTTCTGATCGCATCGGGTACAATGTCATTTCCAATGTTAATCGATATTTTTTCCGGTCCAACCTACCCAGTTTCACACGCCGAGCCTGCCATCTATGGCAAATTCGACTTGTGAATTACCCTGGTTGATCAAGCCCGTTTGAACAAAACGCTGTTTTTGTTCGTAGATATAGTGTGGAGGCAATTCACAAGTGAAAATTATTCTCTGGTTCATCCTGCTCATTCTTTGCTGGCCCCTGGCCCTTTTTCTGTTGTTTCTGTATCCCCTTATCTGGCTGCTTATGCTGCCTTTCCGTCTGATAGGGATCACGGTCAACGCGCTGTTCGATTTTATCAAGGCCCTGTTCGGGCTGCCGTCCCGCGTGCTTCGCGGCCGCAGCTGAGGATTTCCAGGCTTTTGTGTTCGGAAAGCGCGTGGTAGAATAGACGCGCAATGGCAATCCTGAACAGGATCTTTCGCAGGGCCCCTTCGATTCCTGAGAGCGATAAAAAAAAAGGCCGCGAGGCTGCCACCTCCTTGAACAGACGGGTCTGGCGGCTGGTCCTGGTCGCCGCGGGCGGCAGCGTTCTCCTCTGGCTGGCTCTTCAATTCCTCAATCTGGACGATACACTCCCGGCCGTTGCTGCTGGGATCCTGGCCTTCACTACCTGGGCCGTAGCCGTCAGGATGCTGCTGCTTGATGCGCGCTTCAAGATCTTCTGGTTGATCTGGCTGCTGGGGGGGCTCGCACTGCTTTTGGCCCTGCCGACCACTGAAGGCATCTGGGTGGCTTCCCTTTCTTTTGCGGGGATATTCCTGCTGTTCCGGAAATACAAGCCCTACTCTCATCTGACGCCCAGACGGCGGGCGGCGCTCTTCCTGATCGCTCTCCTGATGCTCAGCCTACTGACCTTCGGGATGTTGACAACACGACAAGAAGAGGTGCAGATCCAGGTCTCCTCTCAGGCGATCGAGACCGCGGAGCTCCCTTCAAACGTGTTTGCAGCGCTGGGCAAGAACCTCTATTTCTACAGCCTCGGTGCGCTGGGGAACTTCTGGTTCCTGAGCCTCTTCCACCTCTTCTTCCGCATCCGCCTGCACTTCATGCGCCTGCGGCCCAAGCTGGCGGTCAGCGCCTTCCTCCTGGTTCTGGTGCCCATGTTCCTGGTCACTGTGATGGGAATCCTGACCCTCTACGGGACCCTGGGTGAGAGCCGGGCCATCCGGGCTTCCAACATCTTGATCGACTGGGCCGAGCAGGCCGTTCGGGACAAAAACTTCGTGCACGGCCTCTCACCCGACTCCTTCGTCTACACCGAGGGGGAGGGATTCACGCGACAGCGGGGAAGCCTCCCACCGAACATCCCGCCCTTCATTGAGGCGCTCAAGGCCGCCGATCTCGGATTCGCGGATTGGGATCCCGCCGTCTCAGGAACTTATTTCCGGATTGAACAGGACATATGGCTGGTGGGGCTGGAGCGAACCGATGCCCCCGGCCTTTCCCTGTGGGCGGGCCGGATCGACCGGAGCGTGATGGATCGCCTGGCCCGCATCCTGCACAGTGACCTCAAGATCTCTTACACCGAGAGACTGAGTTTCGGTACCGGGGAAGGGGAGGAGATCCAGGCACTGACCGTGAGCGGTTCAGGGCGGCCCGAGGGGATCTACGGCAGGCTGCCGCAGTCCCAACCGGCCGGAGAAGGAGACGAGCCCCCCCCCTCGTTCTGGAACCGCAGCCTGTACTTCGGTGTGTCCAGCCTTACCCTGATGATGTACGAGGACGGGAAGTTTAGCCAGCAGACCGTATTGCTTCTGCTGGAGGGCAGGCTTTCGGACATTGCCGGGGAACTGGCCGGCAGCCGCAATCCTCTCAGCCAGGCCGTGCTCGTTCTGCTGCTGGTGCTGGCCATCCTGCTCTTGATCCTCGAGATGTTCGCCCTCTTCTTCGGCGTGCGGATAACGGCCGGGATCACCTCTGCAGTCCGGGTCCTGCACCGCGGCACCCGCCGCATTGCTGCGGGAGACCTGGATTCCCGCATTGAGCTGCCCAACGAGGACGAGCTGGGCGACCTGGCTGTCTCCTTCAACGAGATGGCGGCCGCTGTCAAAAAGGGGCACGAGGAATCCATTGCCCGCGAGAGGCTGGAGAGCGAGCTGGAGACGGCCCGCAAGATCCAGGAACGACTCCTGCCCCACACCATGCCGGAGATTCCGGGATTCGAGATCGCAGGGATCAGCCTTCCCAGCCAGCAGGTGGGCGGGGACTACTTCGATTTCCTGGTCATGGGGGAAGGCCATCTGGGCATCGCCATAGCCGACGTCTCGGGCAAGGGCATCCCGGCGGCCCTGCTCATGGCCAACCTGCAGGCCAGCCTGCATGCCCAGGTGATCAGGCCGGGCGAGGTGGGTGAGGTCTTATCCCGGATCAACGACCTCCTGGTGGACTCCACGGACACCAACATGTTCGCGACCTTCTTCTACGGCATCCTGGACCAGTCCGCATCCGCCTTCACGTCCACAAATGCGGGCCACAATCCGCCGCTGCTCCTGAGGAAAAACGGCAGCATCGAGCGCCTCAAGTCCGGCGGACTGCTGTTGGGATTCATGGCCGATCAGGAATACCAGCAGGAGACTACGATCCTGGAACAAGGGGATGTCTTGGTCCTGTATACCGACGGGATCACCGAGGCCGTCGATTCCGCCCTGGAGACAGTAGCCGACAGCCTCTTTGGCGAAGACCGGCTGATCGAGGTTATCCGGGGAAACAGGACCGGCTCAGCCAGGGAGATCCAGAGCGCGATCCTGGCTGCCATCTCCGAATTTACCAGCGGCGCTCCACAGAGCGACGACATCACGCTGGTCGTCATTAAAAGGCAGGAAAAATCTGTGATGGCAGGCGGTGATTCCCGATAATAAGCCGGGATTCCTGCGCTGTTTAAGGGTGGAGCGGTCCTCTTTTTTGGCGATTTCCTTTTTATAGCTGATCGAAATGCCGGAGCGGCTCTTCTCATCGATCATGGTCTCCAGCTCGGGCACGCTCTTAACATAGTCCAGGAACTCCCGGATCCCCCGCATGTAGAACAGATTCCGCACATTGCGCGCGGTGATGCAGCCGCCTGTCTCCAGCTTGGGCAGGACCGCCTTGGCATAGTCGGTGTACCAGTTCTTGTCGGCATCGATAAAGATAAAGTCGAACGGGCCTTCCAGTTGGGGAACGAGCTCGTGCGCATCCGCCCGGCGAGCGTCGATGAACTCACTCAGCCCGGCTTTCTTGAAGTTTTCCAGGGCTTTATTGTGGCGGTACTCGTCGATCTCGACGGTGACCAGGCGGCCCCCGGTCTTGCTCAAGGCCCAGGCGATCCAGATGGCCGAATGCCCCGTGGAGGTGCCGATGTCCAGGGCCCGGGTGTATTTGTTCTCCACGATAAGGTCGAACAGGACTTTTCCGTCTTCCTCTGCCACGTTTTCGTACCGCCACTGGTATTGGTGGGTGTCCAGGAAAGCCTGGACCTTGCTGTCGATCTCCTCGGCTTGCGTGGATTGACCGGAACTCAGGGGGATGGACTGGAGCAGCAGGGACATTACGGCCACCGCACTCAGGCACCTAAGGAGTGTTTTCATGATCCGAA
>JAUWTO010000364.1 GCA_030614685.1 Candidatus Aminicenantota bacterium
TGGGGGACGCCGCAATCGTTCGCAGCGTCCTGGATGCGGTCGACCTCTGGATCCAGCACCCTCGCTTCAGCTATATCACCCTGGAGGGGGACCTGCTCCTGGCCTCGGGGCTCCTGAAACTGGGAGAAAAGAAGGACGGCCTCATTTCCCTCAACCGGGATATCAAAGGGCTCAAGCGGGATACCGCCCTCCTGCAGGCTGAGCTTTCACCCTTGACCACAAAAATCCAGGGAACCACACAGGACCTGAACTCCCTGGAGCAGGGGGTCCGGGACGAGGCCGCATCCCTGGCCTCTCTCAGGCAGCGGGAGGGTGTGGAGCAGAAAGAAGTCAGCTTCGCATGCAGCGGGCTCGAGCAGACAGAGACTCACATCGCGGTGCTGGAGAACGAATCCCGCAAGCTCACGGAAGACCACCAGGGTGTCACCCGGCACTGGGAATCCCTGACCACCCGGATCGTTGACCTGAAGGAACGGGAGACGGGGCTGGATAAAGAGATCCGCGAGGAGGAGCAGGCCCTGACCGCTCAGAGAGAGTCCAGCGAACAGGCCCGCAGGTCCTTTTTTCAGCTCCGGGCCGAGAAGGAGCTCTTCCAGGAAAAGATCGAGAATGCCCGGGATCTGCTGAAAAGGTTGGAGCAGAGGCATGCCTTCGTGGAAAGCAAGTCCGCCGATCTGGGGAAGGAAATCGAGACGGCACTCCGGGAAAAAGAGCAGCTCAAGCAGCGCATACACGAACTCGACACGCAGGCCGGCCGCATGGACCGTGAGACCAAAGACCAGACGTCCTCCCTGGTTGCGAAGGAGGCGAAGCTCAGCGAACTCCAGAACGGGTTGGAGGGGACTGAGCAGAGGATCCAGGAACTTCGAACGGACATCGAGGCGGCCAAGGAAGATCGCGTCAAATGGGAAGTGAGCAAGGCCGAGCGGGATCGGGACCTGGTCAACCTGGAGGAATCCTGCTGGCAGGAGCTTAAAAAGACGCTCCAGGAGATCAAGGCCGAGGTCCCTCTGGAAGAAGGCATCGATATTGCCGAGGCCGAGACCTCACTCGAGGAAGTCCGGGATAAACTGCAGCGATTTAAGGCGGTCAACCTGATGGCGGAGGAGGAATATCTCAGCCAAAAGAAGCGCCTCGACTTCCTGACCAAACAGAGGGACGACTTGGTGGAATCCATCGTATCCACCAAGGAAGCCATTAAAAAGATCGACCACGAGAGCAAGACCCAGTTCCTGCGTGCGCTGATTGCGGTCAACCGGAACTTCCAGAACGTGTTTGCCCAGCTCTTCCAGGGTGGGACGGCCCAGGTCAAACTCACCGATGAGGACGATCCCCTGGAGAGCGGGGTGGAGATCGTGGCTCAGCCTCCCGGCAAGCGGGTGCAGAACCTCAACCTCCTCTCGGGTGGCGAGAAAACACTGACCAGCCTGGCCTTTTTCTTTGCCCTGTTCCAGTACCGGCCCGCCCCCTTCTGCATCCTCGATGAGGTGGACGCCGCACTGGATGAGACCAACCTGAGCCGGTTTCTCAACCTGATGCGGAACATCAAGGACCAGACACAGTTCATCATCATCACGCACAACTACAAGACCATGGAAGTGGCCGACTACATCTACGGCACCACCATGGCAGAGCCCAATGTCACCAGCATCTATTCCGTTAAGATCAAAGACAAGAGCCGCGACGCGCAGCCGGACCTTGAGGAAAAGACGGAATAGCGGCTGAAAGCCAATTCCATCGCATGTCATTGCGAACACAGTGAAGCAATCTCTGAGATTGCCACGCTCACTGCTTTCGCTCACAATGACTCGGAGACTTGTATCGTGTAAATGTCTGCGGCTTGGATTACTGTTTACCGACGTAGTCGCTGTCCTGTGTCACACTCTTCACGCGGAACCGCCGGAACCGGTATTTGAGCATGGTCAGGAAGAACACCAGGTAGACCCCCAGCGCACGCAGCGACGTCAGGGTCTTGAGCGCTGACCACAGCTTGGAACGGGACAGGTAGCGCTTGTGGCTGGCGGACCAGCGCATGACCAGGTCCGCGATCTGGAACCAGGTCAGGCGGTCCTTAA
>JAUWTO010000074.1 GCA_030614685.1 Candidatus Aminicenantota bacterium
AACGTCGAATTCCCTCTCCTCCTCCTCGATTATTCGGCGGAAGAACGCAAAAAGATGACCATGGACGCGCTGGAGTGGGTAGGCCTGGCCGACCGGGCCAAGTCCAAGCCCGCACAGCTCTCGGGAGGACAGAGCCAGCGGGTGGCCATCGCCCGGGCCGTGGTCAAGAAGCCGGCGATCATCCTGGCGGACGAACCCACTGCAAACCTGGATGCGGAAAACTCCTATCACATCCTCGACACCATGGTGGCGCTCAACCAGAATCTGGAAACGACCTTTATTTTTGCCACACATGACGAAAAGGTCATCCGGTATCTGCGCCGCAAGATCACCCTGATCGACGGCCGGGTAGCACGGGATGAGGCCGTGCAGCCGGAAAGACCTCAGGGACAAGACCGATGAGGACCCTGTTCAAGCTGGCACTGCGGAATCTGCTGGGCGCAGGTGTGCGGACCTGGTTGAATGTCGGGGTCCTTTCGTTCGCGTTCGTGGCGATCATCTGGATGCAGAGCTTCAACCTCGGCATCGGGGAGCAGGCCATGCGCCAGCAGGCCGCAGCCGAGTATGCCGGGGGGCAGTACTGGCAGGCAGCCTATGATCCCTATGATCCCCTTACTCTTGAGGACTCCCATGGTGTCCTGCCCGATCCCTTGCAGGCGATGGTGGCTCAACAAAAGGCCACTCCCATCCTGATCGTCCAGGCCACGGCTTATCCCAATGGGCGCATGATGTCGGCCATGCTCAAGGGGATCGACCCCGGCCAGGAAATCATCTCTCTCCCTTCCCGTTTCCTGGAGCAGGAGGGGGAGGAACTCCCGGCCCTGATCGGGAGCCGCATGTCTGCCAGTACCGGACTCAAAGTCGGTGACGTCGTGACCATCCGCTGGCGGGATGCGGACGGGGTATTCGATGCCCAGGAATTCCGGATCGCCCAGGTGTTCCGGATCGCGGTCCCCAGCATCGACCAGGGACAGTTCTGGATCGCTCTGGACACGCTGCAGGACCTGACTCGGATGGAGGGTGAGGCCACCATGGTGGTCGTGGAAAAGGACGGCGATAAAGACCTGCCGGGCAGCGTATCCGGATGGGTGTTCCGGGACATGGATTTTCTCATGAAAGATATTATGGCCCTGGTCAAGCAGAAGACCGTGGGCTCTTCCATCTTCTACTTCGTTCTTCTGTTCCTGGCCATGCTGGCCATATTCGATACTCAGATCTTCTCCATCTTTAAACGTAAAAGGGAGATCGGTACCCTGATGGCTCTGGGCCTGACCCGATCTCGAGTCATAGCGATGTTCACGCTGGAGGGGATCATGCACAGCGTGCTGGCCGCCGGCGTAGCCGCTGTGTACGGGATCCCGCTCCTGATGTACTCGAACAAGGTTGGCTGGGCCATGCCGGGGGCCATGGACAGCTACGGATTTGCCATCGGAGACACCCTGTATCCGGCGATCACCGCCGGTCTCATTGTCGGGACGGTGCTTCTCGTACTTACGGTCACGACCATTGTAAGCTATCTCCCCACACGCAGGATCGCCAAGCTGGAGCCCACCGAGGCCTTGAGGGGGAAGATGACATGATCAAATTTCTATTGAAGGGCATACTAAGGGACCGTTCAAGGAGCCTGTTCCCGATCCTCACGGTCATGACCGGAGTTATGCTGACCGTGTTCCTTTACAGCTACATACAGGGCGCGACCGGTAATTTCTTCGACACCAGCGCCAAATTTTCGACCGGCCACGTCAAGATCATGTCGCGGGCCTATGCAGAGGAAGCGGATCAGATCCCGAATGACCTGGCTTTTGTGGGATTGTCAGAATTGCTCGCAGATCTGAGTGTCCGCTATCCCGACATGATCTGGACCCCACGGATCCAGTTCGGCGCGCTGCTGGACATTCCGGATGAGAACGGGGAGACACGCGCCCAGGGGCCCGTCATGGGCATGGCCCTGGACCTGTTTTCTCCTGATACCCCTGAATGGTCGCTCCTCAACCTGGAAGATTCCGTGATATCGGGGCGGCTACCCCAGAAACAGGGCGAGATCCTGGTGAGCCATGGTTTTGCCGAGCGGCTGGGAGTCACTGCAGGAGAGACGGCTACACTGATCGGGTCCACCATGTACGGCAGTATGGCCGTGGCCAACTTCACGATCGCCGGGACCATAAAATTCGGCGTGACTGCGTTGGACAGGGGAGCCATAATCGTCGACCTGGCCGACGCCCAGGCAGTGCTCGACATGCAGGACGCGGCCGGTGAAGTCCTCGGCTTCTATGATGATCTCGTATTCCGGCTGGAGGGCTCGGAGCAGCTGGCCGCCGAGTTCAATGCCTCCATGGCGGATGATCCCGACGAATTCGCTCCGGTAATGAAAAGCCTGATGGAACTGTCGGCGCTGGGGGACATGATGGGCATGCTTGAGATGTTCACGGCCGTCATTCTGATCGTTTTTATTTCCGCCATGTCCATCGTGCTGTGGAACGCAGGCATCCTGGGCAGCCTCCGGCGCTACGGCGAGATCGGGGTTCGCCTGGCCTTAGGAGAGAGCAAAGGGCACCTGTACCGATCCATGATCACCGAATCCCTGCTTGTAGGTGTCATCGGCTCCGCGTTCGGTACGGTCATGGGACTGGCCTTTTCCTACTATCTGCAGTACAAGGGATTTAACATCAGCAGCATGATGCAGAATGCCTCGCTCATGATCGCCGATGTGATCCGGGCCAAGGTCACGCCCGTCAGTTACGTGATCGGATTCTTTCCCGGGATCGTCGCAACCCTCCTGGGCGCCGCGATCGCCGGTCTGGGCATTTATCGCCGTAAGACATCGCAGTTGATGAAGGAGTTGGAAGTATGAAGAAATTCACATTGGTTGTGTGTTTATTAACGGCAGGACTTTTCCTCGGTCTGGAAGCCCAAGCTCCGGATGGCGACTGGATCATCCAGAAGATGGACGAGAATTTCGGCTCCGACAACAAGATCTACGTGGGGACCATGACCGTTCACGGCCGCCGCGGGAGCCGCACCATCACGTCAAAGTCCTGGCTGCGGGGTGTGGATCAGTCCTTCACAGAATTCCTCTCGCCTCCCCGAGAGGCCGGCACCAAGATGCTCAAACTGGAAGACGAGCTGTGGACCTACTCTCCCAGCACGGACAGGATCATACGCATCTCGGGGCACATGCTGCGGCAGTCGGTGATGGGCTCGGACCTCTCCTATGAGGACATGATGGAAGACCCGGAGCTGAGCAATATCTATGATGCGCAGGTCGCAGGAGATGAAATCATGGCCGAGCGCGACTGCTGGGTGCTCGAGCTTGTGGCCAAGGAAGGTAATAAAGACATCGCGTATCACACGCGCAAGGTCTGGGTGGACAAGGAGCGATTCATCTCCTTGCGGGAAGACCGTTTCGCCCGCAGCGGCAAGCTGCTCAAGACCACAGAGGTGCTCAAGGTCCTGCAGATGGAGGGCCGCTGGATCCCCTCACATATCGTGTTCAAGGACGTGCTCAAGGGCGGCAAGGGCACGGAGATGGTCATAGAGTCCATGGATTTCGATGCCGATATTCCGGATTATGTCTTTTCCAAAGCCTCCCTCCGCCGTTGACCGGGATTATTTACGAGCTGATCTTGCTGCATTTCCATTGTCGCGCTAGGTTCGCAGTAGTATAGATCTGGGCCATTAATAAGAACTGCCGTTCTTACCCTCCGGGCGAACCGATCTCACGGCATTTACTTCATCCCGATGGGTTCGCAGTAGTACACTACAGCCTCACCCATCGGCCCTCGTAACTACCGCAATCTCGGCCCGTGAATGGCCCAGATTAAAAGAGTGAGTGCTTGGATGGGGATATTTTTTATTGGTGGATGATGACGGTGTGGCGGAGGAAGACGCCGGGCTTTCCCTCCGGGATCAAAACGTGGATCCGGCCGTTGCGCAGCTCGCCTCCGCTGACCGTGGAGATCAGCTCCGGATTCAAGACTCCCAGAGTATAGGTCTTCCCGGACAGGCCTTCAACTTCAAGCCGCAAGCTCGAATCTTCCTTTTCCAGTGACAGGATCTTGAGCCCGGCATTGGATTCGCCGATCCGGCTGATATGGTCCACAGGGAAGACCTCGACCGAAGGCTCGAAGGAGATTATGACCGAGATGGGGCTGTCGTGGAGCGGCAGCTCGCACACGGCTTGTGTGACCTGTGCCAGCTCCCGTGTCTCATAGGCGATGGATTCGCCCCTGAGTGTAACGTCTTTTATCTCACATCCCAGACCCAGGGCCGGCTCCAGGCGCAGGCGGAAACCCTCGGCATGCTGAGGAGTCACATCGATGCGGAAGCTGTCAATTTCCCTGGAACAGTCCAGGGAAAAACGGGCTTTCCCCACCTTGACTTGAGAGACATGAAGCGTCTTCCAATGGGCCGGGAGATGGGGAGCAAAGGTGAGGGTCTGGGCTGAGGCATCGGCCTCCAGCCCCAGCAGTCCCCGGATCAGGGGCAGGGTGACCGCGGCCGTGGAAAATCCCTGGTGGGCGACCGCTTCCTGCGGCCAGACATGCTTTGTACCGGAGAAGACCTCGGTGATCGTGCCCAGCCCGTGGTGAAATGTGTGACCGGCCGTGGCCTTGAGCAGGGGCCAGGCATTGAGCGGCATGTGGTGCGCGTAGAGTGCGCTTGTTACCCAGCTGGTCAGGAACGGCCAGACCGCACCGTAGTTGTAGTTCAAAGGCTGGAAATACCGGCTGTTTATCGAGATGCTGCGCACGCCCCAGTCCGTGATGAGCTCTGCCGAGCTGAACCGCTCCAGCGAAGCGCGGCTGTGCTCTGGTGTGCCCAGGCCCCACATCAGGCCAACGGCATTCCAGGGGGAGATCTCCTTGACGTGCTCACCTTCGGCATTGAAGGCGTAGGCATAGAACCGACTGCTCTCATCCCAGAATCGGTCTTCAAAGGCCTTGTGGGCCCGCTCATAGTCTTTTGCGGCCTTATCGCTGTAATCGATGTGCCCGGCGATCCTGGCCAGCTCCTGCATGGCATAGGCGGCCCGCACCCATACCGCCCCCAGGTAGATGTCGGTGGCGATCCCGGTGAGGGCGCCGTATTCCAGCGCGCCCAGCCCGGCCTTGCGGTTGTCCATAAGCCCGTCGCCGTTGGCATCAGTAGTCAGGCACCAGTCATAGGCACGCTTGAGGGAATCCCAGCTTTCCCGTATGAATTCCACATCCCCTGACCAGCGCATGTAGTCATATAAGGCTGCGATATAATAGGGGCTTGTGTCGCCGTGGATGTATCCGTAGGGATAGTCGCCCCACCAGTCAATGTAGCCCTCCGCCTGGGAAAGCTCGTGCGCCATCTTGCCGTCATCCCGCTGCCACTGGCGCGTGAAGCCCAGCATGGTCCGGGCCGCATCAAAGGCCCCATAGCTGGACAGGCTCAAGGAGTTGATGTAGGTATCTCCCCCGAAGAACCATCCGAACCCGGGTCTCCCGCTCGTGCCGGAGGCACCCAGCCCGGCCACCATCCCGGTCCCCAGGTCCGGGTGCTCCACCATCAGGTTGTCAAAGGCCACTTTGGCCCACTCATAGGCCAGGTCCAGTTTCAC
This sequence comes from Candidatus Aminicenantota bacterium, assembly GCA_030614685.1. GTDB lineage: Bacteria > Acidobacteriota > Aminicenantia > Aminicenantales > Aminicenantaceae > JAUXEH01. The sequence continues at coordinate 5,588 of JAUWTO010000074.1, forward strand.
ATCCGGTGTCTGGATGCGGAGCGTGGTGCTGCGAAGCTCCTGAAAGTGTCTGCGGCTTTCCTGGTAATATTTCTCCGGTTCCTGGAGCAGCTTGGTGTACACAGCCTGGATATCCTCCCGCTTCCCCTTCCCGCCAGCCAGGCCTATCGGGATGTATTTTCCTTTCAGCATTGCAGGTTCCGGGATGTCGATGCGGAATTCACTGGGTGAATCCGACAGCATGTGGGCCGGTGTGTAGGACAGGCCGGAGGCGGCCGGGGAGCCCACCAGGGCGTGATTCTTGCCTGAGGACTCGGAGATGATGTAGGCCTTGAGCTCGTTGTTCCAATAGGCGAACTGGCCCCCGATCCCGGCCGGCCACATGGGCTGGAGAACAGGCAGGAACCCACACACCACCGACAGCGGCACACTGGAGTCTATCTCGAGAAGGATGAGCGCACCCGGTTCCCTTATGGGAGTGATATACATGGCTTTGACAGTAAAGGACTGGAAGGTGTAGGTCAGGATCGTGGCTTCGGGCGTGACATCCACGTACCGGACGATGTCCCGGGCGTGGATGGGCCGGGTCGAGCTCCCGATGAAGAACGAGAATGTGAATTCGCGGATGAGCTTCAACGGGTAGGCCCAGGCCTCGAACGATCCGCTCTCCTCCCCCAGGACGGCGAACCGCCTCCCCACCTTGTCAAAGGGCGTTCCTGGCCGGGCCGTCCTGTGGAGGAGCAGGTCGTTCGCCTCCACTTCGAAGGCGGGGATCAGCCCCTCCTGGGCGCCCAGTGCCGGTAATCCGCCTATCATGATTAGAATGAGGATGATAAAACGTTTTCTCATTTTCTTTCCCCGAGAACAGAGTACTCCAATTAAACACCAAAAACCGTAGCGATGTCCAGAAATGGGGATTCTTAAAGGAAGGGAGGGAAATATCAGAGAAGGGCAGCCCTCAGACTTAGGGGCAGCCCTTCTCTGAACGATTCAGGTGTATACCGGATAATTCTGTCTAAATGATGCGGAAGACACACTCAATCACGGATTCGGCCCCGGAACCCACTGTTTCCTGTTCAGCGATGATCACGAGCTTGTAGGTTCCCTTCTTCCATTCGTCCGGAAGGAATGAAACCCAATAGACGTTTTCCTCGAAATAATCCGAGGTTTTGTATTTGGCAGGGAACCAGTCTTCGTCATCGAATACCCAGTATTCCGGCCCTGCAAAGATCACATGGAATTTGACATCCGTGTTTAAAACCGCAGAAAAGTCGACATAGATGGTCGCGAGATCGACATTCTGCTTAAAGATGTGCTGCATTGTTTCAGAATCAGTTGAAGCGTCATAGACCCAGACAGATGTCGCCAGCAGCACTACCCTCGCCTTGTCCTGTTTGAGAACATTTACGGACATCTGCCCCGATTCGATCGGGAAGGCCTTGCCTGGCCGTACGCCGCTCTGGAAGGTCTTTTCCGGTTTCGCTTCGAGATCCTGCGCCAGCACCAGACCTGGTACTATCAATAGGATCGCCAGTAAGATCAATAGCCCTTTTTTATGCATATTCGCCTCCTTACCATTGATATGAAAATCGGTTTTGTGACTTTCATGTGATCAAATAAGACTTTAGCAAAAATCATGCCAAGAAGACCAGGGGAAATTGTAAAAAGATGGCCGGATTCCTGTCCTCAATAGGCGACACCCGTAACCTGTAGGGGATTCTAATCCGGCAGATCCGGCCGAAACACGATCCAGAGGAGCAGGCTGAACGGCCAGGAGAAGAGAAACAGCAGGATGACGACCAGGCACCCCTGCCGCCCGCGTTTCTCCGCATCGTTATAAGCCCAGACCAGGCTGATGACCATCAGGCCCAAGAGTATAAGACCGAGAAAGAGAAGAAAAATTCCGCCTATGAACTCTGCCATGTTAAATCCTCTCTGTTTTCTTCTATCAGAGGAGGGTGTCGGATGTCAAATCAATACAGGGCCTGATTTTTGCCAAGCACCTGGGCGTGCGTGTCGATCCAGTCAAGGAGCAGCTCGCGCCGCTTGAGCACGCTATCGATCTCTATATCGGTCAGGTAGTTGCCTGCGACCTCGTGCAGTGTGACAGAATCGAGGGCACGCAGACTCTCGACGAATGCCCGGGGAAGCTCGTGCATGATCATGGACGACTCATCGCGGTCTTTCTGTCCGTAGAGCAGCTGGTTGGTGAACTGTTCCGAAGTCCGGAAAGTGCGGGAGTGATCGATCAGAATGGCCCGATGGTCCTTGGTCACGAGGACATTGCCCATGTGGCGGTCTTCATTGGCGATCAGGTTGTCGAAGGCCTGCTGCAGCCAGGCCGCCCGCAGCCAGGCGTCGGTCTTGTCGATCGGTGTCGGTATTTTTTTCTGGATCTTTTTCTTGAGGCTCCACTCGCTCTCCACCCAGAGCTGCAGCGACCCCAGCTGTCCCTTGAACTCACGCTCCACGGTCGGGGGCACCATGTTGAGTCCGAGTTCTTTGTCCAGGCGGTAGGCCGCGATCTCCCAGCGCCAGTTCTCGCTGTAGCCCTTCATATTGCCTTCGCAGTCCTTCCACACAGCGTATCGTGTGATGCCGTCCTTCTGAAGCGTCAGCTTCCAGGGCCGGGTGACCGCTTCTTTTTCGCCCCAGGGCTGCTCCGCCTTTATGATCTTGGCCGTATTGAGGAAGCCTTCCCAGTGATCCCTCTGCGTCAGCTCATCTTCTGTGAACTGCGCCCAGGATGTCTGGAGCAGACAGACCACGGCCGCTGCGACTGCCAGTCCTCTCATGATTTTTTTCATTGTCATTTGTCCTGTGTCTTGATCAGATCAGCTCTCTATTCATCTTCCTGACTTTATGTAGACGAAATATTCTTCCAATGAGTTGCTCTCCACCGCCATTTAATGCAATTCCCGTGCCAATCACTTCGGGATGGAATCCCCCCTGAGAGCATGAAAATTGTGGTGGTTTGACTGATTAATTCCGGTACATCGGGTGTTCAGGAACGGACGGGGTGTCTAAATATTAGACAAATTGGCGTTAGCCCGCAGCTGTTTCCGCCTTAGTCTGAGCCTGCTTATCAAGAACGCGATGCCCACATAGATGCCCATGAATAAGAAGATCCCCACCAATAGGTAGTCCGGTATATTGAACATCTTGCTCAAGCCGGCCAGCATCAGGAACCGGGGAGTCCTGGAGAGGAAAACCGCCAGGAGGTATTTGGACTTGGGGTATTTTGCGAATACCACCAAAAATCTGAACGGATAGAAGGGAACAGGGGAGAACCCGGCAACCAGCAGCGCAGCGAACGGAGATTTATTGAAAAGCAGGATCAATCTGTCGACAAATTTGCTATGGGAGATCTTTTTTATCGCGCTGAATTCGGAAGAATAGTGCAGCGCCGTGTAGTTGATGAATTCAGTGATCAGGGTTCCGGCAATGGCTACGAGGGTGACTATCAGGATGGGGTGATATTTGCTGAAATAGAGGAACACAGGCTCATGGGGGACCGTCGCGATCAGGAATTGGGACGGAAAACTGTAAAAAAAGAGCACGATGAGGCTCTTGCTGTTCCGCAGTGCCGGGATGGTCAACCAGAGTACAAGAAGAGTTAGAATGAAGCTGATGACCAGAACCACAAACAGGGCTGCGAGCTTGATTCGCGGCTTCGCCTGCCTCATGAGAGGAAGAGAGTATCAATAACTCTCCTAGCCGTCAAATCCCAAGGCTGAAAATTCAAGAGATGTGATGGCTGTGAAGCTATGATCTTATCTGCCTGTAAGTCTCAAGTTCGGGCGCCCCAAAACGTCAGGGTTAACGATAAATCTGGGCGGTTTTCCCTTCAGAAATGCCCTGACATCACCCATGATCATGTGCCTGATGTCCCATCCGCCTTCTTCGCTGTACCAGGCAATATGAGGGCTCAGCACAGCATTGTCCATATGGAGGAGTTCAAGATCAGGCTCTGGAGGTTCTTTTTCAAAGACATCCAGTCCTGCCCCTGCAATTTGACCCTCGTTGAGGGCTATAATGAGGTCTTGGGTCTTGACGACAGGTCCTCGAGATGTGTTGATAAGGACTGCAGTTTTTTTCATTAAAGAAAATGTATCTGTGTTAAAAATGCCGCGCGTTTCATCTGTTACGGGAAAATGAACGGTTATGATGTCAGATCTTTCAAGGATCTCAGCAAAATGTGTATGCTTGACACCCAATTCTTCAAGCCTTTCCTCGGAGAGATAGGGGTCACAGACAAGGATTTCCATACCAAAGCTTTGCATCTTTTCCAAGACGCGGCTCCCTATGTTTCCGCAGCCCACAATTCCAAGAGTTTTTCCATTCATTCGGTAGAGGGGATAAATATTTGTAGAACTCCATTTTCCTGTTTTGATCCAGTCTTTTAGAATTTCGTCCTGAATTTGTTTTTTCTTGTATGTCTCAATAATGAGCATGACGGCATGCTCCGCTACATCTTCGCTTGATGCGGTGGCCTCATTGGCAAAAATGATGCCATGTTCCGTGGCAGCCTGAACATCGACATTTTCATACCCTATGCCGTGCCTGATGATGACTTTTGTCTCATCCAGTCCGGCAATCACATCTTTTGAGAACTTTGCCATGTTAACCAGGACAATATCGGCATCGTTGACTTGCTCTATGATTTCAGATGGGGATGCGTTCTTGAGCTGGTAGTAGGCAAAGCGAATACCGAGTTTATTGCATTCTTCCTCTTCCCATTTGAGATCCCGCTCAATGTAATCAGTGATCTTGAAAGTGATTTTCTTTCCCATAATAGCTTCAGTAGAAGGATCTTGCCCCTTTAATGCCTCTCAGATATCGAGAAGGTGATAAGATCCGTGGTTGTTCCTTCTTTTTTAAGCGTCTGTATTATTCCAGTGAATAATGACGGTGTCAAATTCTGCCGTAGGGATTTTACATCTGCGCTTTTCCCTTTTTCGGCTCTTTAGTGCCGGAGGCCAGTTTATCAAATATCTTGATCTGCTTTTCCCTGAAATCGTGTAATTCAGCAACCAGCTTCCTGTTGTCGGGAAGAGATTTGTCGATGAC
>JAUWTO010000131.1 GCA_030614685.1 Candidatus Aminicenantota bacterium
AGGGCGTTGTCGAATTCGGAGGCCCCCTCTTCCAGGACATCCGGCCCTCCAACCATGCCGGTTAGGGGATCCGCCTCCAGGGCCTCTTCGTAGCGCTCCAGCCAGTCAGGGAAAAACCGGCAGTCATCGTCCGTGAAGATCCAGTATCGCCCCCGGGCCTCTCTGCAGGCCCCATTCAGGAGTGCTGCCTTGTGCTCTAAGGGACTTGGAACATAGCGGATGCTTACAGCAGCATGATCGGCCTCCTCGGCAACGATACGACGGCTCTCCTCATCCTCCTGATTCCCTCCCACCAGAACCTCGAACCCCGTGCCGGGATAATCGAGTTCCTTGAGAGACCGCAGCGCCTCCTGCAGGAACCGCCCGCTGTGGCATACAGGCAGGATGACCGAAAAGTGAGGATCTTCAGGCACTGCTCCCCTCTATTTGGATGTTTTGATCGTATACCTCACGATTCTGAAAAGCAACATTCATTGTGCTAACGAATTTTCTCTTTTTAATTCTGCCGGTTACGATGCCGGTTACGATTGTCGGAGCATAATAATTATGATACACTTTTTTCGAACCGTCAGCGTATCAAAGGGAGTAATCGACATATGGTTGCACTGCCGAGCCGGGTACTTGTGATCGCGGACTACGACAAGCCCCACTTCGAGGAGCATCTGGGAGGAGGCATCGACTTTGTGGTGTCCCTGGGTGATGTCCCGTTCCATATCCTGCAGGAGATCTATGACCTCTTCCTGAGGCCCATCTATGCGGTAAAGGGCAATCATGATCCGACCACCCCGTTTCCCGGGTGTGTGGAGGATGTGCACCGCAAGATCGTGCAGCACCGGAAATGGGTGATCGGCGGCTATCAGGGGATTCCGTCTGACAAGCCTGAGGGTGCCTATCAGTGGGACGATGATCAGGCCGGCTTCGAACTCAACCACTTCCCCTATGTGGATGTCTTCATAACCCATGCCCCGGTCTATCACTTGACCGACAAGTCAGACTATGCCCACCAGGGCAGCCAGGCCCTGCGCCGCTACATCGAGGACAAACAGCCGCGCTATGTTTACCACGGGCACGTGCAATCGGAGATCGGCGCTATGGTGGGGGAGAGTGCGGTCGTGAGCGTGTTCGGCGCCAAAGTCGTGATCCTCAGGTAAACTTTTACTTCACAAATCCGTAAAATCGACTATAATGATGGACATTCTATAGTTAAAATGACGGGAAAATATTGTTGAAGTTAATTTTCAAACCGCACTTTTGCTTTTAAGGAGGTCGTAATGAAACGTTTCACCATTTTTGGTCTGGTCCTCATCGTGAGTGCTCTCCTGATCCTACCTGCTGCGTCGTTCGCGCAGGGAGATCAGGTCCGGCCGAGTCTGAAGGCGAGTGTCTCTCAGACTCTGGGTGTCGACACCGACATCGCCATCGTGTACAGCCGCCCCGGTGTCAAGGGAAGGAAGATCTGGGGAGAACTGGTCCCTTACGGCCTGGCCCCGGGAAACAGGTATTCCAAAGATCAGCCCTATCCCTGGCGTGCCGGTGCCAACGAGAACACGACCATCGAATTCAATAAGGATGTCAAAATCGCCGGGAACAAGCTGGCCGCCGGCAAGTACAGCATCCACATGATCCCCTCGGAGAGCGACTGGGTCGTCATCTTCAATACCAACAACGCGGGTTGGGGCAGCTATGCCTACAACAAGGAAGAAGATGCCCTCCGCATTACCGTGACTCCCAAGAAGGCCTCCCACCAGGAATGGTTGGAATTCGGATTCGCGGATCTGGCCGGGGTCTCTGCCACAGCCTATCTCCATTGGGAAGAGCTGATGGTCCCCTTTAAGATCGAAGTGGTCCAAGAATAAGAATCTTCCAATCTGATTTCAGGGCTGCTTCCCTTATCTCCCGCTCGAATCGAGCCTGGAAAGGAAAGGCATGTGAACAAGTCCATAATTCTCGTGTGTCTACTGCTCGGGTTTCTCCTCCCGTATGGGAAGCTTAACGCCCAGCGGATCGAGCTTCCCGATGCAGCGGAACTGCAAACCGCCCTGCACAAGCTCAATGTGCTCGGGAGCGTGCTCTTTGTGGCCGCGCACCCGGATGACGAAAATACATCCGCCCTGGCCTATTTCTCCAAGGGCCGGAAATTCCGTACAGCCTACCTCTCCCTGACACGGGGCGATGGCGGCCAGAACTTGATCGGCCCGGAAAAGGGAGCCGAGATCGGGATCATCCGAACCCAGGAGCTCATGGCAGCCCGCCGGATCGACGGCGCTGAACAGTTTTTCACGCGCGCCATCGACTTCGGTTACTCAAAAACACCGGAAGAGACGCTCGAGTTCTGGGGCAGGGAGGAGATCCTGTCCGACCTGGTCTGGATCATCCGGCGCTTTCGCCCCGACGTGATAATCACGCGCTTCGCCGTGGACGTCTCTTCGGGCCACGGCCATCACACGGCCTCGGGATGGCTCATCAGGGACGCATATCTAGCGGCCTCTGATCCGGACAGATTTCCCGAACAGCTGAAACATGTCGAGCCCTGGAAGGCCAAGAGGCTGTACTGGAACAGCTGGCGCCCCAGGGAGCAGGAGCTCCAGGACCTGCAGAAGTTCGACACGGGCGAATACAATCCTTTGCTGGGCAGGTCCTACTCGGAGATGGCAGCAGAGAGCCGCTCCATGCACAAGAGCCAGGGCTTTGGCGCCACAGCGCGGCGTGGGACGCGGTTCGACTATTTCAAGCTTGTGGCCGGAGAACCGGCCTCTGCGGATGTATTCGACGGAATCGACACATCCTGGGGGCGAGTTCCCGGAGGAGCCCGGGTGGACGAAATGCTGTCCGCTGTGGCGGCATCATTCGACCCACAGCGTCCGGCCGACTCTGTCACAGACCTCCTGGCCGTCTACAGGGAGCTGATTAGCCTGGATGAGACTTTCTGGACTCAGATCAAAAAACAGGAGCTGTTGCGCGTCATCCAGGCCTGTGCCGGCCTCTGGATGGAGGCCATCGCGGCCGACTACGCGGCAGCGCCGGGGGATGAGGTCCGGGTCACCACTTCCCTTGTCAGCCGTTCGGCTGTCCCTTTCCGGGTGGAGAGGATCGGTTTTCAGGGGCTGGCTGAAGAGACCGCTGTGGATGAGCCGCTTGCTGACAACCTTCCCCGGGTCTTTGAGAAGACTATCAGGCTCCCCGGTGATTTTCCTGTGTCCCAGCCTTACTGGTTGAAAGCACCGCCCGAGTTTGGAATCTTCACAGTCGGCGAACAGCAGCTGATCGGTGAGGCGGAGAATCCTCCCTCCCTGTCCGTGCAGGTCGTGCTGAGTGCCGGAGGAGAGTCCCTGGAATATGCCCTTCCTGTCCTGTACCGGTGGACAGACCGGGTCGACGGCGAGCTGTACAGGGCCTTCGAAGTCAGGCCCCAGGTGACCTTGCAACTGGAAGACAAGGTGAGCATATTTGCTGACAGTGAGCCGAAAGAGATCAGGATAAAGCTGACGAGCCACTCTCCCAATGCCTCCGGCCGGGTCAGGCTCAAGGGAAACGGAGGCTGGCAGGTCTCTCCGGCAGAGGTTGCTTTTGCGTTCACTGAAAAGTACGCGGAACAGCAGGCATCATTCATGGTCACGCCTCCTGTGAGGGCGGGTGAGGCCTTCCTCACAGCCGAGGCCGATATCGGAGGCGAGACCCTGGACCGGGCCCTGGTGGAGATCTCCTATCCCCATATCCACAGGCAGGTCTATTTCCCTGAAAGCCGGGTTAAGGTCGTCAGGCTGAACGTCCGCCGCCTGGGCAGCCGTCTCGGTTATATCATGGGCGCCGGGGATGAGGTTCCGGCCGGGCTGCGCAGCCTCGGATACGAGGTAGTCGAGCTGAGCGATGAGGCACTGGAGAGCGCAGACCTCTCCCGGTTCGATGCCCTCATCACCGGGATTCGGGCCTACAACACACGCGAGCGCCTCAAATACACCCAGCCCAGGCTCCTGCAGTATGTCGAAGAAGGCGGGACCCTGATCGTCCAGTACAATGTCTCCCGCGGTCTGCAATTGGAAAACCTCGGCCCCTATCCCCTTACCATCGGGAGGGACCGCGTGAGCATGGAGACTGCGCCCGTCGAGTTCCTCGATCCGCAGCATCCCCTCCTGAATTTCCCCAACATCATCACACAAAAAGACATGGAGGGATGGGTCCAGGAGAGAGGCCTGTATTTTGCCGCCCGCTGGGACGAGAAATTCACCCCGGTCCTCTCGTCGCATGACATTGGCGAGCCGGACCGGAAAGGAGGCCTCCTGTACGCGCGGTACGGAGAAGGAGTGTTTATCTATACCGGCTACTCCTGGTTTCGCCAGCTGCCGGCTGGTGTCCCGGGAGCGTTCCGGTTCTTCGTCAACCTGATCGAAGCAGGAAAATACCATGCCGAATCCACCAAACGATAATCCCGATCACGAAATGGAACAGGAAAGGCCGCCCCTCTTTTCATCCTGGAAGAAATGGTATGCTCTGGTGCTGCTGCACCTGGCCTTCCTCATCGTGGTCTTCTATCTGTTCACCAAGGCGTTCGAATGATATCCGGGATGAGCACTTGAGATCCAAAACTTCTCCTTTGATCGGCGATTACCTGAATCACTTTGACAGGGTTGCGGGATTTTTCAACGGAGATTTCCGGGACCCGGACGCTTTCAAGCGCCAGGCCGAAGCGGTCCGCGCACGCCGCCTCGACCGGGAGCGGCTCGCCGAGGTCCTGAGGGAGCAGAATAAGGGTTATGGCTGCGGCCCGCTGACACTCCAGAATATCGACAAGCTGGCCCGGGCCGATACCTGCGCCGTGGTGACGGGGCAGCAGGTGGGGCTCTTCTCAGGGCCCCTTTACACCGTGCACAAGGCGCTCACTGCGATAAGGCTGGCCGAGTCCCTCGACCGGGACAGCGAGGGAGGCTGTGTGCCGGTTTTCTGGCTGGCGTCTGATGACCACGACATCGCCGAGATCGATCATGTGGAGCTCCTGGACCAGGACAACCGCATCCGAGAGATCCGCTTCCCGGACTATGACCCGGAGCTCAGACTCCCGGCCTCGGATGTGAAACTCACGCGGGAGGTCCGCGCCTGCCTCCAGCAGCTCGAGACCCTGACCCGGGATTCCGAGTTCAAGCGCGAGATTCTGGCCCATCTCGGCGAGGCGTATTCACCAGGCCGGTCATTTGCGGATGCCTTTGCACTCTGGATGACCAGAATTTTCGCCGATTACGGGTTGGTGTTCATCGATGCTGCAGATCCCCAACTCAAGCACCTGGGGCGGGAGGCATTCCGGCATGAGATCGCTGAAAACTCCCCCTCCACAGAGCAGGCCCTCGACACATCGAAGAGACTGGAACAGGCCGGATATCCTGTTCAGGTCCGGCTGCACAAGGGGATCCTCAACCTGTTTTATGTCGCACCGGAGCGGCAGGCCGTTAGCTGCCGGGCGGGAGACTTCCATATAAAGGGATCAGAACAGCCTTATTCCAGCGAAGGACTCCTTGCCCTGGCTGCGGAGAAGCCGTACCTCTTCAGCCCCAATGTCCTGCTGAGGCCCGTGTATCAGGACATGCTCCTGCCCACGGTCGCCTATGTGGGAGGACCCGGAGAGATCGCATATTTTGCGCAGATGAAGGGGATCTATGAAAGCTTCTCCCTGCCAATGCCGGTCATCTATCCCCGGAAAACCATAATTCTGCTGGAAAAAAAGGTGGAACATGTGCTGGATAATCTCGATCTGCAGATCCCGGATTTCCAGGGAAGTGTGGGCGGCCTGATCACGCGCATCTCCCGGGATCAGCTCCCCGGAGCTCTGGACCGGGCCCTGGCCGCGGCCGTCTCTCACGTGGAACAGGATTTTCAGGCCATCCGCAGCGAGATCGCGGCCCTTGATCCGACCCTGGAAAAATCGGTCGAAGCCAGCCAGGGGAGGGTCGACCGGGAGCTCAAATCCCTGGAAAAGAAGGCCCTGCAGGCTTCGATGAAGCGCAGCAGCATCGCAGCCGACCAGGTGAACAAGGCCAAGAACTGCCTCTTCCCGCTCGACCGCCCGCAGGAAAGGGTCTTCAATGTCACGCCTTTTTTGATAAAACACGGATATGCCTTTGTGGACACGCTTTTCCGGGAAATCGACATGGACGATTTCGGTTATCAAATAATACACGTATAACCATGCCAAACACATCGAGGGAGCGCCGCGTGGAACTTGATGTTCTGGCTTTAGGCACGCGAGGCCCTCTACGCTAAGATCCTGAACCACTGAGATGATCCGAATGCCAAAGCGCACATGCACACGAAAGAAGAGTGACCGATGAGCCGGATAGACTGGATCGTGATGAGCTTCTTCCTCATCTTCGTGGTCCTCTACGGGATCTGGAAGTCCCGGGGCAAGAAAGACCTCAAGGGCTACCTCCTGGCGGATAGGAAGACGCCCTGGTACGCCATCACCCTCTCCATCATGGCCACGCAGGCCAGCGCCATCACGTTCCTGTCCACGCCCGGACAGGCCTATGTAGACGGCATGCGTTTCGTGCAGTTCTATTTCGGCCTGCCGATCGCCATGGTCATCCTCTCTTTCACTGCCGTCCCCGCCTATCACAGAATGAAGGTCTACACGGCCTATGAGTTCCTGGAGCAGCGCTTCGACCTCAAAAACCGCACCCTGGGCAGCATCCTCTTCCTGATTCAGCGGGGGCTGGCG
>JAUWTO010000330.1 GCA_030614685.1 Candidatus Aminicenantota bacterium
CAAAAACGGATTGATTCTGCTGGGTGTCGTACTCGCCGGGGCCCTTGTGTCCTGCGGGATTGCCGGCGACAGCAGCCCGGCTTCCGCCGTGGACTTCGAAACCGAAACGCTCGTGCAGCGCTGGGTGGACATGTGGAACTCCTATGACCTCTCCCTGGTGGACGAGCTGTTTCTGACCGATCACAGGGTGAGCTATTTTTCCTCAGAAAAACAGGGTGTCATCCATGGCATAGAAGCCGTCAGGGAGCATCATCAGGGGTTCGGTTTCGTAATGGGCGGCCAGAGCCAGGGCAGCCGGCTCTGGGTGGACAATATCGAGACGGATGTTTTCGACGGCTCGGCTGTAGTGACCGGCATCTGGTTTTTTCAGCGCGCGGACGCCGGACCGGAGGAGGTCCAGAGGGGCCCGGTCACCATTGTCTATGTCCGCTCCCGAGGCGCGTTCCGTATCGCCCACATGCATTTCGCAACCTACCTGGATAAGGAGTAACCACATGGCTCAAGATGACACATTCGACTTCACGAATCAGGAGCAGCTCAAGGAGATCATCCGGTATATCGAAGAGCCTGATCGCCCCAAGCCCGGGACGATCAAAGATGCCCCCCTCAAGGACCTCGGGCGGGTGATCGAGCTGGGATCGGAGTTCCTGGTCGTCATGCCTCCCAACCTGGCGCTGCGCATGCCCAAGAAAGACGGCGCCACCCTGGACAGCGTGCGCGATCAGGTCATCAGCATGGTCGCCATGCACGTCAAGGTCCTGGATTCTGAGGCCTAGGATTCTGCCTCCAGTGTTGGTACAATACCAACCCTCGGATCAAACCGTTTTGGGTAGGGATCGACGTTATATCAGATGAGAATGTTGTCATGGACATAACCGGTATTGTGCTGGCAGGCGGGCAGTGTTCCCGGATGGGGCAGGATAAGGCCCTGGTTACAATCGGAGGGAAAAGGCTCATCGACCACTCCCTGGATGTGCTCGGCCACTTCTGTGACTCGATCTTGATCAGCACCCATAATCCCGCTTTTGGAAGTTGGGGATACCGCATCGTGGCAGACGAATATCATGGTATCGGGCCCATAGCCGGTCTCTATTCGGCCCTTAAAGCCTCTCAAAGCCGGCATAACCTCGTCATCCCCTGTGACACCCCTTATGTCGACGCGGTTGTCTATGAACGACTGTTGGATAACGCGGATGACTGCCCGGCAGTCATCGCGGGGACGGCCGATGGCCTCAAAGAGCCTCTGATCGGATACTATGACAGGTCAGTGGCAGAGATACTGAGGCAGCAGATCCAGGAGGGAGATTACAAGCTGCAGCACGCACTGGAGCGGATGGAAGCCAGGATCGAAGTGTTTTCGGACACGAAAAGTTTCGTGAACATCAATACCTCATTTGACCTCCACTCCTGTTCATACGCGGCCTGTGAAGGTCCCCATGCCTGACACAAATATCATGGGCCCCGATCCTGCCCAGGAGATGGAAATACCCCACACGAGAGTTATCTTCGTCGTGTGGTTCATGTGTAAAAGGGATCCGAGGAGCTGAACATTCAGGAGGTTGGGATTGAATCGATCCTCTAATTCAGGCCCTTCGGTCCAAGTCACGACCGATTCGGGGACATCTCTCGATGCTTTTGCCAGGGATGTGGACAGGGGATTGAGCGCGGCACAGAAACATATCCCCTGCGTGTATTTTTATGACTATCCGGGCTCCCAGATCTTTGAACGGATCTGCCGCCTGCCGGAATATTATCTGACCAAAGCGGAAACGGAGATCCTGCAGGCGAATTCAGGAGAGATCTGCTCCAGTCTCCCCGAAAATGTCCTGCTGGTGGAACTGGGAAGCGGCAGCTGCTTCAAGACACAGGTGATCATCGCGGAACTTCTGAAGCACCAGGCTCATGTCGCCTACAGCCCGATCGACATATCCAAACAGATGCTGGAGGAGAGCTCGAATTCTTTGCAGGAGAGGTTCGACAGCCTGGAGGTTGTCCCCGTGGTCGCCGAATACACCGAAGGGCTCCACCAGTTGAGAACGCGCCCTGAGCAGGCTAAGCTTATCCTCTGGCTGGGTTCCAGCATCGGGAATTTAACGCATGCGGAAGCCACCCGATTCCTGGAAAAGATCGTCAAAGTTCTCTCTGCCCAGGATCAATTCCTCATCGGCTTCGACCTGCAGAAAGACAGGAGGACGCTGGAGGAGGCCTACAACGACTCCCAGGGCGTCACTGCGGAATTCAACCGGAACCTCCTGTCCCGGATCAATAGGGAATTGGGCGGGAAATTCGATCTCAGTCGATTCGAACATTCGGCTGTGTACAACGAGGAACACAGCCGGATCGAGATGTATCTGATCAGCACTTGTGAACAGGAGGCGTACATAGCCCGCCTGGATCGTGCGTATCGATTCCATAAGGATGAGAGGATCCACACGGAAAATTCCACCAAGTATGCCCTGGATGCGATCCAGGATATGGCCGATCAGGCCGGGCTGCAGATCTGCCGGCAGTGGTTCGACTCCCGGCGTTATTTTAGTCTGACACTTTTTTACATTGCCGAATATTAGCGGCCTTAAGGCCTCGGAGTCAGAG
>JAUWTO010000275.1 GCA_030614685.1 Candidatus Aminicenantota bacterium
ATGGCGTTGGGAGCGATCAGGATCGAATGCCTCTGGAAGAGTGGGAACTCGTCGTCAGCCTCATTTTTCTCGAAGAGGACACGCTCGGACTCGAGCAATGGGTCTCCGTCCAGTGTCAGGCGGAATGTGAGCCAGACCCGGTCGAGGACATCTTCGGCAGCGAGTTTCTGTGATTTTTCGGGAATCTTTTCCGTGAACTCTCCGGCGGCCTCCATCCCCTCCTTTACAATCAGCGCGGCTTTGTAGGTGGCGACCAATCCTTGCTTGGCCTTTTTCCCGGATGCACCGCCCGACAGCCCGCCGAAGGCGCCTCCCACGGAGCCGCCCGAGGACTTCTCTTCGCCTTCCGCGAAGCTCGTTGAGATCGACAGAGTAACGGGTAAATTGACCATCTCGTGCAGGCCCTGTTCGAGCGTCAGTATGTCTTCCCGTGCGCCTCCCTTCTGTATGCTCATGGATATCATCATCCGGGGAAGGGCACGGTCGGGCAGAGACGTGAAGGTCTGGTCTGCGCCGGCATAGGCCGTGCCCGGCTTTGCATCGGGAAAGCAGGGATCAAGGTCGAGCCACTGCCCGTCCTGCTTGATCTGGACCCAGACATGCTCGCTGACGCGTGCGAGGAGCGCCTCGTCCTCGATCGGCAGAGAGAGCGGGATATCATCGGCGTAGGAGAAATCTTTCTTTTCAGGAAACAGGGATCCGATCAGGACCACGGTCCGATCAGGGCCGAGCCGGCCCGCGGCCATACGGGTTTCTACTCTGAGTGCCTGCAGCATTTCCACCAGCAGGAGGGCCTGTTCCCTGGCGTTCCCGGAACGCCCCCACAGCACACCTTGGGCGGTTTTCATCAGATGGGTCGTCGGCTCGAAGCGGATGTCGTCCCTGACAAAAGCGAAGGCCGCCTGCCAGCTTCCACCGAATGATCGGGTGAGCTCTCCGACAGTGACAAAGGCCGCCTGCTCCGCGCTGCCAGCCGGACCTGGGTTGCCCACATGGCCGGCGCGATCCACACGAACCACGCTGTCCACCGGAGAAGCCATTGATAGCGATATAAAAAGGATAAGAAAGACATATTTCCTGGTGATAGGCATGATTCCTCCTCTATCCCGTAGCTGCTTAACCTGAATTATTCATAAAAGCTGCCGACACTTTCATTACTGAATCCTTTTTTTCTAATGTCGGCATCTTCTACCCTTCGGGCGCGCCAAGCCAAGAGATGGTAGGTTGGGTCGGCGCTTCGTTATGTCGGGTCTCGCGGTGGTAAAAACCAGAAATATTCAGGTTCAGAAACACTATACCAGACTTTCGTGAGAAGATTAAGGACATAGCATGCCCCTACCGCCGCTAGAATTTCAGGACAGCCTCGCTGCTGTAGCCGCGGTATCGCAGAGCGGTGGCAGTTCCCTGGGCATCGAAGGCAAGCTCGAAACGGAGGGACGCGCCTGGGGGCACCGTGAACGGGACAGGGGGATGGCGCAGGAGGGCGGCTGTGGCCGCGGCGTCCACAGAGAATTCCTCCTCCCCGATCCGCAGGAAGAACTGCTGGCTCATCTGGATGTCTATCCCTCCTCGCTCATAAAGCGAGCGGATGCCGAGGTCGACGACGACTTTACCCTGATCCTCGCGTGTGCCGAAGACCAGGATTTCCATCACATCGCCGTCCGTATGGGCGGCTTTTGCCGGAGGCATCCCTTTGGGCGACTTTGTGCCGAGATCCAAGTCCAGCACCTGGTTCTGGACCCGGATGCCCAGCCTGAAATGCTCGTCTGTGTCCGGGACCAGGAAGGCCAGTTCCTGCAGCTGGTAGATCTCGGGTGTAAAGCGGAGGACGCCGGTGATGGCCGTGGCGCTTCCCGAGCTGGCATAAAGGTAGCCGCCGTCGGTAGTCACCCACATGTACTCCTCGGGCTTGATCTGCACGATGTCCTTGGTCGAGCCTCCGGATAGGCTCTTTCCGGCAAGCAGGACTACGGCATAGGTCCAACCGGTCGGGGCGGCCTGGCCCATGTATTGGGGCTGGACATGCAGGCCCAGGGAGGCGAACTCGACCTTATCCGTCTGTGCGCTGTCCAGGCTTTTCCCCGGCGGTTTCCCGGTTCCTTTGGCACTTTTCACATTCCCTTTAACCGGCACCACAACGTGGCCGTTCTGGTAGTCGAACAACTGGAAGGCCAGGTTTTTCGATGCCTCAGGCACCATGTAGACCAATGTCGCCTTCCGGACTTCTCCCTGTTTGGCGATGGTGAACCGCTCCTGCAGTTTGTATCCGCCGGAAACGTCTTCCGTGGCCGCATGGAGGGCGATGGCCAGCCCGTCCGCCAGCAGATAGGCATGATCGAACAGTTTCGGGATCTGGTAGGCCACATCGACATCCACGTATTCGGTCTTCTTCTTTTTCCCACCGGCCAGGCCGCCGACTCCCATGGTGCGGTCGGTCTTGCCTTCCAGTTTATCCTTATCCACCTTCTGCTTGGGATGGATGTTCTCCCACTCGGTCTCGACCACGAGAAATGCCAGCCCTGCAGAGGCTTTATGCCCGGCCGCCTCCTGCTCGAAACCGCTCTTGGCTATCGTTATGCGAACGGCCTTGTTCTTGGATTGATCCTCGGCAGCAGGACCACAAACATCCCTGGAAGAGCCATAATCCGCTCCGGCAAGCAGCAAAATCCCGAAAAAAAACGCAATGGTTGTGAAGTATGTCTTGGACATCCCCTGTCCTCCTTTTCCCCTTATTAAATGAAGAGTCCCCCCAAATGTCAACTCCCTCCAGTCCCACTTGCGCCCCTGGTCTCGTTCTTATATCCGAGGCGCAATCATTTGCACTCCGGGCAGATGGTCTTGTATTCGCACCAGTCGCACAGGCGGGTGACATTGGCCGGGAATTCCTTCGCCGCCTCGATCTCCCTGATCTGAGCCAGGGTCTGCGCCTTCAATTCCGCCAACTGCTCCTCGGTCCTCCAGGACTCCATCTCCGCTCCATGGGCCGTGAAGTGCCACACCAGGCGCACATCCTTACAGTCTGCGTACCGCTCCCTCACCCAGAGCGAATACATGGCCAGCTGCCGGTCCTCATCGAGCCTCTCCTGTATGTCCATGCGGGCACCGCATTTGTAATCGTGGACCTCGTACAATCCATTCCCGACGCCCATCAGGCGGTCGATCCGGATGTGAAACGAGTACCTGGGCTTTTTCGCCTCACCGGCTCCCTCACCATCCTCATCGCCCCCATCCAGCGCCAGCCTTTCCCAGGTCTCGAGCCCCAGGATCTCCCCCTCGTCAAAAGGCTCATGCGCCTCATAATACACGCCGAGCTGTCGCTCCCCTTCCTTGCGGTAGTCGCCCTGTGTCTTGCCTTCCTTCACG
>JAUWTO010000253.1 GCA_030614685.1 Candidatus Aminicenantota bacterium
CCCCTTTCTGTTCTCCACCGATCCTCTTGTAAAAACACTGGGCTGGCAGATCGGCGTGTCCATCATCACCACGCTTCTCGTTTCGCTGGTTGTGGCCTTCCTTCTGATCCCCACCATCGCCTTTCGGATCCTTTCCGGGAAAAAACAGCTCACACCTCCACCTGCGCTCAGCCAAAAGCAGCGGCCCATGCAGATCTACACCGTGCTTCTCAAAACAGGCCTGCGCTTTCCGGCAGGAACGCTGGCCGTGTGTGTGGTGGCATTTTTTATCAGCCTGGTCATCTGCCTGGGGCTCAGTATCAACGTCCCCCAGGAGGTCCCGCTCGACACATTCAATCTGTATGCCATCCTCCCCTCCGGGACAACCCTGGAGACGGCTGATGAACAGGCCCTGGACATGGATGAACGGCTGAAGGGTATTCAGGAAATAGAGGAAAGGACATCCTCCATCCAGGAGGACAATATCGTCCTGACGTTTCAGTTGAAGGACAATTATGAAAAAATTGCCGGACGTCCCCTCGAGGTAATCAAGGACTCCATCGAAGAGATGCTGGACGATTCCTTCCCCCGAATCGATTTTTCATATGAAGAACCCACCCAGAATGCCGGTTTCCAAGGCGGCAGCGGCCGTAGCGGGGATTTCCAGCGGCTTCTCGGTATGGGGGCCAGCCAGGAGAAGGTTATACTCAGCGGACAGGACCTGGAAATTCTGCGGGCTATCGCCGAGGACATCCAGTACAACATCGAGAACCTCGATACAGTTGGATCTGTCAACCTGAACGTTTCCAACCAGCAGCCCAGCATCGATCTTCTCCTGGACAAGGCGGCCCTTAAACATTTCGATGTAGAGCTCCAGACCGTCATGGACGAGCTGAATACCTTTCAGAGGGAAGTATCCTCCACCGTCAAATACATGGACGGTCCGGAAGAGGTGGACATCATCTTGAAGACCGAGGAGGAAGAGGAAAAAACCTCGGATGACCTCCGCCGGCTCCAGATCCCGGCCGATACGGAAGGCCTGGTCCCCATCACCCAGATCTCCCAACTCCTGTATTCGGCAGGCTACAGCCGGATCAGCCGGACAAATCAGGAAAAGCAGGTAACTGTGACCTACCGGTTTGAGTCGGATATCGAGGAGTCCAGCACTCTCCTGGAGCAGGCTCGGGCGGAAATAGACGTCATGGTGGCAGGCATCTACCCTCCGCCTGGAGTGGCCATAGAGGTGGCCCATGACGAAAGCGATATTTCGGAATTTTACTTCCTCATCGGCATCGGGATTCTTCTCATCTTCATGGTCTTAGCCTCCACCTTCGAATCCTGATCACCCCATTGGTTATGATGTTCACCCTGCCTTTGGCCGCGGTGGGCGCCTTCCTGGCACTCATCCTGACGGGCAATTCCATTTACAACGCCAACGCGCTTATCGGATTCCTGATCCTGTTAGGTGTTGTCGTCAACAACGGAATCATACTGATCGATTACTCGCGCATACTGCAGCGGAGAAATTTCCGTTTGTCGCGGGCCCTGATAACGGCCGGCCAGACCCGTGTTCGACCCATCCTCATCACCGCCGTGACCACCATCCTGGCCATGCTGCCCATTGCCATGGGCCGAGCGGAGTACATCTCCCAGATCGGCGCGCCCTTTGCCATCACGGTCATCGGCGGGCTGGCCTTCGCCACCCTCTTCACGCTGGTGATCATCCCCACGGCCGCCTTCGGCCTGGACAATACACTGCGCTGGCTGAACAAGCTGCCGCTCAAAACCAAACTCCTGATGCTGGGCCTGTTCACCCTGGGCCTGGTCCTGATAGTCAACACCATCCATTCGGTGCTCTGGCAGTCAGCCTATATTCTGGGGCTTCTGGCCTCGGTTCCCGCCGGCACCTGGTTTGTCCGAACCAGCCTCCGCCGCAGCCGCACCCGGCTCTTCGCCGATGATGCACCCATTACCATCACCATCCGCAATGTTTCCAAGGTCTATGACGACTTTATAAAATTTTCCAAGGAATGGAGAAAAGGGCGCAAGGAACACGAGACATCTTCAGGAAATCTTCCCCTCAAAGAGCGTCTGGCCCGCTGGCTCTATCTCCTGCCCCTCTACGCCTTTCTGGTCTTCTTTCTGTTCTTTTACATCAGAGGCGGATTGTGGCGTCTGATGCTGGTCTTTATCTTCTATCTGGCCAGCCTGAGCCTGTTCCGCACCTTCAATCCCGCACCCGGGCCGGACCGGCGCCTGCGTGACCGGATATTCAACATGGGGGAGAAGGTGGTGCGCTGGGGCCTGCCCCTTCCCGTGCTCTTCTGGCTGAGGGGGCAGTGGCAGGATACGTTTTCCGCCGTTTTTATCGGATTGATCTGGTATCTGGCCATTCTCTTTCATTCCGTGGCCAAACGCCTGGAACAGAGGGGGACCATTATAGACCGCCTCACCGGCCGGTTCGGCAGGCTGAGGCGCGCTTTTTACAGGTTTGGTCAGCGCATCCCTTTGCTCAGCCGAAAGAAAAAGCCTTTTGAGGCACTTGACCGCATCTCTCTCTCCATCGGAAGCGGTATGTTCGGGTTGGTGGGACCCAACGGTGCAGGCAAAACCACTCTGATGCGCATCATATGCGGCATCCTGGGCCCCAGCCGGGGCAAGGTGTCCTTCAACCATCTGGACCTGGAGGAACACAGGGAGGAGCTTCAAGCTCTTATCGGCTACCTGCCCCAGGAATTCGGCACTTATGAAAATATGACCGCCGTCCAGTTCCTGGATTACCAAGCCATGCTCAAGGGGATCTGGAACAAGGAGGAGAGGGGCCGCATCGTCGGCACCGCCCTGGATTCCGTTCATCTTTCGGAAAACCGCAACCACAAGATACGCACCTTCTCCGGGGGCATGAAGCAGCGCATAGGGATCGCCCAGACCTTGCTCAAGCTGCCCAGGGTCCTGGTTGTAGACGAGCCCACCGCAGGACTGGACCCGCGGGAGAGGATCAGATTCCGCAACCTGTTGGCCGAACTGGCCAAGGACCGCATCGTGATCTTTTCCACCCACATCATCGAAGACATCTCCAGTTCCTGCAACAAGCTGGCCGTTCTCCTGGAGGGGAGGGTCAAATTCGTCGGCTCCCCCAAGGACCTGATCGAACGGACCCGCGGGAACGTCTGGCAGGCCCTCATCCCGGAAAGTGATCTGGACAAGACCAGACGGACCGCCAACGTTGTCCATCACATGCGGGACGCAGGCAAGGTGAGGGTACGGATACTGGCCGAAGAACAACCCCTGGCAGAGGCCAAGCAGGCGACCCCCACCCTGGAGGATGCCTACATGTGGCTGATGGGCAGGACGGAGCGGGGGAATGGAGGCCGGCCGTGAACAGGATCAAAACCGTCGTCGCTTTCTTAAGATACAACGCCCTTCAAATATTCGGGGGGCGGTTTGTAATTTTCCTGGGACTGGCCCTGGGCCTTTTTTTTCTCGTCCTTTTGATCGGCCTGCTGGGAAGGGGAGGGACGCCCAATTCGGAGCAGCTGTACAACTATCTTCTCGCGCCCGGCCTTCTGCTTGTCTTCTATCCGTCGGTGTACGGCATCCAGAGGGACCAGGACACGCGCATGGTGGAAACACTCTTCGGCATCCCCGATTACCGCTACAAAG
>JAUWTO010000123.1 GCA_030614685.1 Candidatus Aminicenantota bacterium
AAGCCTGTGGGATTCATGGACCAGTCTCAGGTCGAAAAGATCTTTAAGGAATTATCCAAGTACGCAAAATACAGGGGAGATAAAGGGGAGTGGTCCAATTAGAGGTTCTAATTGGACCACTCCCCTTTATTCTTTTTCCACTCCCCTTTATTTTGCATACTTGGATAATTCCTTAAAGATCTTTTCGACCTGAGACTGGTCCATGAATCCCACATGCTTGTGAAAGATGTTTCCATTCCGGTCGATGACGATGGTGGTCGGGATGGCGTTTCCCGGTTCATAATCCTGTATGATCTTATTATCGCCCATGGCCACAGGATAGCTCATCTTGTTCTTTTCGACGTAACTCTTGACAGTGTTCTCTCTGTCGCTCACGGCCACACCCAGGATGACCAGGCCTTCGCTTTTGTATTTTTCATAGGCCTCTACAAATCCCGGGATCTCCTGACGACAGGGAGGGCACCAGGTCGCCCAGAAATTCACGAACACCACCTTGCCCTTATAATCATCCAGGGAGATGTCCTTCCCGCCCAGATCTTTTAGGGCAAAATCCGGGGCGGCTTTGCCTTCAGCAGCGGATATAGTGTTGGTCAACAAGGCCAGAGCAACAAACACCAAGGCCAAGGATAAAGACAGCGTTGCCAGCTTTTTCATGCTCAACTCCTCTTCAGACTATACAAATACTAGTATTATTATAGGATATATTCAAATTAAATGCAACCCAAAAAAAACGGTGCCAGGTACATTTGGAACTCTGAAGGGGAGTGAGAAAAGAAATAAAGGGGAGTGGTCCATTTGGCAGCAGCAAAGGGGAGTGGTCCATTTAGAGGTTCTAAATGGACCACTCCCCTTTATTTTTACCAGCGGTAGGTGATAGCGGCCCAGGTAAAGCCGGCCCCAAAGGCCACCAGGACAATGATGTCGCCCTGCTTGAGCATGCCGGTCTCTTTCATCTCGTGCAGTGCTGTGGGGGTGGTCACACACGAGGTATTCCCGTATTTATGGATGTTGACAAACACCTTCTCGTCGGGGATGTGCAACCTCTTCCCCGTAGCGGTGATGATGCGGATGTTGGCCTGGTGCGGGATCAACCAGTCGACGTCCTCATGGGTCAGCCCGGCCTTGGCGATTGCCTCGGCCGCAGCCTCACCCATGCGTTTGATCGCATGTTTGAACACCTCGTTGCCCCGCATCCTCAGGAACGGCATCTTCTCGTCCACGACCGCATACGAACACGGCATCCTCGAGCCCCCGCCCGGCTGCAGCAGAACCTCGGCCAGATTGCCGTCCGCCTTCCAATAGTGGGACAGGATCCCTGAATCGTCGTCGCTCTCTTCCAGGACCGCCGCTGCCGCTCCGTCCCCGAACAGCACGGCCGTGGTGCGGTCTTCCCAGTCGGTGATCTTGCTCAGCGACTCGGTCGCGATCAATAAGATCCGCTTATTCGTCCCGCTCAGGATCAGGCTCTCGCTCACGATCAGCCCGTACAGAAATCCCGAACACGCAGCACCTATATCCAGCGCCGGGATGTGGTCCGTGCCCAGTCCCTTCTGCACCCAACAGGCTGTCGACGGAAAGGCCGTGTCCGGCGTTGCCGTGCACACGATGATCAGGTCGATATCGTCCTTGGTCATGCCCGCGTCATCCAGGGCCCGCTTGGCAGCCTCGAGCGCCAGGTCGGAGCTCGCCTGTTCCGGCGCCGCAATGCGCCGCTCCTTGATGCCGGAACGCGTTGTGATCCATTCGTCTGAGGTGTCGACCATCTTCTCCAGGTCGGCGTTGGTCAGGACCTTGTCGGGTACATAATACCCGGATCCTACGATTTTTATGCGTCTGTCTTGTTTTGGATTCATGTTGTGCTCGACAAATTCTTAAGCTATAGAATATAGCACGCTGAGCAAAATTTGCAATCCCCGACGATTCCATTACAATGAGGATAAAAGAGAGTTGAAGGATATAAGAGATAGAATGCACATTATGAACTTCACAGACACATTGGACAAAAATACCTCTCGCAACCAACATCGGCATGCTGCAAATGCCCCTCCTTACCGGCTCATCCACCCTAAGGTACGAATCCCATCCCTGCCTGCCTGCCTGACCCTGATGCTGTTCCTGCTTTTTATCCTTTTTCCGGCCGCACCCCCGGCCCACGCTCAGCTGATTCTCGGCCAATACCAGGACGAGGCTCCCCTCCGCACCTGGAACCTCTTCGGCCCCCTGACCGCATCCCAGACCGCCATGGGCGGCACCCGCTACGCCCGCGCCTTTGACCTCTCGGCCTCCCAGACCAATGCTTCCCTGCTGAGCCGCCTCCCCAAGTTCACGGCTGTCCTCTCCGGCTCTTATGTGCGCGCTGAGCTCTTCAAGTACGGGCCGGTCAACACGGGCATCCTCTTCGGAGACAAAAACATCGCCGTAGACAGCACCCTTCTCGATTTCGGCGGAGTGGCTGTCAACTACAAGGGCTGGGGCCTGGCCTTTACCGTCTCCATTAACGAGCTCTTTGAACGCCCGCCCTCGGGCGCCTCCATCCTCGAGATGGGCTACCCCGTCTACACCTTTGCCTTTGCCCAGGACGGCTATATCCGCACCTACAACCTCGGCCTCGCGCGCCAGATCACGCCGCGCCTCTCCGTGGGCATAGGGCTCAACCACGAATCCGGGTGGCTCGAGCGCGCCACCATGGAGGAGATGATCTACAGCGGCATCACCATCGAAGACACCAAGAGGCTGGATTTCAAGTCATATTTTTTAAACGCCGGCATCACCTTCGACGCCACCGACACCATCACACTGGCGGCTGTGGTGCGCACACCCTATACCCGCAAGGCCGACGGCGCCAGCTCAATAAGCAACTCCACCCCACCACTCACAGACATCCGCACCGAGGTCGAGGCCGAGAGCACCTATAAGCAGCCGCTCATCATAGGTGTGGGCGCTGACATTGCCCTCACCGAGAAATTCCACTGGGCGGCCGACGCCAGCTTCTTTAACTGGGCCTCCTACCAGGCCATCTATTTCGGCGAGGAGCGCGACCGCTGCCTCAAAAACGTGGTGACCCTGCACACGGGCCTTGAATACGCAGAGGCCTTTAAAATGTTCAACCAGGATTTCCGCCTGCCCCTGTGGCTGGGCTTTGCATACGATCCCCAACCGGTCGGCTGCGTGGACTCCTACTACACCTATGTGACCGGCGGGCTGGGCCTGCGCCACCACTATTTCCACCTGGAGGTGGGCGGCATGCTGGGCTGGGAGCACGGCGCCGGTGATGACCTCAAGGTCTACCGTGTGGCCGCCACAGCCGGGTTCCGGTACTGAGCAATGCCGGAACAGAGCCCTGAATCAGTAAGAGGATAGCCATGACACATTGGAAATTGACGATGATGATAACTTTGATGCTCGTGTTCCTCCTCGCCCTGCCTGCCCCTTCTGCCCTGGCGCAGGATCTGGGGGACCACGATGTGGTGAGCTTTGAAAAGACCCCCGAGATGATGCAGCTGCTCCAGCGCCTCCAGCTCGATCTCCTCATGGAAAAGAACGGCCGCGTCTATGCCGTGGTCGGGGGGCGCGACCTTCTCCGCCTCCAGCAGGAGTTCATCCCCTTTGCCATCGAGACCCAGGATTTCCCCCCCTACTCCGACAAACACATGGCCGTGCAGAGCGGCATCAACGGCCAGTTCTACTCCTACAAGGAGGTGGTGGCCGAGCTCATGAACCTGGAGCAGGCCTACCCGAACATCGTCCAGGTGGTCGACATCGGCGACTCTCTCGAGGGCCGGGACATCTACGCCATAAAGCTCAGCGACAATGTTACCTCAGACGAGGACGAGGCCGAGGTCGTGTTCCTGGGCTGCCACCACGCGCGCGAGTGGATCGCCGTGGACGTCCCCATCCGGATGGCCCGCCGCCTGGCCTCAAACTATGCCTCCGACTCCCAGATCCAATCCCTGCTCGACAGCAGCGAGGTCTGGATCGTGCCCATTGTAAATCCCGACGGCCTCGAGTACTCGATCTATGTGTACCGCTACTGGCGCAAGAACCGGCGCCTGAATACCGACGGCACCTACGGCGTCGACCTCAACCGCAACTATTCCTACAAATGGGGCTATGACAACTCCGGTTCGAGCCCCAATCCAGACTCAGGGATCTACCGCGGCACCGCCCCCTTTTCCGAGCCCGAAAGCCGGGCTGTGCGAGACTTTGTGCAGGCACATGACTTCCAGGTGTTGATCTCTTTCCACAACTACTCCCAGATCATCCTCTACCCATGGGGATACATCAAGGCCCTCCACCCCCAGGACGATCAACTCGAGTACCTGGCCCGCAACATGGCCAACCGCATGGCCCAGGCCCACGGCCGCATCTACGACTACGGCCCGGCCGGGTACTCGCTCTACACCACGAACGGCGACACCACGGACTGGGCGATCGGCGAGGAGGGCATCCCCGCCTTCACGATCGAGCTCCCCCCGCCTAATCAGGCGCATGGGGGATTCTTCAACGATGAGGACGACATCATCCCCATCACCGAGGAGAATATGGCTGCCGCGCTGTGGCTGATCGGTTGGGCGATCGACAACCACGGGACCAAGGCCGTGTATGGGGCTGTGGAGGGCACGGGCCGGCGTACGCCCCAACCGCAGCCAAACAGGCGGAAATGACCGCAGCGCCTCCCCCTTGACAAACGAAGGACAAACCGTAATTATATCTCCCTAGACTCCATTCCTTGGAAGACACACACAATGAAAGATTTTGTCAGCAGTATCTTTTCCTCTCAAAATACAGTAGCCGGCACAGATGGGGGATTTCCATTCTGGGTCTTCTGGCTACTGATCTTAGTCATCCTCCTGCTCCTGGCTTTTATTTTTCTCAGGGATAAGGACCTGCGCCGCCGGCTGGATTCGTTCTTCATGGGAATCAAGAACCGGATGCGAAGGGTGCGCCTCCAGGCGAACCTCAAGAAGGAGCAGCAGAAGCACGAGGTCTTCATGTTCGACCTGGGTCAGAAGGCCTGGGAGGAGGATGTCGAAGTCCCGAGCGCCAACGCCCTGCGCAATCAACTGGCCCGCATGGACAAGCAGAAATCCGAACTCGAGGATAAGCGCGCCGGACTTGAGGAAAAGATCGACGGCGTCACCAAAGAGATGGCAGACTTCCAGAAAAAGCAGGAGACCACCCACCTGAAGCTGGAAGCCGAGATGAAGCCCTACCTCGACAAACTCGAGGAGGTCAAGCTTAAGGAAAAGGACACGGGCAAGAGACTCTCCCAGAAGAAGCACGAGCTCGATACGGCCGCCAAGGGCATGGCCACGGCTGAGAAGGATATGCTGGCGCTCAAGGACAAGTCCGACGTCCTGGAAGAGGTCAAAAAGATCGAGCTGGAAAGCCTGGAAGAGAAGATCAAGGAACTGGCAGCCCAGAAGACTGCGGCGGATGCGGCCCTGCGCGATCTGAAGACACAAAAGGCGGGGCTCGACAAAGAAATCGCATCCCAGCAGAAGAGCGCGGACGAGTTCCAGCGCAAGATCCGGAAGAACAAGGAAAAGACCAAGGACCGAGTCCGCAAACTCCAGAAGGACATCCGCGAGTGGGAAAAACAGCGGGACAAAGTCTCGGAGAGCATCGCGGAGCTCGAGAAACAGAAAAATCCGCTCTTCCGGAACCTGGGCGAACAGGTGGACAAGGACCGCGTCAATCATGAGGAGCTCGAGATCCTCTACACCAAGATCGACCGCACCAAGATCAAGACTCAGGAACTGGAAGGCCAGATCAAAAATCTGGATTAACATTAAAGGTGCCAGGTACATTTAGCGCTTTAAATGTACCTGGCACCTTTAATTTCTGTTGGCCTCAATGGACATACCCCCTAAAGCATTGACACAGGCGGTGGACATCGTCGTGTTCGGTGTGGTGCAGGGCGTGGGATTCCGGCCCTTCATCTTTCGCACTGCTCGCGCACTGGGCTACACCGGCTGGGTCAAGAACGTCGGTATGGGCGTGGAGGTCCACCTGGAGTCGGCCCGTCCCACGGATTTCGCGGATTTCCTCCAGGCCCTGGACAAGGACAAGCCTCCCCTTTCCCAGATCGAGAAGACAGACGTCCGGCCCGGCGAGTACACGGGCTGCGGAGAATTCACCATCCAGAAGACGAGCGGCGGGGAGAGCTTCGTCTTCATCTCCCCGGACATCTCCATCTGCGACAACTGCCGGCGCGAGATGTTTGCCCCCGAGGACCGCCGGTATCACTATCCCTTCATCAACTGCACGGACTGCGGGCCGCGCTACACCATCGTGGATGCCCTCCCCTATGACCGGGACCAGACCACGATGCGGGCGTTCGCCATGTGCGACGACTGCCGGCGCGAATACGAGGACCCCATGGACCGGCGCTACCATGCCCAGCCAGTGGCCTGCCCCAGGTGCGGGCCCCGGGTCACACTGATCGATGCCAAGACGCGGGAGGCCGCTCACAAGGGAGAACGAGAGGGGTCAGCCTGGAAACGCAAGCCGAGCGGTGCTGCGGAAGCTGAGGTTCATGAGGGTATTCCAGACGCAGTGCGGGAGGCCACAGCCCTCATTCGGTCGGGAAAGATCCTGGCGGTCAAGGGCCTGGGCGGGTTCCATCTGGTGTGTGATCCCCTGAACGCCGAGGCCGTGGCCCGGCTGCGCGCCATCAAGGATCGCAAGACCAAGCCCCTGGCCCTCATGGCACGCGACATCGAGGTCGTGGAGCGCCACGCCCACGTCTCCCCGGAGGAGCGGGAGCAGCTCACTTCGCCCCGGCGCCCCATCGTTCTCCTCCGCCACAAGGGCGGGCTTCCCGGCATCGCCCCCCACCTCATGGAGCTTGGGTTCATGCTGCCCTACACGCCCCTCCACGACCTGCTCCTCCACGACGACCTGGACCTCATTGTGGCCACGAGTTC
>JAUWTO010000236.1 GCA_030614685.1 Candidatus Aminicenantota bacterium
CAGCCGAGAGCTTGCAGCCTGCATCGAGTTTATGTTCACCTGGCCGAAAACCGCGGCCATCGGCATCGCCTCCACACCCTACGGGCCCCGTGATCCGGAGCACATATCCCGCAGGGCCGCCATCAGGTTGATCGAGGCCGCTGTAAAAGGTGTGAAAAGGAGAGAGTCGGAAAAATGAACTTGAACAGGAATATTTTATGGGCATTATTCGGGATCTTCCTTATCGTTTTTACCCTCCCATCCTGCCAGAAAGATTCGATAGGAAATTCAGCAGACAGCACGGCTGATTTCCACTCGATCGTGGATGAATACTGGAATCATAAAAAAGCGGCCAATCCCTTCCAGGACATCCTGGAAGGAAAGAACATCAAGCAGCTTCCAGATATCTACATCAAGAAGGTCAGAGAAGAAGCAGCGTTTTCAGAAGACATTTTTGAAAAACTTTCCGCTGTCGATTCAGATAACCTCAGCCACCAAGACTGGCTCAACTATGAGATCCTCAAGTGGCAGTTGGAAAATGAGATCACAGCACCGAAATATTACTGGTTTGGTTTCCTCATCCCTCCTGTTTCCGGGTATATTTCCTACCTCAATCGGGCTTACACAGGATACACATTCAGTTCCAAAGAAGACCTGACGTCGTATCTAAATCTCCTGGAGCAGTATCCCGTCTTCATCCGAACAGCCCAGCGCCTTACAAAGGAGCAGCTTACCAAGGGAATCGCCCTCCCCAAAGAGATGTTCACGATGGTCAATCCTTTCCTGGACTACATCCTTGTCAAGGGGGAGCAGAACCCTCTGTATGTCAAAAGCGATCGGCTGACCGAGTTAGCGGAAGCCGATGCAGAAACCTTCCAGAAGTCTGTCGGGGGATATATCGATACCGAAGTCTCCTCAGCTCTGCGGGATTACGCAGAGTTCATCAGGGGCGAGTATTACCAACAAACACCGGATGCAGTCGGACTCGGGCAGTATCCGGGCGGGAAGGAGTATTATACCTATCTTATCAGGGTCAATACGACAATGGATCTTGCCCCTGAGGAGATCCATCAGATCGGCCTGGAAGAAGTGGAAAAGATCGAGGCGAAGATCGAAAAGATCAAGGAATCGCTCGGCTTCGAAGGAACGCTGGCTGAATTCCGTAGTTTTCTCAAGACCGATGAACGCTTTTTCCCCAAAACACCAGGGGATATCGAAGATAGGTTGATGTCTTACGTGAAATTGATGGATGCCAAGATTCCTGGCTACTTCAGCGCCGTACCCAAAGCGCCTTATGGGGTAAAAAGGCTGGCGCCCGAACTGGAAGGCTCCATGACCTTCGGTTACTACCAGATGCCGACCACACAGAACCCCAAGGGATATTATATGTACAACGGCTCCAAACTTCACGAACGATCGCTGCTGATGGCTGAGGCGCTTATCTATCACGAGCTGGTCCCGGGGCACCATTTTCACATCGCATCGCAGCTCGAGAACGAAGAGATCCCTGAATTCCGCAAGTATTTTCTTCCTAATGCCTTCAACGAGGGCTGGGCAGAGTACTCCGCATGGCTGGGATTGGAGATGGGACTGTTCAAGGACCCTTACAGCTTGATCGGGAGGCATTTGCTGGACATGATGCTGGCCACACGCCTGGTCGTAGATACCGGGATGAACTATCTTGGATGGCCCCGTTCCCAGGCCGTCGAATTCATGAGAGAGCACATGATAGAATCCGAAACACAGCTGAATACGGAAAGCCTGCGATATTCAGTCAGAACACCTGCTCAGGCACTGGGGTACAAGCTGGGAAGCATCAAGATGATGGAACTCCGGGCGAAGGCGGAAAACGAGCTGGGCGAAAAATTTGATATCAAAAGATTTCATCAAGCCGTTCTGGGAAACGGAGCCCTTCCGCTTTTTCTGCTGGAAAAACACATAGACTGGTTCATAGCTCAGGAAAAAGGAAAAACACAGGCAGGGCGCTAGCGGATTTTATTCTTGTAATTGCTGTGCTGCCACATACGCACGACTACACCTGAGTCGTCTCTTTCGAACAACACTTCTTCACCCAGCGTTTTGTCTTTTCTTATGCGGCGGAAGGTGTCGGCCTCGACGTGTTTCAGCAGCGTGAGTCCCTGTGCAGGATTCTCCGAGGGAAGGCCCAGGACCGCCAGCTTCCCGTACCAGGGAAAAACAGCGGTCTCTCCCCACCAGGGCTGAGCATTGTAGGTCCCAGCATACGCCTCGAGATCGACAGCTTCTGATGTGGTCTCTCCCTTTTCGCTCAGGGCCTTTTTCAAGAGGCCTCGCATCCCAGTGGCATATTTGTTCGGACTTACTCCCTGGGCATTGATCATGACAATAAATGCCTGTTTTTTCTTAGGATCCA
The DNA here is from genome assembly GCA_030614685.1 of Candidatus Aminicenantota bacterium. Classification (GTDB taxonomy): domain Bacteria; phylum Acidobacteriota; class Aminicenantia; order Aminicenantales; family Aminicenantaceae; genus JAUXEH01. Next base: position 2,372 of record JAUWTO010000236.1, read on the forward strand.
TCCGCAAAGTGCTGCGGTATCCCGGACATGAGCCCCCGTGACCGACAAATGTCCTTCCATCGACCTCATAAACCGAGAAGCCCAATCCCCAGGCCGTGTCCCAATCCGGGTCCATCCAGTGAACTCTCTGCATCTCACGGAGCGTGGATGCCCTGAGGATCTCCGTACCCCCTTTTTCCAGCAGACGGAACTGCCAGGAAGCGAACCGGGCCAGGTCCTCGACTGTGGAAGAAAAACCCGCGGCCGGCGAGATGCCCTCCGCCTGAAAAAGACTCAGCATGTCCCGGCTGCCATCCCGCTTCAGCGCGCCGTATCCAGTGGCCAGCCTGCCTCTCCAGAGAGACTCCGGCATCCTGGTGCGCGTGTCAGACAGGCGCAGGGGCTTTAAGATATTGTTTTCGATGTATTCCGTGTACGGCACACCCGAGACTTCGGCCACGATCTCGCCCAGCAGGGTGAGGCCCAGGTTGCTGTACTGGAAGTAGGTCGAGGCAGGGTAGAGGGTCTTCTGGCCGCCAAGCCTGGCCTTGATCTGGGCCTGGGAAGGAAACGCAAAATCGGGCCCGGTCCAGTAGGGATAGTCCGATTCCCTGGGGAGGCCGGAGGAATGCGTGAGCAGGGCCCTGATCGTGATGGGGCCGCTGTCTTCCCACTGCTGCTGGAGATCGAACCAGGGCAGATGGTCGGCCACCTTGTCATTGAGGTTCAGCTTGCCCGTATCCCGGAGCTGCATGATCGCGACAGAGGTAAACAGCTTGGATATCGAACATATGCTGTAGATGGTGGCCGTGTCGGCGCGGACGCTTGTCTCGATATCGGCCTGTCCATAACCGTTGCTCCAGATGATCTTCTGGTCTTCCACCACGGCAGCGGAGATACCGGGAAGCCTGTCGTAGTCGCGCTGCGCCTCGAGCCAGGTGTCGATGACACGAAAGGCGGCGGATGGATCTGGGCTTTCCTGTCTCTGGGCCGTCGTTGAGATCACAGACAGACATAATAAAAAACATACAGCGAGACACACGGCAATGGACCCTTTTTTCATGTTGGCCTCCGGCTGCTAAATCTGTAACGAGCGATGTTCCTCGAATGCGGAACGAGCTTAGCACACACCAAATATCGTGGTCAAACGATTGCACAATCGGCACGAATTGTCGTATGTTATGGTCCAAGCAGAGAGGAGAAGCGACATTGTCTGGAAAAAAGATATTCAAGATCACCTGGATTTCAGCGGCCATCTTGCTCGGCGCTGTCCTTGTGTTTGCCTTGGTCCTGTGGCTGACGGTCGATGCGGATATGATCGAGTCGGCATTGGAAAAGCAGCTGTCTCGAAAGGTGAAAATCGGAAGGATCAAGGCGGGATTGTTTGCTGCTGTCTCGGGTATCAGCGCCGAGCGGATCTCGATCTCAGACCGCTGGAGCATCGAGCGGTTGGAAGCCCAAGAAGACATTGCGGAAGAGGATCTCTTCATGCGCCTGGCCTCCCTTGAATTCCAATTCGAATTCCTCCCGCTTCTGCGGAGGCACCTGCGTGTACGCGCCCTG
>JAUWTO010000228.1 GCA_030614685.1 Candidatus Aminicenantota bacterium
GCTTCCTGCTTTTTTTACATCCGAACAATAACCGTCCGATTCCGTGCAGATCGAACAACAAAATCTTGACAAATCCTTGACTGGATCATAACAAGCGGATCGACTATGTCATGGTCCGTAGCAACATCGGTATCAGCGGCTGGCAGGTAATCGGCCCGGTGTTCGCCTGGGTCGTGGGAGATGAACTTAAGGACAGGATCTGTGTGGAGGTATTCCATGAATTCATCTGGCCTTCAGACCACGGCGGTGTGGTGGCCCGGCTCTCCCTTCACCAAATTCCATTTTCAGGCCAAAAATTAAGCCTCTATTCGATCTGATGGTCATATTAAACTTTGACTCTGTCATCACGGCATAGACTGCGGCCTTGCCTATTTAACCCCGCATCTAAGTCAATTATGATGGTACTCTAACCAATTATCTCATGTATTTTCAATAACTTCTAATGGTCGGAGCGGACTAGCACTATTGGGAGCGGATTAACATTATGTTGCGGAAGGTGGGGATGGTGCCGCGAAAATCGATGGCCTCCCCGCTGTAGGTGAAAAAGAGTCCTGGCTCGAATTCAAAGCATCGCATGCCATTGCAGGACAGGTATCCGCCTCGCACTCTGATCAGAACCATGCCGCTCCGCATCCGTGCCCAGGCCAGCATCCGGTAGCGGCCTTCATATTTCTTCCACTCCGGCTTGTCAGGGCCAGCCTTATCTCTGGCTTTCTCGGGCTTGTGAAAGTCATAGTAGCTGCAGGTCCCTGAGTTGCGGTTCAGATGCACCAGCGAGCCATTCTGTCCCCAGAGCGGCGGCTTCACACGAAATTCCGAGTAATTCCCGAACACACCCACCAGCCCGCCCCCCTCCTCAAGGAAGAACTTCAGGGGGTAGAAATCGCGTCCGATGGTGATGCCAAACTCCTCGGCTTTCGGGCCGATGACGATGTTCTGGTCATAGCGGCCCTTGAGATGCGCCACCCTCTCGTCTGTAAGGCTCACAGGCCGGGATGTGTCCACCATGGGCTGCGCAGGGAATGGCTTTGTTTCTCCGAACTCCTCTTCGACTATCCTGTTGATCACTTCCATCACCCGCCCTCCGTTTAGCCGGGTTTCATGAGAGTTGCACAACGTCACCACACCCAGCTTGATCTCGGGATACATGACCATCGAGGTGATAAAGCCGTACCCTCCGCCGCCGTGCTGGAGGTTGTAGGTCGTGCTGATGAGATTCCTGACAAGGCCCAGGCCATAGCCTGCCCTCTGGTGTTCTTCCGGGAGGGCAGCGGCATGCATCTGATCGATCAGCTTGCGGTCGAGCACCTGACGACCATCAACGACACCCTTGTTGATGTGGAACTGCATGTATCGAGCCATGTCGATTAGGTTGGTGTACACCCCGCCGGCCGATATCATGGGAATGAACACCGGGATTCCATCTTCGACCTCTGCTTTGTCCGAGACATGGCCGAGGGCCCGGTTCGTGCTTGCCTGGATTTTTTCCACATCCATGGTGCTGTGCCTCATCCCGATCGGGTCCAGGACCTTGTGCTGGATGTAGTCCCAGAAGGGCATCCCGGCCTTTTCCTGCAGGATATAACCGGCCAGGTCGATGCCCAGGTTGGAGTAACTGTAACGGTACCCCACAGGATAGCGCAGCCAGGTATCGGAGATGCTCAGCACATGTTCAGTGAAGGTGTGGGGTCGGTCGTCGAAATTGCCGCCCACTGGTGCCTCATGCGTGAACCCGGCTTTGTGGGATAGCAGGAGCCGGAGCGTCATCCTTTGCTCCGGGTGCTCCTCATAAGGGCTGTTGACTGTGAAGTCGGGGATATATTCGGTGATCGGAGCGTCGAGGTCGAGCAGGCCGTCCTGTACCGCCATCAGGACGCCGAGGGCTGAAAAGCTCTTGGACATGGATTGAATGCTGAACAGGGTTTCCTCGGTGATGGACTGCCCCCCTTCGCGGTGGGTCCTCCCGAAGGTCATCTGCCACAGGATCGACTTGTCGTCAACGATGGCGACGGCCGCCCCCGGCATGGCGCTCTCGTCGATCAATTTCGAGACTTCAGCCTTCAGCTGTTCGACAACCCGTTCTTGAATCCCCGGATCATTGGTCTGAGCTGATGCTAGAGAGGCGCACGAGATTACAATCATTGCAGAAATCAGGATTACTATCGTCTTGTTTTTCATATCTTTAGATATCCTCACCTGAATTGCCTTATTTGGCCCATTTCTCTATGAAAATATACGCATTAAGCCCTTAATAGTTGTCATTTTTGCACTTATCTGCTTTCTTTTCAGGAGCTTTTCATGGTCCGTCCCCAAAATAGCTTTCTTTTGTCCCCGAACTAGAAAAAAAATGAAAGAAGGATAGTGGAAATGGAGTCTATTATATATAATGCTTTTTCCAATGTTTTATCCATGAATCAATAATCTAACTCCGGAGGGAGAGGATGTCTCTGCATTTCAGGAAGGTGTTTCAGGCGGCACTCATGCTCTGTTTGGTCCTGGGTGTATCACACCCGTTCTATTCGCAGACCGAGGGCTCCAACGAACACCTGATCAAAGACCTCAAGTGGCGCAACGTGGGCCCGGCCAACATGATCGGCCGCATCTCCGACTTCGAAGCGCTGGAGAGTGACTTTACCCAGGTACTGGTAGCTGCCGCCTCCGGCGGAGTATGGAAGTCCGTGAACGCGGGCACGACATGGGAGCCGATCTTCGACAAGTACGGCTCGGCCTCCATCGGTGATGTGGCGTTCTATCAGAAGGACCCCAACATCATCTGGGTCGGCACCGGTGAGGAGTGTCCCCGCAACAGCATCGCCTGGGGCGACGGGATCTACAAGTCCACGGACGGAGGCAAGACGTTCGTCAACATGGGGCTCAAGAGCACACACAGCATCGCAAGGGTTCTCCCCCACCCCGACAGCCCCGACATCGTCTATGCGGCGGCCGCCGGGCACACTTGGGGCTACTCAGGCGATCGCGGCCTGTTCAAGACCACGGACGGCGGCAAGACCTGGCAGAAGCTCACCAACGGCCTTCCGGACGACGGCAAGACCGGCGCCATCGATCTGGTCATGCATCCCAAGGACACGGACATCCTCTACGTGGGATTCTGGCAGCGCATTCGTCAGCCCTGGCGTTTCGACTCGGGCGGACCCAACAGCGGCATCTACAAATCCACGGATGCCGGTGCGTCCTGGACCAAGCTGACCCAGGGCCTCCCCGAAGGCGACCTGGGCCGCATCGGGCTGGCCATCTCGCGCAGCAATCCGGATGTGCTGATGGCCATGGTCGAGCACAGCTACCAGCCCCAGCGCCAGATCCGTGAGGGCCAGACCCAGAAGCCCAACCCCGAGTACGATGACATGACCAAGCTCGGCACCGGCATGTACCGCTCCGAGGACGCCGGCGCCTCCTGGATGTACATGAACCGGGCCAACACCCGGCCCTTCTACTACAGCCACATCTACATCAATCCCCTCGACGACAAGCTGGTGTACTATCTTGCGACCTCCATGCAGTACTCCGAGGACGGAGGAAAAACGCTCAAGACCATCCAGGGGCTCCATCCCGACTTCCATACCATGTGGATCGATCCCACCCACAAGGACCGCTTCTACGTGGGGCAGGACGGCGGAGCCTCCATCACATACGACGGCGGCAAGACCTGGGTCCTGTTCGACAACCTCTGTATGTCCCAGTTCTATGCCGTGAGCGCCGACAACCGCGATCCCTACTACGTGTACGGCGGCCTGCAGGACAACGGCTCCTGGGCCGGGCCCAGCATGAGCCGGGAGGGCATGATCCTGACCGACCACTGGTTCAACTTCGGGGGCGGCGATGGATTCTACACACAGAACGACCCCACGGACTGGCGTATTGTCTACGGGGAGAGCCAGGGCGGAAACATCTTCCGGATGAATATCGAGACACGGGAGAACGCCCGCATCCGGCCGTCCCAGCAGACGACCTACAAC
>JAUWTO010000212.1 GCA_030614685.1 Candidatus Aminicenantota bacterium
AAAGCGCGTACCTGAACAGCATGACGTTGGAGACATGTCCGCAGAGCACCGCCAGGAGAGCCTGGATGCCGATGATCTTCTCCCGCATCTGGTCTCCGAACGACACCACATCGTTGTGAAAGAGGCGCAGGTAGAAATGCTGGGTGAGGATTACAAAATGTTTCAGTTCACCCCGGGCCGAGCGGAGGAGGATTCGTGTATCCCACATGGGCCCGTCAGGTCTGGGGGCGGATGGCGGCCAGGATCTCCCGGGCCTTGGCTTCGGTGTCTTCCTTGACCACCAGTTGGCTGAAGATCTCCTCCAGGCTGGGCAGCCGCATGAGCTTCCTCAGGTTCGCCACGGAGTCGTCCGCCACGATCGATCCCTTGTGGATGATGATGGCCCGGGAGCACACCTTCTCCACCACCTCGAGGACATGGGAGGAGTACACGATGATCCGGCCGGACCCGGCCAGCATGCGAACCAGGTCTTTGATGACCCGGCCGGTGGTCACGTCCAGCCCGGAGAGGGGCTCGTCCAGCAGCAGGATCTCCGGATCGTGCAGCAGCGCGGACGAGATCAGCACCTTCTGGACCATCCCCTTGGAATACGAAGATATGGCCATGTCCATCTCCATGGAGAGCTCGAAAGACTTCATCAGTTCCTTGATCCGGGGCTTGAGAATCCGATCCGGGATGTGCCGCAGCCGGCCCACCATGAGCAGGTAATCGTAGGCACTGAGGTGGGGATAGATCTCCGCGTTCTCAGGCACATATCCGATCCTTTTCTTGAAAGAATAAAGATCTTTGGATATATTGGTTCCACGGTATTCGATGGCACCGCTGGTGGGCTCCAGCAGCCCGGCCAACATCTTGATGGTGGTGGACTTACCGGCCCCATTGGGCCCGAGGTATCCGACAACCTCTCCCGGTTCTACTCGGAAGCTGACCTTGTTGACGGCGGGAAAAACCGAGTACTTCTTGGTGACATCGCGCAGTTCCAGCATTTACAGCGGCCTCCTGGCGCCGCATTACATCTATATACCTCGCTCACGAGGATTTATTCCACCAGATTCTGAGTGCCATGCATATAAGAATCCGGTATAATAGGAGCAAGATTCAAGGGAGGCGAACATGCCCAGAGCACTTCCGATGATGCTGCCCGCTCTTGTATCGCTGGTACTCGTCCACTGCGCCGGCACGCCCCAGCCCGAGGTAACCCCCCAGGAGGTCGCCCAGTACAACCTGAGGCTCAAAGAGGCCGATGGCCTCTTACCGTCCTATAACTATGTCAACATGAAGCGGGCCTTCGATATCTACGGCGAGCTCCTGCCCTTCCCTGCCTTTAAGCAGAAGACAGGAGAGCGCTACATCCAGACCGCCCTGGTGCTGGCCCTGCGGGAGCGCGAGCTGGGGATCACGGATTCTAATGTGCTCCAGCAGGCCAAAGACTTGATCGCAACCGCCCCCTATCTGGAAGGATTTCTCAGATATGTGGATATAGTGGAGCACATCCCGAGCAATACCAAGGGCATAACCGGAGGGACCGAACAGAGCAGCGAGGGCATGGACGACTACTTCGAATGGATCAAACACAATGTGGAACCCATCAACGCCCACCTGAAGGAAAAATCCACCTCCTCAGATCTCTTCGCCTATCTCTACATCTCCTTCCACGGCTCCTTCGCCCACAGGTTCCCTGAGATAGATGACATGAAAACCCTGGGCAACCTGTTTCCTGTCTCGCCCCTCATCCGTTTCAAGCTCTCCATCTATCCCATACTGGATGACCGAGGCTTGAAAGGCATCCTGGATGCAGACCCTGAGTTTTATGAGGCGGACCTGTTCCTGGGTGCCGTGGAAATGCAGGCGGGGAAGCTTCTGTCCGCTGAGAAGAGATATTTGAATGTCTATACGCACATACCGAAGTCCACCTCGGCCGTCATCTCGCTGGCCAACGTCTGTTTCCAGCTGGAAGAGTTCGACCGGTGCCTGGAATTCAACGACAAGGCGCTCGAACTGGCCCCGCGCTACCGGGACGCCATCCTGGGCCGGGCCATGTGTCTGGGCTACCTGGGGCGCCATAAGGACGCCCTGGCCGAACTCCAGAAGATGCTTGACCTGGGCAGCTATTACCTCGGTGAATCCTATTACTGGATTGCCTGGAACCTCAACGAGCTGGGACGCATCGACGAGGCGCAGACACATGTCGAGAAGGCCAAGAATTACCTGATCGGCCATCATGAGGTCATGCTGCTGGCGGGGCTGGTCGCCTATCAGCAGAAGCGTCTCGAGGATGCCGAAAGGGACCTCACCGAGACGCTCGAAATCAATTCTTACGAATGCGAGGCCGCCTTCTATCTGGGAAAGATCCATGCCGACCGGGCGGAGTGGTCCGATTCCGGGAGCTTCTTTGAGAGGGCGGCGAGCTGCAATCATCAGATGGAGGCGGCCCTTAACGCCAAGATCCGGGAGATCGAAGAGTCTACCATGTCGGCGGCCCGGAAAGAAAAACACATCCGCAAAAAAAAGACCCAGCTCCTGCAGACCAGCCGGACCAAGGCCACGGCCTATTACAACGCTGCCGCCGGCTTCTACAACGCCAAGATGCAGGACAAGGCCCTGAGCATGGCCGAAAAGGCGGCCGAGCATCCCGTGACCCGGGAGAAGGCCCGGGAACTCATCACCGCCATCAAACAGAAATCCCCCTGAGGATCCCTTCCCCGGTCTCTTTGTCAAGATCGTAAATATTCTTTACGTTTTTCCCAGGTCCTGCCGTCAGGCAGCCTCACACTCATGGGGAAGCACAAACAAGGCACGTTTTTTGCATTCACTCAGAGTCAGCGGGAATAATCTTCGATTCCAGTTGTACATAAAATGGGAGCGAGAATGAGTCGGAATGAAAGCGAAGAGGAACTTATGCTCATCGTGAAAGCCAAAAAAGGCGATTCCAACGCGTACGAGTCGCTGGTGCGGAAGTATCAGAGGAGCATTTATTATCTCTGTCACCGCATGACCGGGGCCCACCAGTCAGCGGATGACCTTTCTCAAGAGACTTTCGTCAAGGCTTATTTCGCCCTTCCCAAATTCAACGAGGAGATGAGCTTTTTCGCCTGGATTCGAAAGATCGCCGTCAACAGTACCCTGAACTATCTCAAACTCCGAAACAGGGAGAAGCCTCTGACAGAAGACAATCCGCCACCCGGGACCGGCAATCCCGGCTCGCATTCCGCGATGCCGGAAGCCAAGTTGGAGCAGAAGCGGATGGAGCAGACATTCCAGGAGGCGCTTCACTCCCTGCCTGCGGACCAGAAAGCCATTTTCATACTCAAGGTGTTCGAAGAACAGAGCTATAAAGACATCGCGCGGGTCATGAACATCCCCCACGGCACGGTGATGTCACGACTCAGCCGGGCTCGACAAAAACTCAAGCACGCCATGGCCGCATACCTCGAGGGAGGTGACTCATGAAACACGAGAAGATCCGCGAGTGGCTCAGCGCCTACCTGGACAGCGAGCTCTCCGCCCGGGACAAGGTCGTCGTCGAAGAACATCTGGGCGGCTGCCCGGAATGCCGGACTGAATTGGCCCAGCTGCGCCTGTTGGATTCCATTTCCCGGGAAGTCCCTCAACCTCCTCAGGAAGACGAATATTGGGAGTCCCTGCCGGCCAAGATCCACTCCGGTATTTCAGACCAAATGAAGACAGCGCCTTCCAAGGAGGGAAAAATGTTCAAGGATGCTTTCATCAAGGGTGATCAGAACATCGGCGTAAAGGCCTTTGTTTTCCCGTTTTCCCTGACCGTGCATGCCACCATCATTCTCTTGATGCTGGTCCTTCCTCTGATGAATACCGGGAACCTGCCGGAGGTAGAGATCTACAGCGCATTTCTTGCTCCTCCACCGCCGCCTCCACCGCCGCCCCCACCGCCGGCGAAAAAACGCACTCGTTCCACGCGCACCACCCGCATCAAGCCCGTTCAGGCCAAGACCACCATCCAGCCCGGGCAGCTGGTGGCTCCTGTCGAAATCCCGGATGAGATCGCCGAGGAAGAACTGATGGACATCGGCATCGAGGGCGGCGTGGAAGGCGGCGTGGAAGGCGGCGTGGTCGGCGGAGTGCTCGGCGGTGTCGTGGGCGGAGTGCTCGGCGGAGTGGTCGGTGAGATCGAGGCGCCGGTGCGTGCCGGGGGCGAGATCCGGCCTCCCAATCTGATAAGGCGTGT
>JAUWTO010000157.1 GCA_030614685.1 Candidatus Aminicenantota bacterium
ATAACTGACATGAATCATTCATAAAAACTGCAGACATTCTCAATACGATAAACATCTTATTCTAATTGTCGGCAATTCTTATGAATATTTCAGGCGGCTGGAATATTCACGGGTCGAGGTTGCCCCAGATGCGAGGCGTCCGGTCGTGAAGTTGTGGTACTCCACTACGAACGGCCGGCAACAAAGCAGATGGGGTAACATCGGCCCGCCCCAAGGGTAAAAGATGCCGACAGATAAATAGATGGTTATTGGCTGAAAAATGTCGGCATCTTTTATGAATATTTCAGGCTAGAAGAGCAGGTAAACCAGGAGAAGGCTGACGCCAGTGACCACCAGGGAACCAAGCATGCCCACCAGCAGGGGCTTGATCCCGAATCGCTTGATGGCGCGAAAATCGGTCCCGAATCCGATACCCACCATGCCCATGAGGATCAGGAACTTGCCCGCGGACTTGAAAAAGGCGATACCTTCGGGAGTAAAATATCCCTGCACAGCGCACACGGCCATGGCGACATACCCGAACAGGACCCAGGGGAACGCCTTGAGGATAGCCTTTTTCCCGAGCTTGCTCCTCTCCGCCTCCTTGGCGCCGAACCAGATGGAAACGAGGAAGGCCATCACGATCATGAACATGTTTCGGGTAAGCTTGACGATGGTGGCCACCTGGCCCGCTTCTTCTCCGAACATGAACCCAGTCCCGATGGTCTGAGGCGTGTTGTGGACGGAGGTCCCGGCCCAGATGCCGAAGGACTGCTGATCCAGGCCCAGCACTCCCCCGAGAATGGGGAGGCCTACGAGCAGGATGAAAGCTGAGATCACGATGGTGCTCACCGCGTAACTGGTCTCCTCTTCCTTGGCTTTTATCAGCGGCGAGACGATGGCGATGGCGCTTCCCCCGCAGATGGACGTGCCTACGGCCAGCAGGGCGCTCAGTTTGTCGGGGAGGCCGACCCTGCGAGCCACGAAATAGACGAACAGGAAACCGAAGGCCATGGAGACCAGGATAACCACCAGGCTCAAGGGCAGTTCGCTGGCCACCTTGAGCGTGAAGCCCGCGCCCAGGAGCAGGATGCCCCAGAGGAGCGGTGTCTCGAATTTCTTGAGATAGGGCTCCCACTTTTTCGGCATGAGGCCCAGGTTACGGGCCAGGGCGCCCAGCACGATGCCCACAAGCATGGCTTCGAGCGGATGGGTGTCGTTGATCACCACAAGGTTGGAGATCCACTTGGAGGCATAGGCTACGGCTGCCATGACGGTCCATGCGATCACAATCACGTTTGGTCTCCTCGACTGAGATAGTCTCTCTTTTTATCGTTTCCCGGCCGACTTGTCAAGCTGGTGGCTTGCCCTGTTCTGTTTGAGAATAAGGTCCACCCAACCCCCCATGTTCTCAAACAGAACAGGGCAAGCCACGGAGAGGAAACCCACCCATCCTGTCCATCCTCCCACCGCCAGCCCCCTGGTATGCCCACTCTATCACCAACTGGGATATCACAGGAGCAGGACCTCGCGGCAGTTGACAAAGCAAGCACGGGCGCTTATAAGTGTACTCAAAGCACCAGGACAGGAACATGAGCCGTTGGAAGGAACACGACGACTTGGCCGAAGAGGACAAGCTGGACACCATTCTGCACCCCGACACCAAGGCGAAGGCCTTCAAGATCACGGTCGAGTTCGGCTACAAGTCCTCCCCCAAGTACGAGGAGGCCGTCGACCTGGCCCGCCGGATGCCGACCTACACGGAACAGGGTGACGGCGAATGGGTGCGCCATTCCGCCACCTTTTCCCCGGATGATGTTGAGGAGCTGTTCCAGCTGTTCAACCTGGTCCACGACTGGGACAGCACAGATGTCCTGGTCAACCACAAAAAGATTCCCTATGCCCATCAGCTCTGGCTGCCGCTGATGTGGTTCTACCGCATTTAGGCGCTGGTTTTTATCCGATCTCTTCGAAACGGACGGTGAAGTGCCGCAGATGAGGGGCCTGATGGGTGATCCTGAGCCCCTTGATCGTATTGCGGCGCTCAAACAGGGAGATCAAAGAATCGGCCACATATTCGAGATGGGTCAATGTGTACACGCGGCGGGGTACGGCCAGACGGATCAGTTCCAGCTCCGGATACACATCTTTCCCGGTCGCCTCATCCTTCTTGGCGAACATCACACCTCCGATCTCCACAGAGCGCACGCCCGCCTCGCGGTAGAGCGCGATACTGAGCGCCTGACCCGGAAACTGATCAGACGGTATATGGGGAAGGAAACGGTCCGCCAGCACGTAAACGGCATGCCCCCCCGGAGGGCCATAGACAGGAATCCCGGCCTGATGCAGGAGCTCCCAAAGATAGCCGACCTGAGCGATGCGGTGCTCCAGGTAGGCCTCTTCCATGACCTCCTCCAGCCCCTGGGAAATCGCCTCCAGGTCACGCCCGGCCAATCCCCCATAGGTGGAAAAACCCTCGCTGACGATCAAGTTGTTACGAAGTTCCTCGGCCAGAGCATCGTCATTCAGGGTCAGGATCCCTCCGATATTCACCAGGGCATCCTTTTTGGCACTCATGGTGGCGCCGTCGGCACAGGAGAAGATATCCCGGGCGATCTCGAGCACGGATCGGCCCGACTGGCCGTCCTCACGCTGCTGAATAAAATAGGCGTTCTCCGCGAACCGGCAGGCATCCAGGAAGAACGGGATACCGCTCTCCCTGCAGACAGCGCTGGCAGCGCGGAGGTTGGCCAGTGAGACGGGCTGACCTCCGCCTGAGTTATTGGTGATGGTGAGCATGACCAGCGGGATCTTTTCTGCGCCCGACTCCATGATGAGGGCCTTCAGCTTGTCCACATCCATGTCTCCCTTGAACAGGGAGCGGTCATCGGGATCGTAGGCCGCCTCCCGGGCCAGGTCCAGGGCCTCGGCATCCCGGACCTCGACATTGGCCCGAGTGGTGTCAAAATGGATGTTGTTGGGCACACGGTGCCCAGGCTCCACTACGGTCTGGAAAAGGATCCTCTCCGCGGCACGCCCCTGGTGCGTGGGGATCACATGCTTGAAACCGAAGATATTCCGGACAGCCTTCTCGAAGCGGAAATAGCTCCGTGCACCGGCGTAGGATTCGTCCCCCTGCATCATCCCGGCCCACTGAAAGTGACTCATGGCCGAGGTGCCGCTGTCTGTCAAGAGATCGATGAACACATTCTCTGCAGGAACATTGAACAGGTTGAATCCGCCCTTCCGGATGATCTGTTCGCGCTCCTCCCGGGAAGTCATCCGGATAGGCTCGACGCTCTTGATCTTGAAGGGTTCCACAGGTTTGCGGGAGGAATCGCTCATTCTATTTATCCTTTCTATTTATTCTTTGTGTTTCAAACAGCCGGCGTTCATGGCTCAGAACGACACCAGGTTTTTGAGGGCCTGGAAACGGTCCTCGATCTCCTGATCGGAGATCCCCTTGAGGCGTTCCACACTGAAATCCTCGATGGTGAAGGAGGCCAACACGCTGCCGTAAACCGCAGCTTTCCGGAAGTCCTCGGGCCGGAATGAGCCGATCTGGTCCAGATACCCCAGGAACGCCCCGGCAAAGCTGTCCCCGGCTCCGGTGGGATCGATCACCGATTCACAGGGATAGGCCATGACCCCGAACATAAAATCCTTGCCCATGAGCAGGGCCCCGTGCTCGCCTTTTTTGATGACAACCAGGGAAGGTCCCATGGAGAGCAGTGTGTTCCCGGCCTTGATCAGGTTCAGCTCGCCGGCGATCATCTTAACCTCTTCATCGTTGGCGAAAAAAATGTCCACTTCCTTGAGTACGCGAACCAGGGCCTCGGGTTTGGTGTTGATCCAGAGGTTGATGGTGTCCATGGCGACCAGGCGCGGCTTTTGGGCCTGCCTGCGGATCTCCCCCTGAAGGTCGGGATCGATGTTGCCCAGAAAGACGATGTCAGCGGCAGCATAATCCGGGAGCAGCAGAGGCTTGAAATCCTGGAACACATTGAGTTCCGTACGGATGGTGGTCCGCTGGTTGGGATCGTCGCCGTAGCGCCCCTCCCAGTGAAACGTCCGGCCCTTCTCATGGGTCACTCCCCGCGTGTCTACACCCCTCGAGTTCAGGAGGGAGATGAAATCCTGCGGAAAATCCTCACCCACCACCGCCACGATCTGGGGCGAGGTGAAATAGCTCGCCGCCAGGGCAGCGAAGGAACAGGAACCCCCGATGATGCGCTCCCTGCGCTCCGTGGGTGTCTCGATGGTATCAAACGCCAGGGAACCGACAATAACCAAACTCATAGTATCAACACTCCTGTTGGCCTAAATATTTTTCGAGGATGTGGCGCAGTTTTTCCTTCGTTTGCTGGGGGATGAGGTCAGAATCCGTGACGATGCAGCCCCGCAAGGCTTCCGAGCAGGAGCAGGCCTCTTCAGCCGCTCCAGCAAACTGAGGGATCACTTCCTGGAGCAGGGCCTTAGCGTTTTTGCTGTTTTCAGCCACATTCTCCAGGATCATCTCGACCGAGACCGACTCCTCAGATTCGCGCCAGACATCATAATCTGTGATCAGGCTGATGCTTGCATAGCATATCTCTGCCTCACGGCACAGCTTAGCTTCGGTGGCGCTGGTCATGCCGATCACATCACAACCCCATGATCTGTAAACGTGGGACTCGGCCCGTGTGGAGAAGGCAGGGCCTTCGATGCAGATATAGGTCTTTTTGGGATGGATACGCAGGCCCAACTTTTTACCCGCACGGTAGAGGGATCCGGCCAGGGTGGCGCAGACCGGCTCGGCCAGGCTGACGTGGGCTGCCACGCCCAGTCCGAAAAAGGAATTTTTCCGCTGCGTACGGTCAAAAAACTGATCGGGTATCACCACATCCCGCGGCCGGATCTCTTCCTTGAGTGATCCCACGGAATTGATGGATATGATCCTGCCCACCCCCAGCATCTTAAAGGCATAGATATTGGCCTGATAGTTGATCTCATGAGGCAGCAGGCGGTGTCCCCTCCCATGGCGGCTCAGGAAGGCGATCTTCGTGCCGTTGTACTCTCCGACAAAGAAAGAGTCCGAGGGCTCTCCGAACGGGGTTGCAACCTTGACTTCGTCTACAACCTCGATCCCCTCGATCTTATACAGGCCGGTGCCTCCCAGGATCCCGACCGCAACCTGGGGAAGCTTATCAGTTGCATTCTCTGTCATGGTTCTCCTTTAGTAGACCAGGGCTAACCGCAAGGAAGGGATACAAATGCCTCGCTCAACGACGCCTCGCAGCTGGGGAAATCTCAATAAATGGTACAAAGCATGCAAGGGTAATGATATATACCGAATGCCGACCTCTGTCAAGCCAGCCGAATCCCCGGGGGACGGCCCCACTCGAGC
>JAUWTO010000388.1 GCA_030614685.1 Candidatus Aminicenantota bacterium
CCGCTCGAGTTCGACTCGCTCCTGAAGTACCTGGAGATCCTCAAGGCGACGGGCTGGATCACGTACTAGCCTGATTTATTCATAAAAAATATCGATATTTGCTATAAGCATTCGTGAATAATCCAGGCTAAAACAGGGGGACTGTTTCCTATTTAGCGGTCGAGGTTGGAGAGGCCGAACTCTTTGGCCCAGCCCAATGCCTCGGCATACTCGGCGCCGGTCAGGCGGCGGTTGATCTCTTTGAACTCGCGGGCCCGGTACTCGGGGCGGTACTGGCGCATGATGTTGATGTAGGTGGTGCGGGAAAGCTCTTCGGCGATGAACTTCAGGACCTCACGCGTCCCGGCCACGCGGTTGGGCAGGACCAGGTGCCTGACCATCAACCCCCTGCGGGCAACGCCTCTCCCATCGGCCTCCAGGTCTCCCACCTGCCGGAACATCTCCTTGAAGGCCAGCCGGGCGTAGTGGGGATAGCTGTAGGCCTCGCTGGAATATTTCCCCGCCATCTCCGGGTCCCAGTATTTGAAATCGGGCAGGTAGATGTCCACGATTCCGTCCAGTTTCCGAAGGATCTCGGGCCTTTCATACCCGCTGGTGTTGTACACGATGGGGAGCTTGAGCCCCATGGGGATAGCCAGCTTCAGCCCGTTTATCAGGGAGGGCAGGTAGTGTGTGGGGGTGACCCAGTTGATGTTGTGACACCCCATCTTCTGCAGCTTGAGCATGGCCTCGGCCGCCCGCTCATCCGAAACCTCGATGCCTTCCCCGTCCATGCTGATGGTGTGGTTCTGGCAGTACAAGCAGCGAAGGCCGCAGTGGGACAAGAAAATGGTGCCGGACCCCTTCTGCCCCACCAGGGGCCGCTCCTCCCCGAAGTGGGGGAAGGCGCTCGATATCTTCAGGGTGGAGGTCGCCCGGCATTTGCCCAGCTGCTTCCGGGTCCGGTCCACCCGGCAGTCCCGCGGACACAGGGTGCAGTTCGTGTAGATCTCCTTCAGCTCTTTGGCCCTTTTTTCGAGAGTCCCATCCTCGAAGAGATTCAGGTAAGAAGGGTACTTTACCCCGGATCGATCCGCCATCATGGTGCTTTTCCTTAATGGAGATGCTCTGGGGGAATAGACCAGGAAACCTCCGGCCCATGCCACACAGTCGTTGAGGAAACGGCGGCGTGAGGTCTTCCTCATTGTCCCCGTCTCATTCTGGCACAGGGCACCGGGGATGTCAAAACTACCCCGATCGATTTATTTCAGATTCAATGTGACCTGATTTTCCGAATCGGAACACCGGATGCTGATCCAGGTGATGTTCTTGAGTTGATCCGCATCCAGATACAGGGTTCGGGTGCGGGGTTCCCTCCCGGCTTTGGTAAGATCCACGACGACCTTTTTGGGAGCAATATACTCCATGGAGCCCGTCGCCAGGTCCACGATCATGAAGGCCGCAAAGCCCGCGATGAATCCATACCAGAAGTATTTGCCCGCAAGGGATTTATCCTGGGACAGCGCTTCCCCCCACAGGCGCTCGGCGGCCATGCCAAAGGGGAGCCCTCCGATGATCAGGTTCCCGATGATGGACTTCCAGGGTGATTTCTTGCGGCCGATCGAGATCTCATAGGGATCGTATCCCTCCAGCTCGATGCGGATGAGGTGGTCCTGTTTGCGCTTCAGGGCCAGTTCCATCGGGGTCTCACCCC
>JAUWTO010000254.1 GCA_030614685.1 Candidatus Aminicenantota bacterium
AAGGGCCAGGACAGCTGCTGGTAGGACATATTTCAGGCGGCTGCGCACTGTTCCTCCGATATCAGCGTCCTGGCTCAAGGCACTGGCGATCGTGGTGTCGGATATGGGGGCGATGCAGTCCCCGAAGGTTGCACCGCCGAGGATGGCCCCTGCCAGGATCACAGGGGGTGCTCCCACCAGCCCTCCGGCAGGATACAAGATAGGGCCGCAAATCAGGATGGTGCCGAAGCTTGTGCCCGTCGAGACCGAGACCAGGCAGCAGATGGCAAAAGCAGCCAATACAAAAGCGGCCCCTCCTAGTTTGAGGCTGGCGGCGATCCAGGTCAGGGCCTCAATAAAACCTGTTTCACTCAAGAGCACGCCTATGATGGAGGCCAGCATCCAGGCCGTGAGCATGATCATTACGATGGGCTGCGCCATGCCCTCGATAACGGTCTCGCAGTATTCTCGTCGGTTGCGTGCCAGCACCAATCCCAGGAATAGAGCCAGGAGCAGGACAGGCCAGAACCCTCGCTCATCCGGCGCCCCTGACAGCGCGATGACCACGACTCCCACGATGAAGACCATAAAAGGCAGGACCGCTCCGAAGGTGCCGCCGAGGTATCGGATCGTGTGTGAGGGAGTGGTGTTATGCATAGGCTTCAGTCGAGTGATACGCGATTGAGGTCATACCGCATGATCCGGCCGTGGGCACCGGTCCGGTCCCGCTCCAGGCCGAAAATGGGGCCAACCGGTCCCTGTGCCTTGGCCAGGACGCCATCGATCAGACCCAGATCCTCTATTCCCAGCTCGAAACTATCAAGTGTTCTCAACCTGTCGAGATGATCGTCTGACCTGGCCCCCACGATAATGCCTGCTACAGCTGGTTTCTGCAGGATATAGCGGATGGCGGCCTCAGCGAGCCCCACACCATGTCGGTCGGCCACTGTTTTTAGGGTTCGCAACAGTTCCTGGAAGAGTCCCCAGCCCCCAAATTCCTCGATGATCAGGCGGTATTTTGTGAGTGACCGGTTCTCCAGCGGCTCCTGAGGCGCCTCCCTTTCCAGATAGCGATCCGACACAAAACCTCCTGCCACGGTCCCGTAACACAACAGCCGAAAGCCATATCTCTGTGCCAGCTCCACCATTTCGGTTTCCGGGCGGGAATCCAGCACCGAATACTGTACCTGATTGGAGACGATGGGCACTCCGGCCTCCAATATCTCCTGAAGATGCGCTCCATCATAGTTTGTCACGCCGATGTGCCGGATCTTGCCTGCTTTCCTGGCCTTGACCAGATGCATGGCCGCGTCCACGTGTCCCGGAATGTTGAAGTCCCACCAGTGGAACTGGACCAGATCCAGATGATCGACCCCCAGCCGCCGCAGGGACCGATCAATGACTGCTTGTGTGTATTCTTGGCTGAGGTTTGGTAGCGCCTCCAAGTCGGGCACATATTTGGTGTGGACCTGGATCTCTGGCAGCTCGCCGCTCAGAAACTGCGGTCGGTAGCGGACATAAAATCTCCCGATCAGCTCCTCCACACCTGTATAGATGTCGGCGCAGTCGATGGTGGTCAGGCCTGCCTCCATCAGCTTCCGCATGTGTTCGAACGCCTGGGTGTCATCCACGGGACCATGCCCCCCGGACAACTGCCACAATCCCAGAATCACACGAGAGATCGTATACCCGGGAGCCAGTTCCCAACCCGAGGCAGCAGCATGCATTTGGTTCGATTCCTAGATGTGGTCAGCGGATGAAGTCAGGCAGCAGATCTATCGATACAGCCCCGGCCGTCAATACCGCATCGCTAAAATCTCTCAGGTTAAACTCCGTACCCAGGCGGGCTTTCTCCTTCTCAAGCAGCTCGGTGAACTTTCGGAAACCGAGAAAATAAGAGACCAACTGCAGGGGAGATCCCGTGACTCGATCCCAGAGATTGAGCGCGAACTGTGGGGCCAATAGCCCTTCTTCCTCTGCAAAGCGAGCCACCTTTTCCTGATCCCATCCGAAACAATGGACCTGCACACTGGTATAGGCGCGGGTGGCGTTTTCCAGTCTCTTCCTGAGGTGAGCCAGACGGTCGAGTGGGTCGAATCCATTCCAGCCTGCATCCAGCGTTATCACTTCACAGAGTGTGGCCCATCCCTCCACATACAATCCGTCGCTGAAGAGAGCGCGCACAAGATGAGGATTGGTAGAGGCGATCTTTGACTGCATGTAGTGACCGGGGAAGATCTCGTGTGTGATGATCATGGTGTTGAAATGGTTGTTGAAGGAGCGGTAGAAACCTTCCTTTGCCTCTTCCGGGGCGTCGTCTGGGATCGTGGGCAGATAGAACAGGGTCTTTGCCCCCGGATTGAAGGGCCCGGCCGCATACACGCCCCCGACGGCCGCACCCGCAAAATGGGAGGGCGAGAGGGCTGTGAACAGGGTCTTCTCAGCAGGCAGCGTAGCGATTTTTTTGTCTTTCACAAATTCCTCGGCCCTGCCGATGAGGTCTTTGAAAAGCCTCAGGAAATCCTGCTGGCTGCTTTCTCTGTTCTCCTCCATGTCATCGATGGCCTTTCCCACCAAGACCGAAAAATCTTCCGGCACATCCATCCTGGGATACTGTTTTATCCAGTATGCTCCGGCGAGTTCCTGCATCAAGCCGCGCACTTCCTTGATCTCCTGCAGTGATATTTTTGCGAGTTCTTCTGGAGTCATGTTTGTACCCGTGGAGATCTCGAGCTTTTTTGCGTAATTTTTTCGGCCCATGCTGTCCGGGAGCGACGCAGCCGGGAGTATCCTTTGTTTGATGTGGGCGGCCAGCGTGCGCACGTCATCCGCAGCCCCTTCACACAGGATGACGAACGTCTCCGGCAGAGGATCATCCGTCCACTCCCCGGCGATCTGCACAAGGTTTGTTTCCAGGAAACGGGCTGAGGCTTCCAGCACAGGAAGGCTCCTCTCCGTTGTACGTGGGCGGCCGTCCTTCAGGAGGAGTGTCCCCTGCGCACAAACTGTTCGGATTCCCACCAGGCGGGCTTCGATGGCCTTGAACTTGTCCTCTGGCTCGAGGTCATCCCGTGCCAGGATGTGGGTCAATGCCTGCGACACCAGCCCCACATAGTACATCGGTGATGTTTCGAGTGAACGTCCCTCGCCCCATCGGTCGAGTTCATCGAGGATCTGTCGCCTCAACAGATCAGCATCTGCCCCCTCATCCGCTTTACTATCGATCGGGAGTGCCTCCAGCGACATGAGGACCTCTTTATTGTATTCCACCCAGGATTTGATCCGCTCACGAGAGATCGATTCGAACCTGTGTGCCGAATCCAGGTGCCCCGCGGCAAAGGCTCGGGAAGGGTAGAATTCGATCCACTCCGAAATGTAGTCCTGCGCCAACTGGTTCATCGTCAGTTCAGTACTTCTGCATGTTGTGATGAGCACACAAAGCCCTAAGATATAGGCAATTTTATACATTTTAGTCCTCTCTTCCAATATCGGAAAACTGAATCCGATTATAAGGAAAAAGCTTCACCGATGAAAGTTAAAGATGTCGAGATGCTTTAAGAAGTCACTTTTGAAAAAAACCTGTCACTATCGATTCCGGCGCTGAGATCAATCACTACACGGCCGACATCCAGCGTACGTTCCCTGTCTCCGGCACCTT
>JAUWTO010000028.1 GCA_030614685.1 Candidatus Aminicenantota bacterium
AATGTGCGCTTCACCAGCAACTATCGCGGCGCCATCTACGGCTGGGACCAGACCGTGGCGAATTCCATGCCGCGGCGCCTTGGTCAGACCACGCCCATCAAAAACCTCTATCTCTCCGGAGCCTGGACCCAGCCCGGCGGCGGCTACGGCGCCTGCCTCCCCAGCGGGCTGCAGTGTTTCGGAGAGGTCATGAAGGGGTGGGAAGCAGACATTTAGATAATCTGTATTGCGGATTGGGATGGTTCTGGATGAAGGACACTGGATGAAGGACAAGTTGACATCAGTGGACTGATTTCGTTACTCTTGTATTTCCAGTGTTCAGTGCATTATTTTTCATTAATATCATAAATTTTTCATTTTTGGAGGACAGCCATGAAACCAACCGTTAAACCCAAAAACGCGAATTACTCGTCGGGGCCCTGCGCCAAACACCCGGGATTCTCACTGGACGAACTCAAGGATGCACCCTTCGGGAGATCCCACCGCAGCAAGCTGGGCAAAGGCAAGCTTACGGAAGCCATCGACAAGACCAAGCAGATCCTCGGCCTGCCGCCCGATTACAGGGTGGGCATTGTCCCGGCCTCGGACACGGGGGCTTTCGAGATGGCCATGTGGTCCCTGCTGGGCCCCCGCGGCGTGGACGTCTTCGTGTGGGAGTCCTTCAGCAAGGGATGGGCCACGGACATCAACAAGCAGCTCAAACTCGACAACGTGCGGGTGTTCGACGCCGACTACGGCAAGCTCCCCGACATGAGCCAGGCTGACTTCGACAATGACGTGGTGTTCGTATGGAACGGGACCACCTCGGGTGTGAAGCTCCCCAACGGGGACTGGATACCCGACGACCGCGCCGGCCTGACCATGTGTGACGCCACCTCGGCCGTATTCGCCATGGACCTCCCCTATCACAAGCTGGACGTCATCACCTATTCCTGGCAGAAGGTGCTGGGCGGTGAGGCGGCCCACGGCATCCTGATCCTGTCTCCCCGGGCTGTGGAGCGCATCGAATCCTATGATCCCCCCTGGCCCATGCCCAAGATCTTCCGTATGAAGAAGGGGGACAAGCTCAACGAAGGAATCTTCAAGGGCTCCACCATCAACACCCCGTCTATGCTGGCCAACGAGGACTACCTGGCCGCCTTGAACTGGGCCCAATCCGTGGGCGGGCTTTCGGGACTGATCGCGCGCAGCAACGCCAATCTAAAGGTCTGGGAAGACTTTGTGGCAGCCCACGACTGGATCGATTTCCTGGCAGAAAGCCCGGATATCCTCTCCAACACCAGCGTGTGTTTAACGCTGGAGCTGGAGGAAGACAGAGTCAAAGAACTGGTCAAGATCCTGGCTGACGAGGGCGTGGCCTATGACTGCAGTTCCTACCGCGACGCGCCTCCCGGCCTGCGCTTCTGGTGCGGCGCCACTGTCGAGGCGGCCGACCTGGAGATCGTGACCCAGTGGCTGGACTGGGCCTATAACGAGGTCAAATAGTCGTTTTTCCCGACTCAGATATCGAAGTCTTTGCGGGCGACGGCAGCGATGTGCTCGCCAATGCTGATGGCGGCCGTGGCCGCTGGTGAGGGGGCGTTGAGCACGTGGATCATGCGCGGTGTCTGCACGATCCGAAAATCATCCACCAGGGTCCCGTCAGGTTCGAGGGCCTGGGCCCGGACACCCGCTCCCCCCGTCCTGACGTCTCCCCCCTCGATCTCGGGGACGATTCTCTGGAGCGCCTTGATAAAGGCCCCCTTGAAACAGGAGCGGTACATCTCGCCCAGACCCATTTTCAGGAACCGGCTGATGAGGATCAGAAAACCCTTATAGGTGAAGGTCTCCCAGGAATCGCGCAGAGAGAAGCTCGACTTTTTATAGCCTTCCCGCTTGAAGGCCAGGACCGCATTGGGCCCGGCCTCGACACCGCCCTCGATCAGGCGCGTGAAGTGTACCCCCAGGAAAGGGAAGGCCGGGTCCGGCACCGGATAAATCAGGTTCCTGACGAGGTGTTCCTTCTCGGCCTGAAGCGTGAAGTACTCCCCCCGGAAAGGGATGATCCTGAGCCCGGGATCGACACCACAGAGGCGGGCCATGCGGTCGGATTGGAGTCCGGCGCAGTTGATGAGGTTGCGGCAGACAAACACGCCGGCGCTGGTCTCCAGCGTCAGTCCGGCGCTGTGCTCCCGGCAGGCATGCACCCGGGCATTCAACCGAATCATCCCCCCATTCGTTTTCAAGATCTCCGCAAACGTTTTGGTCACTCGAACATAATCTACGATCCCGGTGTCCGGCACCAGCAGGCCGTCGATCCCTGAGGCGTGCGGCTCGTATTCCCGGATCTCTGCAGGGCTCAGCCGCCGCAGCCCCTGCAGGCCGTTGGCGAGACCGCGCTTTTCCAGGTCATCCAGGCGGGGGATTTCCTCTTCCTCGGTCGCAACCACCACCTTGCCGCAGCGCTCGCAGGGGATGTCATGTTCCGCACAGAAAGCGTACATGGCCTCGCGGCCGGCCACGCAGTTCCGGGCCTTGAGCGAACCGGGCTTGTAGTACAGCCCGGAATGGATCACGCCGCTGTTGTTCCCCGTCTGGTGAGCAGCCAGCTTGTCTTCCGCTTCCAGAAGAAGGATGGAGAGGTTCTGGGAGCGGGAGAGGGACATGCCGACAGCACAGCCGACAATGCCGCCGCCGATGATGGCGATGTCGTAACGTGTTCGATCCATGGGGACCTCCGATTGTACTCGAAGGCCGTTGGGGAAGCAAACCGATTCTCCCTCTTTCCCGCATTATGATTCATGCAAAAAAGTACCGGCGGATCAAGAGAGAAACGTCTGTCATTACGAACAAAACGTCTGTCATTAGGAACGAAGTGAAGTAATCTCGTCCTTCTGCCCACAGGCAAATCCATTTTATTGCGATACACACACACAAATGTGATAACATAAGCATAATCCATGGCTTCTTTATTAAAGGGAACTCCCATGACAAAAACCAAGATTCTACTGGCATGTGTTTTATTCCTCGCTGCCACATCGCCGGCTTTGCTGACCTCGGCCCCTGCCGATAACGACACCTATGATGTGCTGTTCATAAATGGGCAGGTCCTGGACGGGACCGGCAATCCCTGGTTCTACGCCGACGTGGCGGTCAAGGACGGCAGGATCGCAGCGGTTGGCAGCCTTGAGGGTACAGCCGGGGCCGCCCGGGTCATCGACATCCGGGGCAAGGTCCTGTCACCAGGGTTTATCGACATTCACTGCCACGCCTACGACCGAGTGGCTAACGAGAAGGTCTGGACCGGGAACAACGAGAAGCGCTTCTTCGCCCCCAACTTCGTGAGCCAGGGCGTCACGACCCTGGTGTCCAACCAGTGCGGCTACTCCCCTATTGACATCGCACTCCAAAAGCAGACTCTGAACACCAAAGGAACGGGCCCCAACGTGGTACTCCTCATCGGGCACAACGCGGTGCGGCGTCAGGTCATGCGGGGCGATTGGGAGCGGCCGGCCACAGAGGAAGAAATCTCGGAGATGCGCGCTCTGATCCTCCGGGCCATGCAGGACGGAGCCTCCGGCATGTCCAGCGGGCTCGAGTATGTGCCGGCGATCTGGAGCACGAACGATGAAGTGGCGGCCCTGGTGGAGGAGATCGTCCCGTTTCAGGGCGTCTTCATCGCACACGAGAGAGCCTCGGGAATGTCCCCCATGTGGTATGTCCCCAGCCAGCACGAACCGGGACCGCCCAACATGCTGGACAACATCCGCGACCTGATCGAGATCAGCACGCGCACAGGTGCCACCGTTGTCGCCACCCACATCAAGGCACGGGGTGCGGATTTCTGGGGAGGGAGCCGGGCCATCATCAACCTGATCGAACGGGCACGATCCCGGGGAGTGAACATCTGGGCAGACGGGTACCCTTACAACTCCTCGGGGAGCGACGGGAGCACGGTGCTGATCCCGCGCTGGGCGCTTGGCCGCAGCTTCCAGGCCACGCTCGAAGAGAACCTGGGCGATCCTGTCAAAAAGGCCGACCTCTACCGGGACATCAGACACAACCTGAACTGGAGGGGCGGGGCCGAGAACATCGTGGTCATGGATTATCCTGAAAAGTCCTTCATCGGAAAAACCCTGGCCCAGCTGGCCGCGGAGCGGGAGATATCGGATGTGGAGATGGTCATCGCGCTGCAGATGGAGGGCAATCCCAAACAGGCGGGCGGCGGGCGCCTGCGGGGATTCTCCATGTCCGAGATCGACATCGAAGCTTTTGCCGCCCAGACCTGGTGTGCCACCTCCTCGGATGCCAGCATCGCACTCCCCGAGGATGGCCCGGTGCACGCCCGTTTCTACGGCACCTTCCCACGCAAGATCCGGCGCTACGCCCTGGAACGCCAGATCATCTCCGTGGAGCACGCGGTCCGGGCCGCCACCTCCCTGCCGGCGCAGATTCTGGGCCTCCGGGACCGCGGCCAGGTCCGGGAAGGATTCCAAGCCGACCTCGTGGTCTTCGACCTCGAGACCATCAAGGACACAGCCACCTTTTTCGAGCCGCACCAGCATGCCGAAGGCATAGACTATGTCCTGGTGGGCGGCACCTTTGTGAAGGACAAGGGCAAGCTGACCTGGGAAAGGCCGGGAAGGGTGATCACACGCAGGTAGAAGCGCGGTTTTCAGTTTTGCCTTTTTTGGGGAATTGGTGTATCACATAGCCAGAACGGGCCATCATGCGCTTCATTGCAGATATCCACATCCACTCCCACTTCTCCCGTGCCACCAGCAAGCAGCTGGCCCCGGAGTATTTGGACCTCTGGGCCCGCCTCAAGGGCATCTCCGTCATCGGGACCGGAGATTTCACCCACCCGGACTGGCTGAAGGAACTGCATGAGAAGCTCGAGCCGGCGGAAGAAGGCCTGTTTCGGCTGAAACCCGCGTACAGGCAGCGGGCGGTAGTCCCCAAGCCCCCCACGCTAAGCCAGGAGACACGCTTCGTCCTCCAGGCCGAGATCAGCAGCATCTACAAGAAGGACGGCCGCACGCGCAAAGTGCACAACGTGATCCTGGCGCCCGATTTTGAGACGGTCGAAAAGATCCGGCAGTCCCTCCTCCGCATGAACGCCAACCTCACCTCGGACGGGCGGCCCATATTGGGACTGGACTCCCACGACCTGCTCGAGATCTCACTCGAGGCCTCCGACCGCATCGCCTTTATCCCCGCCCACATCTGGACCCCCTGGTTTTCGATCCTGGGTTCCAAGTCCGGTTTTGACACGGTCGAGGAGTGTTTTGAGGACCTGACGCCGCACCTCACGGCCATGGAGAGCGGGCTGTCCACTGACGCACCCATGCACTGGACCTGCACCTTTCTCGATCCCTTCACCCTGATCTCCAACTCGGACGCCCACTCCCCGGAAAAGCTGGGCCGGAACGCCAACATCTTCGACACAGAGCTGAGCTATCCGGCCATGATCTCTGCCCTGAAGGAGGGAGATCCGAAGGCCTTTCTGGGTACGATCGACCTCTTCCCCCAGGAGGGGAAATACCACTACGACGGACACCGCAAATGCAACGTGGTCTGGAACCCGCTGGAAACCCTGCATCACAACGGCCTCTGTCCCGTATGCGGGAAAAAGGTCACGGTCGGCGTCATGCACAGGGTGGCTCAGCTGGCCGACCGTGACGACCTGGAGAGCCGGCCCAACCGGCTTCCCTTCGTCTCTATCATCCCGCTCAAGGAGATCCTCTCCGAGATTTTCGAGGTCGGGGCCGCGTCCAAGAGGGTCGACACAGAATATCACACCCTGCTGCGCCGGTTCGGGCCCGAGCTCTACATCCTGCTGGACCTGCCGGCCATCGAGCTCATCAAGGGAGGGAAACCCCTCGTGGGAGAGGCCCTCCGCCGCATGCGCGAACGACGGGTGATCATACAGGAAGGCTATGACGGGGAATACGGCGTCATCCGGGTCTTCAAAGAAGGCGAGGCCCGCAGCGTCACCGTTCAGCAGGCCCTCTTTTCCTCCACGGCGGCTGACAGCTCGGTACCGCAGCACCGGCTCATCAATTTCGACCTCAAGGCGTACAAGGACCTCTATGCCCGGCAGAGGGGATCCGAGCCCGAACAGCTGGCCTTTGAGGCCCCTGCAGTGGAGATCAAGAGGAAGCCCCTGCTTTCGGGCCTCAACTCCGAGCAGCAGAGGGCCGCCCGTCATTCCACCGGGCCGGCCCTTATCCTGGCCGGGCCGGGAACGGGGAAGACGCGCACCTTGACCTACCGCGTCGCCCATCTGATCCAGGACCTGGGCGTGGCTCCGGAGTCCATCCTGGCTGTCACCTTCACCAACAAGGCGGCCAAAGAGATTGGCCAGCGGCTGAACGAACTGTTTCCCGGGGAGGGACAGGAACACAAGCCTCGGGTATCGACCTTCCACGCCTTCGGATATTCCGCCCTGAAGGAACATGCGGACGCGTTCGGCCGCAGTGGATCGTTCTCCCTGGTCGATGAGTCGGACAAGCGGCACATCCTGGGGAAGTCTCTGGGCTGTCCCCGCCAGGAAATAACCAACGTCTCGAACGACCTATCCCGGGCCAAGCAGGAACTGACCCCCCTGAACAGCGACCCGGACGGTGCGGCCTCTCCCTTCTGGAAACCCTATGAAGAGTACTGCAGGGAGAATGATCTCTTCGACCTGGATGACTGCATCTACCGCCCGGTACGCCTCTTCCTGGAGCATCCTGAGGTGCGCAAGGAATTCCAGGGCCGCTTCTCCTGGATCCTCATCGACGAGTACCAGGACATCAACCTCGCCCAGTACAGGCTCGTGCGGCTGCTCCTGCCGGGGCCCGTGCCCCACCTCTGTGTCATCGGGGATCCGGACCAGGCCATCTATGGCTTCCGGGGAGCGGATGTACGGTTCATCCAGGAGTTCCTCCAGGACTATCCGGAAGCAGCGGCATACCGGCTCAAGCAGAGCTACCGCTGCACAGACACCATCCTCAGGGCTTCGAGCCGAGTGATCGCCCTCTCCATCGAGCCGGAAGGATTTCTGCAGGGACTTCAGGAGGGCGTCAAGATCACCATCGCGCCCCAGGCCACGGACCGCAGCGAGGCCGAGTTCGTGGCCCGCACCATAGAGGACCTCATGGGCGGGCTGCGCTTCTTTTCTATGGACAGCGGCCTGACGGCCGGAGAGGCCCACACAGATCTGCGCAGCCTTTCCGACTTCGCTGTGCTCTGCCGCGTCAAAGACCAGATGAAGGCCCTGGAGCAGGCCTTCCAGAACCACAGCATCCCCTACCAGTCCATCGGCGAGATTCCCTTCTTCCAACAGGAGCCGGCCAAGTCGGTCGTGGATGTGTTCCGGCTGGCAGCCAATCCCAGGAATCCCCTGCTCCGCAACCGGCTCTTCGGGCAGGTCCTGCCAGATCCCAGCGCTCTCGAGTCCCTCTCTGAACTCATCCGGAGCTTGAGTGTGTCCGATTCGCTGGCCGCCATCTCGACCGCCTATTTCCAGAAGGAGCGGGACGCGTCCCTCACGGAGTTCAACCGGCTCCAGGACATGGCGCGGGAGTTCGGCACGGATGGGGAGGCCTTCTTGAAATTCACGGCCCTGGGTACCGGAGCGGACACGTTCCGCCGCGGCCTGGAATCCGTTTCCCTCATGACCCTGCATGCGTCCAAGGGACTGGAGTTCCGCTGCGTCTTCATCGTGGGATGCGAAGACGGCCTGCTCCCCTACTCCCTGTTCGAACGCCTGTCCGACCGGGAAGAAGAGAAGCGCCTCCTGTATGTGGGCATGACCCGGGCCAGAAAATACCTCTTGCTCTCCCACGCCGGAAAGCGGTTTCTCCTGGGCAGGGAGTACCGGCTGAACCGCAGCCCCTTTCTCGACCGCATCGAAGAGGAACTGCTGGAGCAGGCCGAGGCGCCCTTGCCCGTACGGAAAAAGGACGGCCAGGGGAAGCTTTTCTGAGTCAAAGGACAGCCATGGAGCGCAGACCGATCCTCTCGCTGCTCGGGCTCACGCCCTCCCCCCAGTCCCGGGACTTTATCGAGCACAAGAAGCAGTTCCAGCTCCACACCCTGATCACCGAACAGCGACACTCCAAGACCTGGAACCTGAGCTCTGTCTTGCAAGGCGACCTGCAGGCTGGACTGGAACAGATATTTTCCGTGGACGAGGACATATCCCGGAAGCTGCACGAGATGGCCGAAGATCCGGCCGTTCTCGACACGCTGCAGCGGGCCGCGGAGGCGGTCAGCCGGGCCATCCTGAAGAAAGACCGGATCTTCATCTACGGGTGCGGGTCCACGGGGCGCCTGGCCAAACAGATGGAAAGCGCTCTCTGGCGCCCTTTCTGGTCCCGGCTCCAGCAGGGCCCGCTGTGGGAGAAGATGCGGGATACCTTGCCCGAAGAAATCGAGTCGAGGCTGATCGGGGAGATGACGGGCGGCGACCGGGCCCTCATCAGCTCGCTCGAAGGATTCGAAGACCTGGAGCTCGTGGGCCGGCAGCAGCTCGAGGACAGGGGAATCCAGCAGGGAGACGTAGTGTTCGGCATCACCGAGGGCGGAGAGACATCCTCGGTCATCGGTGCTGTGCGGGCGGCACTGGAGCAGTACGGAGAGCTGACGCCCGAGACCACAGAGGACACCCGGCAGCACATCTTTTTTCTGTACAACAATCCCGATGAGGTCCTGAGGCCGTTCGAAAGGAGCCGCAAGATCTTGGACCAGCCGGCCATAACCCGGATCAACCTGACGACCGGCCCCCAGGCCGTGACCGGATCCACGCGCATGCAAGCCGCGACGATCGAGACATTTGTCATGGGGGCCGTGCTGGAAGCGGGTGTCCGGGATGTGCTCGAAGACGTTCTGTCTGCCGAGGACCTGCAGAGCCTCGGATTCACGCCGAAAAAGAAGCGGGATGAATCCAGGACCGATTCCAAGGCCGCCGGTGCGATCTTAAAACAGAGGCTGCTCTCTTTCGATCATCTAAGGGAGGCGCTGTCCGCCTGCCTCGAGGACATTGCCCTCCTCACATCCCTGGAATCGGACACATACGCGATGGACCGGCGTGCCGTCTACTTCGCGGGAAAGGCGATGATCCCGGTCTTCATTGACTGCGCCGAGCGGAGCCCCACGTTCCGCCTTTTTCCCCTGGATACCGTGGGCGATCCGGAAAAAAAGTGCTGGCTCCAGGTGTGGACGGACGCGGAAGACCAGGAGGCGGCCTGGAAAAGATTCCTGGGAAGGCCGTTCCGCGGCCTGGACAAGGAAAATTACTACCCCCACTTCGTGATCCAGATCACAGACAGCTGGCTGCGGGCGGCGGCCCTGAGGAGCCTGTCCCAGGCCGGGAGCGAGCAGGAACGAATCTACGACTTCTCCTTCTCTGAAGAGCGTGCTCAAGGCCGTGACCCCCAGCCCGGTGACCTGGCGGTCGTAGTATGTGTGGATGACGAGCTTGAGGAATTGAGGGATGAGGGCTCCCCGTTTTACCGTTTCGTCCAACTCTCCAAGTCAAACCGCGCCACCGTGGTTCTGGTCCTGGTCGGAGAGGTCGATTCCGGGGGGGCCAACGAAGTTTTCACTCGGCTCTCGCTGCTGCAGGAAACGGATGCGGTCGTCGTTATCCCGCTGGAAAACGTGGACGATCCCCTGGAGCTCAAGCGCCAGACGCTCCTCAAGATGCTCCTCAACGCCCATTCCACAGCGGTCATGGCCCGGCTGGGCCGTGTGGTGGGCAACACCATGACCAATGTCGATCCCCGCAACCTTAAGCTCATAGGCCGTGCGACCCATCTCATAGAAGGCCACATCAACGATGTGCTGGCCCAGGAAGAATGGATCGACCGCCACGGTGAGTGCGAGCCCGTAACCTATGCCCAGGCCAATGCCGTGCTCTTCGATGCCATGGATTTCCTCTCCGAGCGGGCGGGCCAGAACAGCGAGGTCGCGCTTTCCATCATCCGCATTCTGGAGGCGCTTAAGGAGCAGCGGTTCGTGAGCTGGGAGGAGGCGCTGACCATGCTGGACTCCGTGGGCCTGGAGGGCTATCTGGGCCGGCACAATCCGGCCTTGAGGCGAGAACCATAAAACAGTACAATCCTGGATTGAGATGGGATTCGGCACAATCGATTACCTGGTTGTGATCCTCTATCTTCTTGGCGTCTCGACATTCGGTCTCCTCTTATCCGGTCGCCAGAGGTCCACAGCGGATTATTTCCTGGGAGGCCGCAGCCTGCCCTGGTGGGCGGTCCTGTTCTCGGTGGTGGCCACAGAGACCAGCACCCTGACCTTCATCAGCATCCCGGCCGTGGCCTACGGGGGGGACCTGACCTTCCTTCAGATCACCTTCGGGTATATCCTGGGGCGAACGGTCGTGAGCCTGGTCTTCCTGCCCCGCTACTTCCAGGGAGAGATGTCTACGGCCTACGAATTCCTTGGGAAGCGCTTCGGCCCGGGGATGCGAATGACGGCCAGCACAACGTTCATGGTCACGCGGCTGCTGGCTGACGGAGTGCGGCTCTTCGCTTCGGCCATCCCCATAGCCATCCTGCTCCGGCTGGCCGGGTTGCGGGCCTCGGACCTGACGATCTACATGGTTTCCATCCTGATCATTTCAGCCGTGACCCTGGTCTACACGTTCCTGGGCGGGATCAGGGCCGTGGTCT
Source organism: Candidatus Aminicenantota bacterium (assembly GCA_030614685.1). Classification (GTDB taxonomy): domain Bacteria; phylum Acidobacteriota; class Aminicenantia; order Aminicenantales; family Aminicenantaceae; genus JAUXEH01. The sequence goes on from JAUWTO010000028.1 coordinate 10,656, forward strand.
GGATGGACGTGATTCAGATGGGGGTCTACATCGGCGGGGCCCTTCTGGCCCTCGCAATCCTGCTTTCCCGCCTTCCCGGGAACGCCTCCGGCGTGCTCGGCACCCTGCAGGAGGCCGGGAAACTCAAGCTGTTCTACTCGGGATTCGATCTGAGCTTCCGGGAATTCATTACCCAGCCCTACACCTTCTGGATCGCCCTCATCGGGGGCGGCATATTCTCCATCGCCTCCCACGGCACGGACCAGCTGATCGTGCAGCGCCTGCTGGCGACCCGCAACCTCCGTTCCGCACAGAAGGCGCTCCTCAGCAGCGGCATCCTGGTTTTCCTCCAGTTCTCGCTTTTCCTCGCGATCGGGCTCCTGCTCTATGTATTTTATGCCGGGCAGAATCCGGCCGGCCTCGGGCTGGCCACCACGGACGAGATATTTGCCAAGTTCATCGTGGAACAGCTGCCGCCTGGAATTTCGGGCCTGATCGTGGCCGCCATCCTGGCCGCAGCCATGAGCACGCTCTCCTCCTCCATCAATTCCCTGGCCTCGGCTACGACCCTGGATCTGTACAAGCCGCGCTGGGGCCGTGACAACACTCCGGAACAGGACCTGCGGATTTCCCGCAGGATCACCCTGGTCTGGGGTCTGGTCCTGACCGGATCCGCCTTTTTCTTCGCGGTCCTCCAGCTGCAGTCACCCGGCGGCAGACCAGCCGTTGTGGAGCTCGGGCTGGCGATCGCCTCCTACACCTACGGCGGCCTGCTGGGCGCCTTCGTGCTGGGGATCCTGTCCCGAAAACTCGACACGAAAGACGCCCTTATTGGTTTCTTTGCAGGGCTGACAGCCCTGCTCTTCCTGGTCAAGGGACCTGTCCAGAACCTTCTGCCCGGAGAGGGACTCACCATCGCCTGGCCGCTTTATTCCCTGGTCGGCGCCCTCATCGTGGCCGGAGTCGGCCACTCATCGTATCAGATTAGCAAGTTATCCAACCATAACAAGGGAGCATCTAAAAAGGGGGCAAAATGACAAAGATCAACATGTATGTCGACTATCTGAAGGTCGAACACAACGGGAAGCCCGAGGAGGTCAATCCCCGGTTCCTCGACAGGGACAGCAGCTACCTGGTCCAGGTCAGCCTGTATTCCCCCGGCTGCAACAGGAACAAATCCGTGGATGGGGCGGTTTCGTTCGCGGAGATGGACAGGGATATAGATTTCAGTCCCTTCTCCCTGGAAGAGAAGCACGTGCTGAGCGCCCAGGTCGGTAAGAGGGTCGAGATCAATGCGTCCGTTTACTACCTGGAACCCGAGCCCTTTGTCGTAGCATTCCTGCGCCAGACCACGGGCAAGTTCGCATCCCTCCTGTTCGACTATTTGGCCAAGCTCGATGTCTCCAAGATCGCGGCCATGCCCGCGCAGATCCTGCCGACTGCGTACGGGATCCTGAAAAAGGGGATCGAAAGGCAGGAGAGCTGGTATGAGATCGGCAAGGGAACGCAGGACGCCATCGAGGAAGGCGAGAACACGATCCCACTGGCATCAGAGGGGGTCCAGAGGAACATCCAGTATTGGGATGCCAACAACAGGCGCCAGCGCAGGGAAGTCCGCATCGTCCCCAAAGGCCCCAACGGGTTTCTGAGGCTCATTATCGAAAAAGCCTGAGGGTCCTGGACTTCAGGCTTGTTGAAGCAGTCCGGATCTACTAAGATAAGCGATGCCATGGCCACACCCCACACAGCCCCTTCAACCGCTTCCCCACAGGAATCCGGCAGCCTGATCAAGGCCGGACCACTCTGGGTGTGGGGGTTTGTGCTGATGTGCCTGGCCCTCATGGCGGTGATCTATTTCGGGGACCTCAACCAGGACCTCTTTTTTGCCATAAACGGCTTCGCCGCCCAGTTCGTCGATAAGCTCTGGGCCCTGATCACCTTCTTCTCGGACGGTCTGGTCACATTCGTATTACTCCTGCCCTTCATCTACCGCAGGCCCCAGTACATCTGGGCGGTCCTGCTGGCGGCCGTACTCTTCACCCTGGCCGGGCAGGGGATCAAGCACATCATGGACGTTCCCCGCCCTCCCAGGGTCCTGGAGCCCCATGAGTTCAACCTCATCGGCCCGAACTGGGGCCAGAACGCATTCCCCTCGGGACATGCCTCCATGATCTTCAACCTGGTCGGCGTCTTCATCCTCACCACGACCAAGAGGTGGCTGCGCTGGGCTCTCCTGGCCGTGGGCGCCGTCATCGCACTCTCCCGTACCGCAGTGGGTGTACACTGGCCGCTCGATGTGGTGGCCGGAGCCCTGATGGGCTGGCTGACCGTCTGGGTCGGCCTGAAGCTCACGCCACACCTGCGCTGGGGCTGGAGCGGCATCGGACAGAAGATCCTGGGTGCTGTCCTGATCCTGGCGTGCATCGTGCTGTTTTTTGCGGACTACACCGGGTTCACCAACATCATGACCGAACAGCGCGTGATCGCCCTGCTGTTTTTTCTGGTCGGCACCATGGAATACCTCAAGCTGTACAAAATTCCTATTGGCCGGCCCCTTAGAAAAAAGCCCGGTGGATCATATCCGGAGTAGACCAGAGGGGCATTATGCTGGACGAACAAAAACTGCTGGAAGCGCTCAAGGATTCCCCTGAAAAAGAACTCGACAGGTTCAAGGCCTTTTTAGAAAACCACACCCTGACCGAGTTCGCGGGCTCGAAGGGCGCTGTCCCCTACTATATCTGCGGAGAAGGCCCCAAGACTCTTATGACCTTTGCGGGCGGTTGGGGAGGCCCGCAGCTCCTGTACGACACGATCCTGGGATTCGAGGGCAGAAACCGCATGATCGTGATCGACATCTCGCCATTTGACGACCCGGATGCCATGACTGAAGGCGTAAACCAGATCCTGGACCAGGAACAGATCGACAAGGTGGTCCTTATCGGGCAGTCCGCCTCCGGGATCACGGCCCAGTCCTATTTCAAGAGGAGCCCCGGACGTGTGGAAGGGATGGTCCTCACCAACACCCTGGCCCCCCGGATCGAACGCTGCAAAAAATGGGTCCTGGGGCTCCTTCGGATTATTCCCATTTCACTTATAAGGGCCCTGGCCCGAAAAAAGCTCAGCAAGCTCGGTGAATTCGAGAAGGAAGTCACGCCCGAGGTCCAGGAGCGGAGGCGCTTCGCCGGGGCCCTGTTCGGGGCCATGATGGACCACTACTTCACCCGCCAGAATATCACCAACATGCTCAAGTTGGCCTTTGCCTTCAACGAAAAGGACGCATACGTCCCCGGGGAGTTTCAGGGATGGCAGGGACATGTGTTGCTGGTAACGAGCGAAGACGAACCCTATTATCCGGACGTGGAGCTGCTGCAGTCCGGCCTGCCGAACACAGAGGTGTTTTTTCTCCCAACCGGATTCAAACACGTGGCACCCCAGATACACCGGGATGCGTTCCACGGCCGGATCCAGGCCTATATCGACACGCTTTAAGGCGCAACAGAGACACCGAATGGACTTCATTCATTGGCGACATGTGTCACATGCGGGAGACAACACGGCTTTTTTCTGAAGCAACCATTCCCTGTTGGAACAGTGGCATCCTTTTTGCATAAGGAATAATGAGGTATTATAGATTTATGGGGAAAGGATGATGAAACAACTGAAACGTTTTTATTCGGTTTTGCTTTTTCTCTCCCTTTTATCGAGCCCTATGCCGGGGGATCGCGGCACCATCGATCAGAAAGATACGCCCGATCTGCAAAAGATTCTGGAAGGATGCTCCATCTACTGCGACAGGCTCGAGAACATCTCCCTCCACTACATCTGCGTCGAGGAAATCAAGGAAACGATATATCATCCCTACAGGATACTGGAGGATGCGCGCAGGACTCTCCAGGCCCGAAACTACGAGATGGAACGGATGGATCGAAACGAGTACGTGTATGACAACGTCGACTATGACGACCTGAAACGGGACACAGAGACCAACAAATACATCTATGACTACCAGCTGATCCGCAAGGACAGGATCGAAGAAACCCGGACCCTGCTCAAGGAAAACGGCAAGAAAAAAGAGGAGGCGGGAGTCGAGCTCAAGACCAAGAGGTTCCGATTCTCGAACATCACAATGTCGCCCATCGCGATCCTCGGTCGGGACTCGCAGCAATATTTCGACTTTAAGCTCATCAAGGAAGCGAAACTGTGGGGCAAGAGGATCTACATTCTGGAGGCGTCCCCCAAGCCGGGCCAGGAAGAACATCAACTCTGGGGGAAACTATGGGTAGACAAGGAAAACTTCGCCGTGCTGAAGATCGAGTGGGACGAGCGGACCATGAAGAACTATGCATATATTCAGAAACAGGCCGATGCCTACCAGGCAAGGCCCGTGCTTAAATTCGGGACTGAACACAAGTTCGAAAAGAACGGAATCCGGTTCCCGAGCAGGCACTTTATAAAAGAACAGTACATTCGCCAGACCGAACGCTCCATGGGACAGGAAAAGCTGGAAAAATCAGAGCTCGAAGTCAAATTCAAGAAGTATAAATTCTTCATCGTCGAAACCGAAGTGAAATACTGAAATCGGGCCGGTTACTTGTCGTCTGTCTTCAGCACGGCGGCAAAGGCACTCTGCGGGATCATAACCGCCCCGACCATCTTCATGCGCTTCTTGCCCTTCTTCTGCTTCTTGAGGAGCTTCTGCTTGCGTGTGATATCTCCGCCATAGAGCTTGGCGGTGACGTCTTTCCTGAAGGGAGCGACAGTGGACCGCGAGATGATGTTCCCGCCGATGGCCCCCTGGATCGCGACCTTGAACTGGTGGCGGGGGATCTCGCCTTTCAGCCGGTCACAGATCTTCACTCCCCAGTCCCTGGCCTTGTCCCGGTGCACGATGAGGGACAGCGCATCGACCTGCTCACCGTTGACCAGGATGTCCAGCCGCACCAGGTCGCTCTCCCGGTAGTCGATAATCTCATAGTCAAAAGATCCATATCCCTGAGTTATGGTCTTGAGCGTGTCATAGAAGTCGTAGATAACCTCGGCCAGCGGCATGTTCATGACGAGCTCGATGCGCCCCGGCGTGGGGTAGTTGGTGCGGGGATTGCTGCCTCTGCGGGACAGGCACAGCTTCATGACCACACCCATGTATTTTTCGGGAAAAAGCAGGGAGGCCTTGATATAGGGCTCTTCCGTGCCTTGGATCTGTGAGGGATCCGGGTAATACTGAGGATTGTCGATGGTGAGGGTTTCCCCGTCCTTGAGAGTGAACTTGTATTCCACGCTGGGCACGGTCATGACGATCGACTGGCCGTATTCCCGGTCCAGACGCTGCTGAAAGATCTCCAGATGCAAAAGCCCCAGGAAACCGCACCGGAATCCCTGCCCCAGGGCTGCGGATGAGTCCTTCTGGTACGTCAGAGAAGCGTCGTTGAGCTCATATTTTTCCAGGGCCTCACGCAGCGACTGGTATTCGTCTGAGGCCATGGGATAGATGGAGGAAAAGACCACGGACTTGGCCTCTTTGAATCCGGCCATGGGTTCCGTGGTGGGATTCGCATCCAGTGTGATGGTGTCCCCGATCCGGGTGTCTCCCAGTTTTTTAATGCCGGCTGTGATGTATCCCACCTCGCCCGCAATCAGGGACTCTTTGGGTTTACGGGCGATCTGGAAGAGGCCCACTTCCTCCACCTTGTAGGTCGCCTGATTGGACAGGAGGCGGATGATGTCTCCCTGTCTCATACTCCCCTCAAAGACGCGGCAGGCGATGATGGTACCCCGATACGAGTCATAATGCGCATCGAAGATGAGGGATTTTAGCGGAGCCTCAGGGCTGCCTTCGGGCGGAGGAACGTGCCTGACAATGGCTTCGAAGATCTGGCTTATCCCGGTCCCTTCCTTGGCAGAGCACAGGATGGCCATATCCGGGTCGAGCCCCAGCTCGCTGTCGATCTGTTCCTTGGTCCTGTCTATGTCCGCAGAGATGAGGTCGATCTTGTTTATTATCGGGATGATGGTCAGGTCGTGTTCCATGGCCATGTACAGGTTGGCCACGGTCTGGGCCTCCACACCCTGGGAAGCATCCACCAGAAGGAGGACGCCCTCACAGGAGGCCATGGCGCGGGACACCTCATAAGAAAAATCCACGTGGCCCGGCGTGTCGATCAGGTTGAGCTCGTAGTCCTGGCCCTTTTTGTCCGTGTAGGGCAGTGTGACCGTCTGGCTCTTGATCGTGATCCCGCGCTCCCTCTCGAGGTCCATGGTATCCAGGATCTGATCCCGAAATTCTCTCTGGGAGATCAGGCCCGAAGCCTCGATCAGCCTGTCTGCCAGCGTAGACTTCCCGTGGTCGATGTGGGCTATGATGCTGAAGTTTCGTATATGAAGCATGTGCGTCGCTCTCTTATTTGTGCTAAGGGTATTCTAACACATTCGGAGCGGACGATCCCATGATCGATCCGCTTGATATTTAGGGATTTTTAGATATTTCGGCAGTATTTAAGGCTTTTTCCAATAGATCTTTCAAATTCTTCTTTCCAGCTGCCTCCCTCAAGTAGTCAAAGTCCAGGCTATCGGAACGAACCCGCATAATGCCCAACACATCGGCCCACTGACGGTCAGACACAGCGCCTGCCGACTCATACCATTGGAGCTTGCCCAGGATGGTATCTTCGGCACTGGCAATGTACAGATCCTGCCCCGCTTCGTCTGTCACTTGATATTTTTCCCGACGGGCCATCTCTTCCTGGGATAACGGATCATCCTTGAGAATAAAGATGTCGATTTTGAACATCGTGGACAGATGGATCACATTAAGAGAAGAGTGATTCTGAACCGCTTTCAGCAGCCTTTCTTCATCGATATAGAATTCTTCCTGGAGATTTTGTAACAGAGGGCTAACATGTTTGGGTTTTATATCGGCGATGAGATCGGCATCTGCAGTGGCTCGGGGTATCCCATGAAAAGAGCTGGCCAAAGAGCCCACGACAAAATACGGGATCTGAAGCTTTTCAAATATACCCGCAACCTGTCTTGTGATCTGTATGGGCTCGGCAACAGTCATTCAATATCCCATTTCATGGGGATCCCAGCTAAAAACACGGATCATCGTCTCCCTATCCAGCCAAAGTGAGGCCAGACGGAGTCTCTGCTCCCTCTCTGGAATGTCACCATACTGGTTGCGGATCCTGGAGAGTGCCAACTGCTGGGTGGCCTTATTCAGTTCATTGATCCGCTTCATTTTTTCCCAGGGAGGCATATTTCGATAACCATTGACGAGAATCTTTTGGATATACGAAGGAGTGTCGTTCATATGGCTGAGCTCTCTCTCCCTATTCTATTTATACCTCAATCACACCTGCAATAAAAGTCGTTCCCAACTATTTGAAACGGACCACAACATTCCCCTTGGTGGTCAATGTCTGAGGAATTTCTATGCCGGCCGATGGGACGAAGATAATACCCTCGGCTTTGGATTCTGCTTCGTAGAGTACGAACATCCCCATATTGTTAGCAAAATACATGACTGCCTTGGTTGTGGTAACTCTCTCAAGCTCGAGGAGTGTCCCCTGCTGCTCGAATTCGCCGGTCACCTTATCCGTACCTGTGACCTCGATCTTGAGGCAGTCGATCCCATCCTTCTTGACCTCTTCGAGCAGCGTGTAGGTATAGTCACTATCGGATCTGAGTGTGTAGTCTCCCAGAGGGACATCGTATCCCTGAACGTCTTTCCAGGTATCCCCTATTTTTACCGGTTTGTCGGGAAGCTTGGGAAAGGTATCTTTCACGCCGATGATGTAGAGCTCCTTGGTCAAAGTCTCTCCCGATCCGGTTGTGACCTCCGGCAGCTCATCAAATCCTTCAAATCCCTCAGCCTCCCCGTTTGGCAGCAGGACAAACTTGGCCTTTTTCCCGACGAGTTCAGAAAAATCCGTGGATGCCGATCCCATATCGCTGGAGATGTCCTGAGTTCTTTCTCCTATCTCCAGTTCGATGGTCAATCCCTTGTCCTTGTCAGCAGACAAGACGGTATAAGTGTCTTCTCCATCGCCCGTTATGCTCGCAACCACCTCGGTTCCCATCTGGTCGGTCACGCTCTCTGTTTCCCCGGTGCTCACAATGACAAATGTTGTTCCCGGCTTCAATTGATACTTCAGCTCATAGAGCTTTTCCGCGGCAGGCGTCTTCTCCGCGGCAGTGCTCAAAGACAACATGGCTGCTGAAACCAGGAGCAGAAGCGAGATGGACAAAATGACTTTTTTCATGAATGTTTCTCCTTTATTTCTGAGTTCCCGCACCTATATTAGCATACGAGAGAAAACCAAGAGGGTTCGTTATAAGTACCGGTGGTTTGAGGATTTTATTCAGTCCACGATAGGCCGGGTTTTTAATATCGATTACACAACGCAGGCTTTTACCCCTAAAATTCATAGGCGATCCCAATCCCTGCGCCAAAACCCCCAATATTGAATCCAAAATCCTCCAGGCTCAACTCACAGAAAGAATAGTTGGCAAACAGGTCGATCAACAGTCCTCCGGTGACCTTCACATAGGAACCGATGGCCGCCATGAAGCCAAACTCTGCAATATCCACTTCTCCGATGGAATTCGTTTCTTTGAATTGATAGTGATTCAGGCCGACCGCCGTGTATGGGCTCAAGGTCCTTCCCTGCCAGCGGTATCTCAATCCCCCTCCCATAGGGATTATCCGAAGCTCTGTCTTCTCTTTGGTGAATGTCAGCTCCCCTTCACGAGAAAAATAGCTCCCCCCAAACCACAACTCCAGCCCCTTCCAGACTCCGATGCTCACCTCACCGCCATACATCAGACCTCCGCCGTAGATGTCCTTGAACTCTTCATCTACGGGGCTGAAATACTGTATCTTAAACTCGAGTATGACATTTGCTGCGGCGACCGAACCCGAGACTAAGAGCAAAAAAACGATCATTACGATCATTTTTTTCATCATTCTTCCCCTTGCTCACTTGACAGTGACATAGACTGGATCACTCACTCGATTCTGATGGTTTACCGCAATCAGGGCATATGTGTATTCTCCATCCTGACCAACCCCCCGGTGCCGGTACTCCATAATATCTCCATTGACCTCGGCCAGCAGGCTGTGATCTTTTCCCTCGACACGATATATCCAGTATTTCGTGACATCCGAATTATGAGGATTGGTTTGCCAGGACAGCACATTGTAGTACTCAGCCTGAGAGAGTGAACGATTCAGAGTCTTCTGTCCAGAAAAGTTCAGCGGAGTATAGACCACTCTGGAATAGACTTGGATCTCGGCCTCGGATTCCATCCCATTATTATTGGTGGCCCTCACGCGGATCGTGTGGAGGCCGTCCTCTTCAGAGGTCGTATCCCAGGTGTATGTGTAGGGAAGTGTGCTGGCAGCCGCCAAAAGAGAATCGTCGATAAAGAACTGAACTTGCCGAATGCCCGTGCTGTGGCTTGCATAGACATCGACAGAAACGTTTCCCAGCACAGTCGATGACGGGACCGGAGAAACAATTGATACAGAGGGAGCATATTTGTTTTTTAGGATCTTCAGGCTGCCGCCCAGGAAGACTCTGTTTCCAGATGCAGCGACACTCTTGGGCCACTCGCTGCTGTAAGAGTATGCCCAATGCGGATCTCGGGGATTATAGACATACAGGACCATCAGTCTATCCAGAGTCAGATAGGCGAAATTTCCGGATATTGCCAGTTTATCGCATCTGGTCGGAAAAAAAGAAATAAAGTTGGGAGAGGCGGGATCTGAGATCTCAAATATCCTAAGAAGATCTCCGGCCATAAAGATAAAATCTCCTTTCAGAACCAAATCTAAAGAATAGCCCGGATCACTGGATTTTCCAGTATATACAGCAAAGGGTTGCATTGGATCGGAGACATCGATTACCCTCAGGGCGGCTACCCAGTACCCTGTCTCCTGCGATGGTTCCGACAGAGCCATGTAGGCATAATCACCCGAAACGCCTATGCCGCCCGAGTGAAAGGACT
>JAUWTO010000233.1 GCA_030614685.1 Candidatus Aminicenantota bacterium
CCGATTCCGGTGATCAGAAAACCCAGGAGGGCTATGTACCAGGCCGAACCGGACAGGAATCCCATGTAGGGCGGGAAGATGAGGTTGCCGGCGCCGAAGAACATGGCGAACAGCGCCATACCGACCAAGGCAACATCGAAATTCTTTTTGTTCATGCGGCTCTCTCTGGGTTAAGCCCTTGTATATCAGAGGAAAAAATCGATGTCAAACGTTATCCAAGAAAACGGGCCGGGGCAGCCTGCCCTTGGTTTATTGAATGAACGTGCTACCGGCAGTTGACTGTTTTGCGGTTCCCTGGTATTCTTTTTTTACAGAGGGTTGTGGTTGTGACCATTCGATGCCCCAGATGCAAGTCGGAGAATCCCGACGACACCAGCTACTGCGGTTACTGCGCGGCGACCTTGAGGCCTTCGGAGTCTGTCATGCACACCGATACTCTGGAGATGCCCAGGGACCTGCTGACCACAGGTTCGATACTGGCCGGCCGGTACCAGATCATCGAACGGCTGGGGGAGGGCGGCATGGGCCGGGTCTACAAGGCTCTGGACACGGAGATCAATGCCACCATAGCCCTTAAGCTCATCAAACCCGAGATCTCGTCCGACAGGAAGACCATCGCAGGGCTACGGAACGAGCTGAAGCTGGCGCGTGATATCATCCATAAGAACATTTGCCGCATGTATGATATTCACAATGACGAAGGTGTTTATTACATCACCATGGAATACGTCCCCGGTCAGGATCTGAAAAGCCTGATCCGGCAGACCGGGCACCTGGCCGTCTCCACCGTCATCTCAATAGTCATTCAAGTGTGTGAAGGCCTCGAAGAGGCACACAAGCTGGGGATCGTGCATCGGGATCTGAAGCCGCACAACATCATGATCGACAAAACCGGGCATGTCCGGATCATGGACTTTGGGATCGCCAGCTCCATCAAATCCGACGACTTGACAGCCCATGACACCATCATCGGGTCCCCTGCCTATATGTCGCCCGAACAGGCCGCTGCACAGGACGTGGATCAGAGGTCGGATATCTATTCATTAGGGATCATCCTGTATGAAATGGCGACGGGAAGGCTCCCCTTCACAGGGAACGATCCGATAAGCGTGGCCATGAAACACAGGACCGATGAGGTAAGGGCTCCCCGGGAGCTGAATCCCAAGCTTCCGGATGGGCTGAACTCGGTGATCCTGAAATGCCTGGAGAAAGACCGCGAAAGACGATTCCAGAGCCCTTTGCAGCTAATGTTCGCCTTGAGGAATCTGCAGACGATCTCCGAACCGGTCGACATCCAGCCGGAGGCAAAAAGGAAAAATACCCTGGCTGTGCTCCCCTTCGTCGACCTGAGCCCCAAGCGCGACCAGGAGTATTTCTGCGACGGAATGGCAGAAGAACTCATCAGTGTGCTTTCACGGATAGAAGGCATCGATGTCGTGGCCAGGACATCCGCGTTTTCCTTTAAGGGAAAGAACATAGATGTGCGGGAACTCGGCAAAAGGCTCAATGTGAACAGGGTGCTCGAAGGCAGCGTGAGGAAATCCGGCCGTCGCGTGCGGATCATCGCTCAGCTCATCGACGCTTCCGAAGGTTATCACATCTGGTCGGAGAGTTTCGACAGGAAGGTGGACGATGTGTTCGCCATCCAGGACGAAGTGACCGCGGCGGTCGTCGAAAAGTTCGAGATCAAGTTGATGGACAGGGACAAAAAGCAGCTCGTGCAGCACCGGCCCCAGAACCTGGATGATTATAAGCTGTATCTCAAAGGCCGGTTTTTCCTTAACAAAAGAACCGAGGAGGGATTTCGGGAGAGCCTGTCCTATTTTCAACAGATGCTCAAAAGTAAGCCTGATTCTGCCCTGGGATACTCCGGTCTGGCCGAGGCCTACAATTCCCTTGGCTATTTCAACTACCTGCCTGCCGATGAGGCCTACTCCAAGGCGAGGGAGCATGCGGAAAAAGCCCTTTCGATCGACATTTCGCTGGCGGAAGCGCATGTGTCCCTGGCCGGCGTCAAGGTCTTTTATGATTGGGACTTGACGGATGGCGAGGAACATCTGGGACTTGCCTTGAAACTCAATGACAGCAGCATCGAGGCTCGACATCGACTCGCCTTTGTCTTGTCGGCCGCGGAGCGGCATGAAGAGGCCATGGACGAGATCATCCGGGCTCAAGAGCTGGATCCGCTCTCATCGGTCATAAACGCGGCCGCCGCCTGGGTGTTTTATCTGGCTCGGCGGTACGATCAGGCCTTCGAAAAGTGCACGGAAGTACTCAAGCTGGATCCCCGATATCATGTGGCCCATGTGATCCGGGGGCTGAGCGCGATCGAGACTGGTCAGTTCGAGATCGCGATCTCTTCGTTTCAAAAGGCCCTGGAGATCGAGGACCATGATGTTGCGTCCTTCGTGTATCTCGCCATGGCTTACTCCAAAGCCGGTAAAAGGCCGCAGGCTGAGAGGATCTTTCAGAAAGTCGAAGATCTGCCGGATACGCGGTATGTCGCCCCGTTCTACCGGGCCATCCTCCTGCTCAGCCTGGAACAAAAGGATCGAGCCCTGGACTCCCTCGAACGAGGGCTGGAAGACCGGATTCCCTGGATGCTCTTTCTCAAAGCCTGGCCCATTTTTGATGGCCTCAAATCCGATCCCAGGTTTTGTTCGATCGTAGACAGGCTGCGGCCAGGGCAAAGTTGAGGCAGGATGGATTGCCCGCGTTGCGGATCTGAGAACAGGGCGGGTGCTAGTTTCTGTATCGAGTGCGGGAGTGAGCTTCCTTTTCACTGTCAGGGCTGTGGAAAATCTCTGCCGGTAAAAGCCAAGTTTTGCGACGAATGCGGGTGTGAGATTCAGGGGCCGGCTGCGAAATCTCCCGCTTCCCCTTATTCCGCGCAGGAGGAACGCAAATACATCACCGTGCTCTTCTCTGATCTGACCGGCTATACGGAGATGGCTGAGCGGCTGGATCCCGAGGAGCTGAAAGAGGTCACGAGTCATATCTTTGGCCGAGTTTCCGAGGTCATCGCCAAGTATGAGGGTTTCATAGAAAAATATGTCGGGGATGCCATTGTGGCCATTTTCGGGGCACACAAAGCGCACGAAGATGATCCTGTCAGGGCCATACGCGCGGCCCGGGAGATCCATAAGCTGGTCGATGCCATCAGCCCACGGTATGAAAACCGGATCGGCCGTCCCTTGTCCATGCACACAGGCATTAGCACGGGCATCGCCGTCACGGGCGAGATCAATTTCCAGCAAGGGACCCATGGGGTCGTGGGCGATACCATTAACCTCGCGTCCCGGCTGAGCGCGCTCGGTGAAGCCGGGGATATCCTGGCGAGTCCCCATTCGTACAGCCAGGCTGAAGGATTTTTCCTGTTCGAGGCCCGGGACCCCACAAAACTGAAAGGCAAAAAGAGCCCGGTCGCTGTTTACAAGGTGCTTGCAGCCCTCGATCAGCCGCGAAAAATACACCGGCTCCACGGATTGAGGTCTGAGATGGTCGGGCGTGAGGCCGAACTGACCAGCCTGGAAGCGGCCGCCGACAGGCTGAGAGAAGGGGAAGAGCTGATCTTCTCTATCTGCGGCGCTCCGGGGACGGGCAAGAGCCGGCTGGTCGAGGAGTTCAAGTCCGGCCTGGACATGACCCGGACGCAGTGGCTGGAGGGGCATGCCTATCCTTACGCCCGGAACATCCCTTATTTTCCGCTGACCAGCCTGCTGAACCGGGCCTTCCGGATCGATGAAAGCGATGATTCGCCGCAGATACGAAAGAAGATCGAGGACAGTGTGGCCGGATTGACGGGCAGGGAGGGGAACATCATCCCGATCATCGGCAGCCTGTACAACCTGGATTATCCGGAACTGGAGGGAATCAATCCCGAGTTCTGGAAGGACCAGCTCCACCAGGCGATCCATTCGATCATATCCGCCCTGTCCCTGAGGCAGCCG
>JAUWTO010000041.1 GCA_030614685.1 Candidatus Aminicenantota bacterium
AAAAGTATCTCTTTCCCTCTCCTTTGTCAACGGCCTTCCAGACCACCCCCATCATGTATCCCTCCCACCCTATCCGCTTCATGCTCTCAGCCAAAGCGCCACCCCCATCATGTATCCCTCCCACGCCATCTCTCCACCCCAACCACCGCCATCTCTCCACCCCAACCACCCGCCTTGAAAGGAAGGGGAGGCAGTTGGGCGGTTCGTATCTTGAGCATCGTGTCCTTTCCGGCCTTGGAAGGAATGGGCGGCATTTTGGCCACCCCCATGGTGTTCCCCTGCTCATGTGCATAGAGCCCTGGGTTTTCCGTCGCCATCCCCATTTGGATCGTGGTCACCCCTGGGCTCTCACTGCCGGTAGCCCCAAGGTCCCTCACACATGGCCCTTCCCGGCCAGGGATCGAGACCTGTCCGGTCCCGGGAAGGCGGGCTAGGCGCTTTGGGTGATATTTGGTATAACTAGTCATTTTTATTACACTTAGGCGACTAAACCCAAGGATTTCCGTATTGTCCCGGCTCAGGACACGCGGCTGGGTCAATGAAGCGGCCAAGATTGACAAAGAAGGGCGTATTATCTATAACTTAGAAGGAATCATTATACCATATACTAGAGAAGAGAGAGCATGCCGTATTTCCACTGTCGCGTAGCCACCGAGGCCGGAGAACTCCTCAATCAGACCTTTCTGGCTCCCTCCTCAGCTGAATGCCGCAAGCATTTCGAGTCTAAGGGCTACTGCATCCTCTCCATAAAGCGAGACTGGAAGCGGCTCCAGGTCCCGGCCCTCCCCTTTGAAAAGAAGGTCAAGGATAAAGAGTTCATCATGTTCAACCAGGAACTGGTAGCCTTGATCAAGGCGGGGTATCCTATCCTCAAGAGCATCGAGATCATCAAGGGCCGCATAAAGAATGTCCATTTCAAGGAACTGTTGATGCGGTTGGAGGAAGAGATTCGGGCCGGGAAGTCGCTTTCCGAGGCATTCTCCGCCCAGGGATCAACGTTTTCCACGGTCTATATCGCGTCCCTGATGGCCGGCGAACGCAGCGGCAACCTGGCTGAGACCATCCGTCGGTATATCGACTACCAGCGCACCTTGACCCGCACGCGCTCGCAGATCAAGACTGCTATGACCTATCCGTTTCTGCTGCTCGGCTTCTCCTTCATCCTGCTGGGTGTGCTCCTGACGTTCATCATCCCCCAATTCGCCGATTTCTATGCAGGATTCGATGCGGATCTGCCTTGGATCACAGCGACGCTGGTCTCGTTCTCCACATCTGTGAAGGGCAACATCCTCCTGATCCTGGGCCTGATAACAGCCGTGGTCGTGACCTGGAATCAGTTCAAGCGCCACGAGCGCACCCTGGTCTGGCTGGACTGGCTCAAACTGAAGATCCCCTATGCCCGTGCCATCTGGGTCGAGTCGGGGGTCTCCCTGTTCAGCCGCACTCTCAGCCTGCTCCTCAGCGGGGGGATTTCCCTGCTCTCCTCCCTAGGGATCGCCTGCCGAGCCGTTCCCAACAGCTATCTCAGGACCCGCCTGAAAAACCTCGCGGATATGATCAAGAACGGCGAGAATCTGAGCGATTCGCTGACCCAGGCCGACTTTTTCACACCCCTGGCACTGGATATGATCCGCATCGGGGAATCCTCGGCCAACCTGGAGGGCATGCTGGCGGAGGTCTCCGAGGTCTACAACGAGCGGATCCAGACCAAAATCGACACCTTTATATCGCTGCTCACGCCCATCATCATCATCTTCATCGGCCTGGTGGTTGCAGTGATGCTGTTTTCCGTGTATTTTCCCATATTCAACATCATTCAGGTGACACAATGATGAAAAAAAGCCGAAGCGAGGGGCTCGAGTCCATCCGGTCCGAAGAGAAAAAGACCAGGGACCTGGCCGAGCGCTACAACATCGCCTATGTCGACCTCCCCTCCCTGACCCTGGACAGAGAGCTGATCCAGTCCTTTCCCGTGGACTTCCTCTACCGCTCCAACTTCATCCCCCTGGAGGAGACGAGCGACTTGGTGAAGATCGCCATAGCCGATCCCACCAACATCGCCATCATCGATTCCATTGAGTCGTTTTTAGGCAAGAAGATCGTTGTGCTCGCGGCCTCAGAACGTGCCATCCATGAAGCCCTGAGGAGGAGCGAGACGGCCCTGCAGGTGCTCAAAGATGCCACCGAGGGGTACGTGGTTCAGGTGGTCGACAAGGAGGGGATCGAGCAGGAAGACGCTATCTCCGTCGAGAAGTTGGCGGACCAGGACGATTCCATCATCAAGCTGGTCAACTCCATCATCTTCACGGCCGTCCAGAAGCGCGCCAGCGATGTGCACATCGAGTCGCGGGAAAATGCCATGATCATCAAGTTCCGCATCGATGGCATCCTGGGTGAGGCCATGGACCCCATCGACAAGAAGTTCCAGTCTCCCATCATCTCCCGCATCAAGGTGATGTCCGAGCTGGACATTGCTGAGCGGCGTGTTCCCCAAGACGGGAAGTTCCGGCTGCGCATCAAGGACAAGACCATCGATTTCCGGGTGTCCATCATGCCCAGCATCTACGGCGAGGATGCCGTCATCCGGATTCTGGACAAGGACATGATCACCGAAGCCATCTCAGAGCTCAAGCTCGACATGCTGGGCTTTTCCGAGGATGTGCTGGAAAAAATCTGGAAATACATCGTCAAGCCCTATGGTATGATCCTGGTCACGGGCCCCACAGGCAGCGGCAAGACCACCACCCTGTATGCAGGCTTGACCGAGATCAAGTCCCCCGAAGACAAGATCGTGACCATCGAGGATCCGGTCGAATATCAGATCGAGGGCATAACCCAGATCCCGGTCAACGAGAAGAAAGGCCTGACATTTGCCCGCGGACTGCGCTCCATCCTCCGTCACGATCCGGACAAGATCATGGTGGGAGAGATCCGGGACCCGGAAACGGCCCAGATCGCCATACAGTCCGCACTCACCGGCCATCTTGTATTCACGACGGTCCACGCCAACAACGTGTTCGATGTGATCGGCCGCTTCCTGCACATGCAGGTGGACCCCTACAGCTTCATCTCCGCCCTGAACTGTATCCTGGCCCAGCGCCTGGTCCGGATCCTGTGTCCGGAATGTAAGGAGAGAGCCGAATATTCTGCCAAAGAGCTGGAGGAATCGGGGCTCGATGCCGGGATGCTCCAGGACCATGTCCTTTACGAGGCCGTGGGCTGCCCGGAGTGCGGCATGAAAGGCTATCAGGGCAGGACGGCTATCGCCGAATTTCTGGAGCTCTCGGATACGATCCGGGAGATGATCCTGGAGAGGAAGCCCCTTTCCGAAGTCCGCAAGCAAGCGCAGAACGAGGGTATGGTGGCCCTGCGGCAGATCGGCATGCAGAAGGTCCTGGATGGCATTACCAGCCTGAAGGAGCTCAACAAAGTGACGTTCGTGGAGTAGGATACTGGGGACAAAATGACTGAACTGCAGAACAGACTGATCGAGTTTTTCAAGCGGGTCCCCCTGCCCTCCACCGCCTGCCAGTTCTCATCCCGATATATCAGCGGCGCGTGCCTGGCTTCAGCGGACAAAAAGATCCGGTCCCATTTCGTGATCCCCCTCGGCAAGGGAGCCGTGCTGCCGTCATTCTACAAGAAGAACATCGCGGATGCCTCCTCCCTGGAAAAAAGCCTGAACGAGGGCATGGAACGGCTCAAACCCGGAGGGAAGAAGGTGGTGTTCCTTCTCCCCGAGCTCTCCCAGAAGGTGTTCATCTTCAACTTTGACTCTATGCCCTCCGCACCGGAGGAAAAGGAGAAACTGATCCGCTTCCGTGTCAAGAAGCAGCTGCCCCTCCTCCCGCGTGACACCCGAATGGCCTTCGAGACCAGCCCCTCCCCGGAGGGAGTGCGGGTGGTGGCGACCGTGGCCAAGGCGGCCGTGGTCCGTGAATACGAAGACCTGTTCCATAAGCTCCACTTCCAGGTTACGCTGGCCGGCGTCCCTTCCCTCAGCCTGCTCAACCTCCTGGACCCGGAAAAGGACCGGGATTTTATCCTTTTGGATGTTGAGGACGATTCTTTCAGCCTGCTGGCCATGATCGACGGCCAGGCCTCCCTCTACCGTCAGAAACCCTTCGGCATCGATGCCGCGGGCGGGGGCGAAGCGGCGGCCAAGGCGGATAACGTCCTCCAAGAGGTCGTCAACACCATCAATTTTATCTGGGATAAGGAAAAGAAAAAAATCGCTTCGGTTTGGCTGCGCCTGGGGATCCTCCAGGTAGATGACAGCCTGTTCAACCGGATGGAAGAGAGGATCGCTCTGCCCCTGCGGCGTATCGAATCTGCGTTTCTCCAGGAGCTGAAGGAAGAGAACAAACAGATCCTCTCTCCGCTCATCGGACAGATCTCATGAAGAACGGAAAGCGCCTGAACCTGAATCTCGCCTCGCATCCCGCGCAAAACCGCCGGCTCTTCTTCTTGCTCCTGGGCCTGGTGGGGGGCCTCCTGGTTTTGCTCCTGGTCGTTGGGGGAAGTCAGGTGATCCGCTACGGATTCCGGAGCCGAACGGTCAGGGCCAATCTCTCCCAAGTGCAGCAGAGAATCACGGCGGCGGACCGCAAAGGAAAAGAATTCGAGCGGCAGGTCGCCCAGGCCGTGCGTGAGCACCAGAAGCCCGTGGACCGGCTCAATCAGCTCATTTACCGGAAGAGTTTTTCCTGGGTGAACCTGTTGGGCTCCCTGGAAGAGATGCTCCCTGATCCCTGTTACATCGTATCCCTGAAACCCTCATTCCACGAGGACGCGGTCATGGAACTCCGTTTCAGGGTTGCCAGCCCCGACGCCAACAGCTGGCAGATCCTGGTCGGCCGCATCTATGAGCTGGGATTCACGGATCTCCGGATGGAGAGTGAGACCCGGGGAACGGACGGATTTATCATATTCGACATGACGGTGACCTATGAACGAGATATTTGACCAGCTCCGGAAGAAGGAACGCAGGGTTCTGGTGGTGTTGTGCCTGCTCCTGAGCCTGGCTTTGCTTTTTTATATCTTCATCGCCCGGGGGATGAAGGAGTCTTACATTCAAGCCCAGGACAGGCTGACGGCCCAGGCCCGGAATTTCCAGACGGTTGATGCCGTCCGCCAGGAGAATAAAGCCGAGTGGAGACGCTGGAGCCTGGCGCTCAAGGATATGGATGGGTTTCGTACCGAATATTTCTACGCGGGAGAAACCATCTCTCAGGATATACGCCGGGATATTGTCGAGATCTTCCAGGAGACGGGCATCCCGGTGCCGGATATCCGCTACGTCTATTCCGAAGGCACGGATCGGCAGATGGGAGGGGCAACGGCGACCTTCCAGATCTCTGGGCCCTACGCCCTGATCAAACGTTTCATCTACGCCGTGGAGCTCTTCCCGAAGTTCCTGATCGTCGAGAAGATCGACTTTGTTGACGTCCAGAGACAGTCGGGAGCCCTCAAGCTCAAGGTAACTCTGGCGGGGTATTATGAAAAAGACAACTAAGCGGATCGCTACGCTCGCTTGTGTCCTCCTATACCTTGCTGTAGGTGTGTTTTCAGGACCTCCACAGCAGAAAGCCCGGGCGAAGACAAAAGAGGAACGCGTGCGCCAGAGACTCATCCGCAAGGACCTCCTGAAGCGGAAGGCGGAGCCGCTGGATCCACCCCTCCGAAACATCTTCGCCCCCCAGAGACCCGGAGCCGGGCAGGATCGGTCCGGGGCTCAAGGCCCCGGGATCCAGGATGACTATTCCGGCGGGGAAGCGGTGGAACAGGGCGAGGAGGCCGAGGGGACCCAGCCCGTGGTCTATGACCTCCGCTACATCGGGTACGTCCGTTCCACGGAACGGACCGTGGCCGTTGTGGTTTTCGAGGGTGAGACCCTGGCGGTCAAGCCGGGCGACCTGATCAGCTCGGGCGTGACCATTCTGAAGATCACTCCTGAGGAGATCGTGTTTCAGGGAACAGACGCTGTATCCCGGACGGTCTCCTTGGAAGGAGAGGACCGATGAGAAAGACCATACTTCTAATGATAATGTGTGCGGCCTTGTTATGGGGATGCGCTCCAACGGTCTCCAAGAACTACAAGCTCGGCTATCAGGAGTCCATGAACCATAACTGGGACCAGGCCATCGAATACTACCAGCGGGCCATCATGGATGACCCTTCGAACTCGTACTACCGCCTGGTTTTGATCCGGGCCCAGCTCTCGGCTTCTAACTTCCACTTGGGTGAGGCCCGGAAGCGGGCAGCGGACGGCAAGGTCGAAGAGGCCCTGGCCGCATATGACAAAGCCTTGTCTTACGACCCCGACAGCCGCCTCATCCTGAACGAGGCCCACCGCCTGATCAAGCAGCAGGAGCAGCCGGAGGAGGCCCTTCCGGTCGAGATGCTGTATGAGCCTCCGGTCAAACTGGCCGTGAGCGACCTGCCTATAACGCTCAGGTTCCCCAGGGACGTCAGCCTCAAGTCCATCTTCCAGGCCCTGGCCAAGTATTCGGAGGTCAACATCATCTTCGACGACGGATTCCGGGACAAGCCCTTTTCCATCGACCTCACGGACATGAGCTTTGAACAGGCCCTCGACCGGTTGTGCATGGCCAGCAAACACTTCTTTCGTGTCGTGGACTCCAGGACGGTCCTCGTCCTCGTGGACCAGCCGCAGAACCGCATGAAGTATGAGCAGATGGCCATCAAGACCTTCTACCTGACCAACATCGAGGCCCAGGAAATCCAGCAGCCGCTGATGCAGATGATCCGGGCGCAGCAGAGCATCCCACAGATCAGCCACAACAAGGCCATCAATTCCATAACCATACGGACCACCCCGGACCGGCTGAAGCTGGCCGAGCAGCTCCTCCGCCTCTGGGACAAGCCCAAGGGCGAAGTCCTGGTGGAGCTGGAGCTCATGGAGGTGGGCCGCCAGAGGCTGCGTGAATTAGGTCTGGAGCTGGACAACTACGGTGTCAGCCTCGCCTATACTCAGGGTGTGACCGAGGGGTGGGCGAACCTGGGGGACCTGGACTTTGGCAATGCGGAAAACTACTCCATTGCAATCCCCAGTGCCTATGTCCGCTTCCTGGAGACGGACGTGGAATCCAAGCTCATCGCTCAACCGCAGCTGCGCGGCGTGCACGGGGAGAAGATCGAGTACATGGTGGGAGACGAGGTGCCCATCCCCAATTCCACTTTCCAGGCCTTTGCCGGTGGGGGGATCGCTTCGACCCCGGTCGTGAACTACGATTACAAGAACGTCGGGATCGAGATTGCGATCACGCCCTTAATCCACTCCCGGGACGAGGTCACGCTGGAGCTGGAGGTCAACATAAAGGCCCTGGCAGGCTCGGGATTCGCGGACCTGCCTATCATCACAACCCGTCAGATCAAGAACGTCATTCGTCTGAGGGACGGCGAGACCAACCTCCTGGCCGGCCTGCTCAAGGATGTCGAGCGGACAACCCTCAAGGGCATCCCCGGGATCAAGGAGATCCCCATCATCGGGGCGCTGTTTTCCTATACCGACCAGGAGGTCCAGCAGACCGATTTAATCATGACCATAACTCCCCACATCCTCCGCAGCCTCCCGCTCGGGCCCGAGGACCATATGCCCCTCTGGCTGCCTCTGGAGGGAATCTCCGGCGGCACTGGCGGCGGCCGCCTGCCCCGGGTGCGCGGCATGGTCCCCTCGGGCTCCTCGGAAGACAATGCGATGATGGATGTGATCCGTGGTGATCGCGGGCCGCAGGCGGAGGGGAGCAACCGCGTCACTTTGTCACCTCCGGGATTCGAGACCAGCGCCGGCCGGGAGGCCCGCGTCAATGTTAGCCTGGCCACCTCGGAAGAGCTGCAGAACATGACCCTGAACATGACCTTCGATCCCCAGGTGCTCAAGCTCAAGGCGATCGTACGGGGCAACGTGCTTTCGCGCCTGGGCGACAATCCGTCCGTGCTGGAGAACATCGACAATGCCTCGGGCACATGCATTGTCGGGTTTACAGCGCCGCTGAACCAGAGCGTGCGCGGATCCGGGAATATCGTGACCCTGGTATTTGAGGCGTTGGCCCCAGGGGAGAGCCAGGTGGCGGTCAGCAGCATCTCCGCCAACAGCACCCGGGGACAGCCGGTCTCGTTCGACGCCACCACCAGCAACATACGGATCCGCTGAATTACCCCGGAATTCCAGGGCCTGAATCGATCTGTCGGGTGATTGACTTCCCGGCAGGATTCCGCTACAATTTTGCCTCTCGGCGGTGTAGCTCAGGAGGTTAGAGCATACGGCTCATATCCGTAGTGTCGGGGGTTCGAGTCCCTCCACCGCCATTTCCCCTTGACCTCACTTTCCCAAACTTGGCCAGTCTCTGTCTGGAGCCCCTGTCGGACCAGCTGCGGCGCTCGCTTGCTGATTGCAGGCGTATCGAGGTTTGGGGTACAATCGAACCGAGGATTCGCCGAAATGGATGTCAAAGCCAAAGCACGGAACACGATCCATAAGCACGGCCTTTTGGACCGGGGTGACCGCGTCCTGTTGGCCTGCTCAGGCGGGGCGGATTCCACCTGCCTGCTGCATGTCATGAAGGACCTTGCCCCCGAATGGCCCCTGGATCTGGCTGTGGCCCATTTCAACCACCGCCTGCGTCGTGCCGCCGACCAGGACGAGCGTTTTGTCCAGGACCTGGCGGCCTCCTGCGGCCTCCCCTTTTATTCCGGCTCCCAGGATGTGGCCTTTTTTGCCCGAGAGGCGGGCATGAATCTGGAGGAGGCCGGCCGTGTCCTCCGCTATGCCTTCCTGGAGAGGACCGCCGAGGCCATCGGAGCCGGGAAGATCGCCACGGCCCACACCGTTGACGACCAGGCGGAGACCGTCCTCATGCGCCTCCTGCGCGGCAGCGGGCGCAGCGGCCTGACCGGCATCCCGATCAGGCGGGGCGGGCGAATTGTCCGGCCCCTGCTGCATGTGACACGGGCTGAAGTGGAGGCGTATCTCACGGCCCATGCTTGGTCCTATCGTGTCGACCAGAGCAATCAGGATAGACGATATCTTCGCAACCGCATCCGCCTGGAGCTCCTGCCTTTCCTGCAGGAGCGCTTCGATGCGAAGATCATTCCCCGTCTGGGCCGGCTGGCGGACGTCCTCCAGGCAGAGGAGGCATGGTTGGAGGCCGCCGTGGAGTCGGCTGCGGCTGATGCGATCGTTTCCGATCAGGGGGCCTGTCGGCTGGACATGGGCACCGTGTCCGGCTTCCCCCTGGGACTGCAGAGGCGGCTGGTGCGGCGATTTCTCCTTCAGCTGCGAGGAGACCTGCGGCATATATCGTTCGAGGACATTGAGACCATACTGGCCCTGGCAGAGGGACGGGAGTTCACTCTGGAGAAAGGGCTGGTGCTCCGGAGGCACCGGGGGAGGATGGAGATCCGTCCGAAGGCCAAGCCCCGGTTGAGCTATCAGCATGCCTGGAATCCGGCTGTTCCCCTGCATATCCCGGAGCTGGGGCTGACCCTCTCGGGTGAGGTCCTCCCCGCTTCCCGGCTGGGCCATCTCGTGGTCGACGATATGTGTGAGGCCAGGATGGACGCGGACAAACTCTGTATCCCCCTGTATGTTCGCAGCCGTCGCCAAGGCGACCGCTACCGACCCCTGGGCAGTCCGGGTAGGACCAAGCTCAAGGAGGTCTTCCGGTCCCGGGAGATCTCCCCGGAAAACCGGGACCGCCGCCCTGTGATCGTCTCTGGAGAAAGCATCGCCTGGGTGCTGGGGCTGCCGGTTTCCGAAGAGTACAAGGTCACGAAATCCACCTCCAACGTCCTCCTCATCCGCGTTGATCGAAGGCCTCAGGTGTAGGTGTCGCGCCAGATCTCGAAGACAAGCAAGGCCCACAGCTGGTGGCTGAAGTTGGCCTTCCCGGACAGATGGAGGTCGATCATCCGCTGGATGGGAGGATAGCGGAAATGCCCCCCGTCCCGGATCCGCTCTTCGTTCAGGTAATCGAGCATGAGGCCCTTGAGTTCGTGGCGCAGCCAGTGTTTGATGGGGATGCTGAAGCCCTCTTTGCGGCGGTAGATGTTCTCCCGGGGGAGGAGGCGCTCCATGGTCTTTTTAAAGATCCATTTGGTGGTCATTCCCTTGAGCTTGAGGTCGCCGGGGAGCCGGAATAGGAACTCGACGATCCTGTGATCCAGGAGCGGAACCCGAGTCTCCAGGGAGGCCGCCATGCTCATGCGGTCCACCTTGACCAGTATGTTGTCCACCAGGTAGGTGCGCAGGTCCAGATAACATTCTCCGGAAACATCATCGAAGTCCGCCATGGCAGCGAACGCCTCCTGGAGAGGCGGCCGGGTATTCAGGGGTCGGATACCGCCCAGGGCCTGTTGGAAGTCCCCTGAATAGAGCTGGCTTTTCTCCCGATCCGAAAGGAACATCATCCAACGGAAATGCCGCAGATCCGTGGCATATTCCAGTCCCTGGCAGTAGCGCTGCAGCTTGTTCCATACGCCCTTTTTCTTGGGGGAGGGCGGGAAGCGCCGCACCAATGGAGGCAGGAGCCGGTGTGCCGGAGCCAGCCATGGATTCCGGGACAGATTCTGGGCCTGATAATGTTCATAACCTGCAAACAGCTCGTCCCCTCCGTCGCCGGAGAGGATCACGGTCACGTGTTTACGCGCCATCTCGGACACGAGGAAGGTGGGAAAGATGGAAAAATCTCCGAGCGGCTCATCCAGGTGCCGGACCAGCTTCTCGGTCAGTTCCAGCGCCTGAGGCTGGAGTACGAATTCCTCGTGTTCCGTATCAAAGGCCCGCGCGATGCGGCGGGCATGTTCCAGTTCGTCGTAGGTCCGGTCCTCGAATCCGATGGAGAAGGTTTTCAGGGGGGAGGCCCCCAGCTCTCGCATGATGCCCACGATGGCGGAGGAGTCGATCCCTCCACTCAGGAAGGCGCCCAGCGGTACATCGCTGATCAGCCGCATCCTGACCGAGTCCTTGAGCAGGGCGTACAGCTCGTCGGTCAGTGTGCTCACCTGCGCCGCTCCCAAACGCCCCATGGGCTCGGCCGGCGGATCGATCTGCCAGTAGGTCTTTATCTCCAGCCGGCCCCGGCTGTATTCCAGGGTGGATCCGGCCGGAAGTTTGTATATGCCCCGGTAGATGGAGTGCGGGGACGGTATGTATTCCAGGGTCAGGAAGAGATCCAGCGCCTGCGGATCCAGCTCGCGCGGGACCTGGGGATAGGCCAGGAGCGCCTTGAGTTCCGAACCGAACACCAGGGTCCCATCCTGCAGCAGGGTGTAGTAGAGGGGTTTGATGCCGAGGCGGTCACGGATCAGGATGAGTTTTTCTTTGCGGCCGTCCCAGATAGCGGAGGCGAACATGCCGTGAAGCTTGCCGGCGAATCCCATCCCCCATTGCTCGTACGCGTGCAGGACCACCTCCGTGTCTGTACGGGTGCTGAAGCGGTGGCCGTGCCCCTGGAGTTCCTCCCTCAGCTCAAGGAAGTTGTAGATCTCGCCGTTGTGGGCCGCCCAGGTAGTGCCGTCTTCGCCGGACAGGGGCTGGTGCCCGCCCTGGACATCGAGGATGCTGAGGCGCCTCGCACCCAGGCCGACACCCTGTGCGACATAGGTGCCCTCATCGTCAGGACCGCGGTGCGTGATGCTGCGGCACATAGCGGTCAGCACGGCTTCCGCATCGTTCCTGCTGGATCTTTGGCCGGAAAAACCGCATATGCCGCACATGATCGTCAATCCGGCATGTAGACGGGGACGATGTCCACCTCGAAATAGACTCCGAGGTAGCGCCGCTCATCCAATTCCTCTTCCTCATAATGGGGGATAGAACCCTTGGCCGCCCGGACCGAGAGGGTGTAGAGGTGGATCCACTCGTTCATCCGGAACACCTTCCGGGGCGTGAAGGTCACCGAGCCCCACTCTTTGTAGCCCAGGGAGACCTGCTTTGTCTCCCCGGCAAAACTCACCGTGACGGTGTTGGAGAGCCGGGGATTGTTGAGGAACCGGAACGTGATCTCTTTGATCGGATAAAAGGTCTTCAACAGCATCTCGGCCCGGTGAGGGCCCCGTGTCCAGAATCCGTCCCTCTCGAGTTCTGAGGTCGTTCGCTGGATGAAGTTGTCGTCCAGGAAATACAGCCACGCGTATTTGATGCCCACCGACTGTTTCTGCGCCGGAGGATGGGCATTGGTGGGCAGGTTGTTGATGAGGGTGAGCTCCACCGGCATGAGCTTTAGGGGAAACCGCTTGGCATGGGTGGAGGGGAAATGGCTGTGCAGGAGCGGATTGATCAGGATCTGGGCGATGAACAGGGACGCCATGACCCAGCTCACCGCGATCGGCTTTATCTCGATCTTCCGAGGGGCCAGGAAGAAGAACAGGGGATAGATGCTGAGGAAATAGCGGTTGGCCACTGCCCCGCCTCCGCCTGCATAGTTGTCCGGCATCAGAAAAATGAAGATCAGGATTTCCCCGGCCAGGGTGATGAAGAGCAGCCACTGGTAGAGCCGCTTTCTGCGAGCGAGGAACAGGATCAGCGCCATGATGGCCGGGAAAAAATACCATGTGATGCCGGTGAACCGGCCGAAGAAATAGTAGAAGAAGTTGGAGAGATAGACACGCGGATAGTAGCGGTGTCTCTGGAAGTACCCCTCGGAGCTCATAATACCGGCCTGGGCTGTCTCGAACGTCAGGTGCTCCTTCTCAAGAGGATAGCCGCCCTGCCCGTAAAAGGTCTTACGGTCACCCCCCTGGTAGTTCCACTCCCCTGTGATCCACTGGTTGATCCCGAACAGGCTGGCCGCCACAGTCAGGAAGATGGCGATCTTCAGCGCGGCCTTGAGCCATCTCTTCTCGATCAGTGTGTACAGGACCAGCGGGCCCATCAGCGCCAGGTTGGGGAGCTTGGAGAACACCGCCAGGCCTGCCAGGGCGCAGGCCAGGTAGTCTGAAGCGTCCGACAGCAGAAAAGCCTGCACTCGGCCCCGGGAGCCGCTTCCCTCTTGGATCTCGCCACGGGTGTGTTTGTAGAGCCAGAGGAACAGCACGGCAAAGACCAGAAACAGGTTGAAAAAGTCCGGCTGCAGCCAGAGGAAGTACACGGCCGCTACCGACCCGAACAGGAACGTGAGAACCGACAGGAGGGCCGGGGCGCTCTGGCTGGAGGAGGAGGCGTAGGTGAAGCCCATGAGCAGGATCAATCCCAGGAGGATGGAATGGAAGACCAGGAAGCCGTTGACCTGGAAGACCTTGACGAACGGGGCCGTGAACAGCGAATAGGCCCAGGACTTGGCGTAGAAAAGCTTGCCGTCCTTGGCCTTTTTGAGGAATATGCCCTTGGGATCGGTATTGAACACTCGGTAATAGCGGATGAGGTCGTTGCGTGTGTACTCGATGTCTCCATCCTGCGCCAGGCTGTCCGTCATCATGAAGTAGACGGCCTCGTCTGCGAAAAGGAAGTTTCTTTGCAGCGCCTGGAGGTTGGAAAACAGCGCGGCCCCCAGGGCGAAAACGAAGATGAAGAGGATGATGATCTGATAGGTCCGCTTCTCAGCGAGCATGGATTACCAATACCATACGCCCCTGTAAATTGCAATATCCTTCCACTCCACCGCCATCTCTCCACCCCACCCTCCAGCCTTCAAGGGAGTGGCGAGGAGAGATGTCGGGCGTGGAGAGGGTGGCCGGCTCAGATCGATTCGGCTTTCTAGCCTCAGGGTGGGAGTGGTGGGGGCGGTTGGAAGCATTAAGATTCTATTCCTTACAGGGTGGGAGTGGTGGGGGCGGTTGGAAGGCTAGTCTTTTGGGGTGAGAATGCCCCTCCAAAAAACACCCCCTGATTCACCCTCGGTACCCCTTGACCATACAGAGGTCTTCGCGTTATCTATATAGTTGATAAAGCAAGGCCATAGACAAATATTTGTCAGGTCAGGGACAAAAAACGGCATTTTCAATGGATATTTTAAAACCTTTCCAATATAATTTGTTTCATATCAACCGGTTAATGTCGCTGTGCCCTGGCATAAATATTGCAGTTATGGATAAGACTATGATGGATATTGTTCTATCTGATGACCTTTGGGGACAGGGAAACGGGATTTTTAGAGTCCGGGAGGGATGGGTATGAAAACCGACAGGCAGGGATACACCCTGATCCAACTTCTGATAGCGATCGCCTTGCTCGGCCTGATCGCGCTCGCGGTTTCTCCGGATATCATCAACACTATGGAGGTGAGGGGCCTCGAAAACGCAATACGGGACATGATGATCACCATGGAGCGGGCCAAGTTCCTTGCCATCAAGACCAAGCTGAACCATCGTGTGCGCTTCGACAATTCCATTGGCCCGTGGGTCATATTCGTTGAACAGGAGACTGCGGCGGGCGTGTGGGAAGGTGTTCCCGGCCAGCTGGAAAAGAGTGTCCCCGAAAAATTCAACCTGACACTGAACCTCCCCAGCTCAGATCCCTCGGTGGTTTTTTCACCCATGGGGCTGGTGCTCAACTATGACCCAACCAACCACAGTGTCGTACTGCAGAGCGACCGCATGCGCCGGTATGAGCAGCAGGACCAGCGGGAGGTCGTCTTCTACTTCGGCGGCTCCCTGAGGTTCATCAAGTCCAGCAGCGGATGAAGCGAATGAGAAACAACATGAGATCATATCCCCTGAATAGGGAATCTAAGATGAAGAAACTTGAGAGACGGAAAAGGAAATCCGAGGGATTTTCGCTTATAGAGACTCTGGTGGGCGTGGCCCTGGTGGCGATCGCCATGCTGGGCTTGGCCCAGCTGATGGTGCTCAGCATCGCCAACAACACAAGGGCTGACCGCATGAGCACCGCCACTTTCCTGGCCCGGCAGCAGATCGAGCAGCTGCGGCTGATGACGGCCGAGGAGTTGATCACACAGGTGGGGGCGCCCCTGGACGAGCAGCTGGATCTCAACCAGGACGGCGTGTTTGACTACCGCCGCATCACGGTGCTCCAGCAGTCAGGCGCCTTCTACCAGGCCCACATCCTGATCTTCGCGGCCGAGAAGATGTCGATCAGTCAGGGCGAGCTGTTGGCTGATCCGGACGCACACCGTGTGCGGGCAGACATCACCAGCCTTATCAGCAGATAGGGGACAGAGGGAGAGCCGAGAGATGATCAAACATAAAACGACAGAGATACAGACCCGGGGCGGGAACGCCGGCTTCACGTTGATCGAGATCCTGGTGGGCAGCTCCGTGATGCTCATCCTCGTCATAGCGACGCTGTTTATGTACATGCGCTCCAGCCAGATCTCGGTGGATCAGCAGCAGTTCTCGAAGCTCCAGCACGACGTGCGCTCGGCCATGTTCATGATCGGCCGGGATGCCCGCTCG
>JAUWTO010000026.1 GCA_030614685.1 Candidatus Aminicenantota bacterium
CATGCCCGAAAAGCTCACTCTCCAAGAGATTGCTGGGGATCACGGCGCAGTTGATCTTGACCAGGGGCCGCTCTTTGCGCGGGCTTGCCTGATGAATGGCCCGGGCAAACAGTTCTTTGCCCACGCCTGTCTCACCCTCGATCAGAACGGTCATATCCGTCTGGGCCACCTGCTCCACGCGCGCCAAGGCATACTTGAGGACATCGGATTTCCCGATGATATTTTTATAGTTATGGTCAAGAATGATCTCTTCTTGGAGATAGATGTTTTCCTCCTGAAGTCGATCTTTCAGCTCCTGGACCTCGGCATAAGACTCTTCCAGTGACTTGCGTGCCTGGATCCCTTCGGTGACATCCGAGCCGATCCCGATCCCTCCGATGATACGGCCGTTGCGATCCTGCATCTGCACGTTCGACCATGCGATCTGGCGTGTTTCTCCCTGCTTGGTAAGGATCGGATTTATGTGATGGTGATGGGAGTTCGAATCCACAACGTCCTGAAAGGTCTGCCTTACTTCATGGCGCTGAGCTTCAGGTACAAAATTGGAGATCCATTCCTTTCCAAGGATCTCCTCAGAAGGATATCCCATAAGCTGCAGGGCAAAAGGATTGACGTAGTTAACGAGGCCTTGAATGTCCAGGCCGATGACGAGGAGCTTAACGCTGTCCACCAGGGAATGCCAGCGGCGTTCGGTGGCAGCGACCTCCTGCAACAAGACCGAAGTGCGGAGAACGTCACGGCTGAGTTCGATACTCATGGCAATGATGATGGCCAGGAAGGCAAAGGACACGATGTAAGGCATACGGATGAAGCCTGCATCGACCAGAGGCGTATGCACTCCAGCCAGGGCCATGAAGAACACGGTGCTTCCTCCGATCACGAGGGCGCGGCGCCGCTGACCTCTGCGCCACAGACGCAGGGACGCGTCCACAAAATACACCAGGATCAGAACAGATGTGAAATCAGCGAGCCACCTCCAGGGATTCATGGTGGCCTCGGCAAGGGAAAACTGCTCCCCCCAGGGGAGGGGCACACGCCTCAAGGCGGAGATTTCCGTGTAGGTCAAGCTGTGGGGAGACACAAAGTTGATGATAAGTGACACCGTCCAGGAGCCGGTGATCACCCAGGCCAGCCAGCGCTGCGCGGTCTTGAAATAGGCCTGAACAAACCAGACTAAAGAGACCAGGAGGATATAGAGAGGGATGTGGCTGTAGCGGATGGCCACACTATAGGTTGATACCTCGGTCGCACTCAGCATGACCAGCTCGAAGATGCCATTTCCGGCCGCACCAACGGCTGCTATTGAGAAAATAAGATTGGTATAAGAATCTCGCTGTTTCAGCCAGACAAAAAAGTGGAGCGCACCCAGAGTAAGGCATGCCGCTGCGGCCATGGACCACAACACGGTGAGGAGGCTCATGAGTTCATTTTACTTACCAATACTATCCCGTCAATTGGACTTTAGGGCAATATACCACAGTCCATGCCGCATTGATATCCATCGAGAACTGTGGTAGTAAAGTGCTGAGGTTCGGGTATGCCGGGTTTATTTATCATCTTAGTTCCCATCCTGGCCAGTGATATAGTCAATCCCGTATTGCTGGCCGCGGTGGTCTATGCCTTTGGCAGCAGGCGCCCCTATTCCAACGCCCTCTCCATCCTGTTGGGGTGGTTCGTGGTCTATTTCGCTTCCGGCGTCGTTCTCGCGATCGCGCTGGATGCGATCCTCGATTACCTGAAGAATCCCCGGCCCATAGACTTTGCCATAGAAGCAGGCCTCGGACTTCTCCTCATCTGGGTTGGCATACAAGCAGCCAAGGCCACTGATCCCCGGAGAAAGAAGAAGGAATTCGACGACCCTGATTCACTGACTCCAATCTCAGGATTTTTAGCCGGAGCTTCCATCAACCTGATAGGGATGCCTTTTGCCATCCCTTACTTTGCTGTCATCGATCAGATCCTCAAGGCCGATCTTCCCACACACAGAGGGCTGTTCGTGCTCTTCCTTTACAACCTGGCCTACATCCTTCCCTTTGTAGCACTGGTGGCCATCCGCAGGATCTCGGGTGAGAAGAGCGACGGTCTCTTCAAGAAGATCAACAATGGGATGGAGCGGATCGGGTCCTTTCTCATTCCCCTCCTGTTGATCCTCCTGGGAGGGGCGCTGGTGGTGGATGCCGTGTTTTTTTTCTTGTCCGGAAAATCACTTTTTTAATATACAGGGTAGCCCATGGCGGGAAATTGACGCTGCCCCAGAAGGAAGAAAGATGACAAATCAAAACAAAGTGTATTTCGGAAGATGGGATGAAAAAACCCTGATCAATCTGGTGCTGCTCCTGCTTTTGTTCTTCATTATCTTTGTGGTACCGCTATTGCCCATAGGAGCACACAAGCCGCTCTTCAACATCTCGATCACCGCTATCTTGTTCATATCGGTGCTGGCCATGGACAAAGCCCGGAAGACACTTTTCGTGATCGCAGTGGCAGGCATCACACTTTCATGGCTAGCAGCCCTACTGCGAATGGAGATACTGGAGCCCGTGTCCACTCTAATAAATATCCTGTTCTTCACATTCATAGTGATCAGCCTGATCGTCCAGATCGCCAAGACCAAGATGGCCACGGTCCGCGTCATCCTGGAATCCATCAACGGGTATCTGCTCCTGGGCTTCGTCTTTTCCCTGATTGTGACCATAAGCATGTTCTTCAGGCCGGGCTCGTTCAGCTTTTCCCATGAGGTTCCCGAAGCGGCAGCCAAAGTCTCACATTTCGGCGATTATCTCTATTACAGCTTCGTGAACTTCACCACCCTGGGTTATGGAGACATCCTTCCCCTGGTGCCATTCGCGAAATCCTTGGCCATCCTGATGAGCGTGTCCGGGCAGATCTACGTGGCGGTCATCATCGCCATGCTGGTAGGCAAGTATATCGGCGCCGCCAGCTCAGAATGACGACTGCGCTTAAAGAGAGATGATGACCTCTTCTGATTTTTTTCCGCTCATATAGTCGATATCGATCCGGCCGACCAGGACACTCTTGACGGTTTCCTCTGTGAGCTGCGTGGCCTTCACTTTGCCCGGCTCACCCTCGAGGCCTTCGATCATGACCTCGAGTGCATGCCTTTTTTCTGCCAGCTCATCCACGAACGTGACCTTCCCCCTGAATTGGGCCGTCGCAAACAGATGGTCGCAAGCCCCCTGGACATACCCTTTATCCAGGAGCGCCTGCCCCCACACCACGATACTCTTCCGCATTATGTCGACTTTTTTCCCCTCCTGGGCACAGTGGAAGTAGAGGCAGTTGCGATCTCGATCATACCCATGACTCAAGGTGACCAGATAGGGCTCATTATCAAGACACATGGCGACGGTAACGTACTCGACGCTCTCAAGGATCGCGATCATCTCATCCTTAGTCTTTATCGCCTTCTCTTTCCGTCTCAGACTTCTCATGATTCTTATTCTCCCGCCCGATTTTTTTGGCCAGCTTACATCAATTCACTCTTAAATAAAATGGGAGATCTGAGCTGGAGGGGCTGATGGGGCTGGATTGACAGCTCCTAAGGGGGGTGGTATTGTACTTGAAAATGGGAGGCTGGCCTCGTTTCCACTGCGAAAGAAGAGGCCGGGGTGCCATGATTTCGAGGGCCGGCTATTCAGGCCGTGTCCATCCTCGCTTCAACAGCGAATCTCTTCAGGACGTCCTCTCCCAAGGGAGAAATCTCCTGGACGTGCCAGGAGTTCGGATCCTGGAGAGTTCCCGCAATCGGATCGGTGAGGTTTTCCTGCCCGATCCGGAGGGCGTGCTGATCCCCTGCATTCTCAAGGAATTTCGACCCCGTGGGATCGACCTGTTAAAGAGCGCTCTGATCAGATCCAAGGCCTGCAATGCCTGGAGAGGGAGCTGGTCCTTGGTGGAGGCTAGTGTGGACACCGCCCTTCCCATAGCCTACCTGGAGAACTGGAGCGGTCCTTTCCTGGATCATGCGCTGTTCTTTGCTCTGTCTGTGACGGATGCCCCAGAGCTTAGAAGCCTTTTTCGCTCGAATCAGGAAGAGTCCCTGGAACCTCTAATCAAGATGTTGGCGGCGTTTGTAAAACGATGTCACGCTCAGGGCATCCTGCACCGTGACCTGTCGGACGGCAACGTGTTGGTCCGAGAGGAAGGTCCTGTCAACTATCATTTTGTCCTTCTCGACACCAACCGCATACGCATCAAAAAAAAAGTGGGACGTATCCGGGGGATAAAAAATCTCATCCGGCTGGGTGTTCCAGGCAAATATCAGAGATTGTTTTTGACGGCCTATCTCGAACCCCATCCCCTATCTCTAGGGCCCTGGTTGTGGTACCGGAGTATCAAATCGCTGTTTTCAGGTTACATGACATTCAAGACCAAGCTGCGGATCCGAGATATCGTACGCAAGCTGCGGATACAGTAAAGACTATGAGAGAGACCTATCGTAGTGGTTCTGGGCGTCGGCCAAAGGGGGAGGAGACTCGGTATGCAGGATGACTTCACAAAAGAAGGGGTCAAAAAGTATGCCACAACCCGCTACAAAAAAGCGGACCAAAGGTATGTCCACAGGAGGGAAGATACCATCCTCCGCAGTTACATGAAAAGAGCGTCCGTATATCCAGGTCTGATCCTGGATATCCCCTGCGGATACGGACGTTTCATTCCGCTCCTGCACGAGTATGGTTCGGGTGTCATCGGCAGCGATCAGTCCTTGTCCATGGTTGGGCACATGTTGAAACAGCATCCTTGCTCACCCCGTAAGCTGTGGGGCGTTGTCGGAGATGCGGTCAGAGGGATGCCTTTCAGAACAGAGGCATTTACGGGTGTCGTCAGTATCCGTCTCTTTCAACACCTCCACACTCGCAGCGAGAGGGAAACCGCTTTGGAAGAATTCGCCAGGCTGACCCAACACTTTGTCATCCTGTCTTACTACCGCCGAAATGCCCTACATACAGCTCAACGCCGCTTGAGGCGGTGGCTCAAACCGACTCAAACGACCATAAATATGGTGACCCATTCGGAATTCTTGGAAGAGATCCATAATGCGGGCCTGGAGTGCTTAAGCGAAAAGGCGGTCTTGAAGGGAATGCACGCCCATCATATCGCCCTTCTGCACAAACTAGAAGTGTGAAGAGGGGCACTCCAATCGGGAAGGTCGCATCCTCCTTGTCTATGGAAGCGTGGGGGGCTCAGCAAGCACGAATGGGGAGCTGTGCACACCATTCTGGGATATGTGTTTTTGATATTCGCCATTCTTCACATATATTTCAACTGGAAATCCATAACCTCCTATATCAGGAGAAAGGTTCAAAGCGGCCGGCGCATGCGAATGGAGATGACAATCTCATTACTCGGTAATAAAAAGTAGGCAAGATATACCAAGATAGGGACAAATAGGGATAGTAATAAAAAACCAGGGTTTGTGGTAATCTCCCCTTAAATATGGGGGGAAAGTTGGTGGAGCTGATGGGACTTGAACCCACGACCTCTTGACTGCCAGTCAAGCGTTCTCCCAACTGAACTACAGCCCCACCTAGAGGCCCGCATATAGTACTAAAAGCTGAGGATACAGTCAAGTCGAGATTGGCGGGCAACCTTTGTGGGCTGAGAAGCGTAAGATAATAGTCGAATGAATAGATGGAAAGAAATTTCAGTAAAGATATTGATGAGATTGCTTGGCCGCTTTGCGGCTCGCATGATATGAACAGCGGCAAGAAAGTGCACAAAGTAGCCTGTCGCCAATATACACGAAATTGAATATGTGCTAAAATGCCAGGCGTAAAGGTATAAAGAATGGACCGACCAAGAAAACAGAATAAAACATACAAAAACATCCTGTTCTGGATCGCTGCAGGCATCCTGATCATCCTCCTCTTCAGTGTGTTCCAGAATCCCGGAGCCGTGAGCGAGGAAGTAATATTCAGTCAGTTCCTGGAAGATGTGGAAGACAACCAGATCGGTGAAGTCACCATCGAAGGCAATCAAGTCAAGGGTACCTACGCCACCGGGACCGCCTTCAAGACCGTGGTCCCCGAGCAATACAAAGACCTGGTCCAACTCCTGCGCGAGCACAATGTCCAGATCGACGTGAAAGACAGCCAGAAGAATCCCTGGTACTCATATCTCTTCACAGCGTTCCCCATCCTCCTGCTCATCCTGTTCTGGGTGTTCTTTATGCGCCAGATGCAGGCGGGAGGCAACAAGGCTCTTTCCTTCGGCAAAAGCCGGGCCAAGCTCTTCTCCGGGCTCCAGAAAAAGGTGACCTTCAAGGACGTCGCCGGTGTGGTCGAGGCCAAGGAAGAGCTTTCCGAGATCATCGGATTCCTGCGCGACCCCAAGAAGTTCCAGAAGCTCGGAGGCCGCATCCCCAAGGGCGTGCTCCTGGTCGGGGCACCTGGTACAGGAAAAACCCTGCTGGCCCGAGCCGTAGCAGGAGAGGCCAACGTTTCGTTTTTCTCGATCAGCGGCTCCGACTTTGTAGAGATGTTCGTGGGCGTGGGCGCATCCCGCGTGCGCGACCTCTTCGAACAGGGAAAGAAACAGGCCCCCTGCCTGATTTTCATCGACGAGATCGACGCCGTGGGCCGTCATCGCGGTGCCGGACTGGGAGGCGGACACGACGAGCGCGAACAAACGCTGAACCAGCTCCTGGTGGAGATGGACGGGTTCGACTCCAACGAAGGCATCATCCTGATCGCCGCCACCAACCGGCCTGATATCCTGGACACTGCCCTGCTGCGGCCGGGTCGCTTCGACCGCCGTATCGTGGTCAACATGCCGGACGTCAAGGGCCGCGAGGAGATCCTGCGTGTGCACGTCAAGCAAATCCCGCTGAATAAGGACGTTGAACTCAAGATACTGGCCCGCTCCACTCCCGGTTTTTCAGGTGCAGACCTGGCCAACATGGTCAATGAGGCCGCTCTTTTGGCCGCTCGAGAGGACCAGGAAGAGGTCAACATGCGCGACTTCGAGACGGCCAAGGACAAAGTGCTCATGGGCGTCGAGCGCAAGAGCATGATCATCAGTGAGGAAGAAAAGAAGAGCACAGCCTACCATGAGGCCGGCCACGCCCTGGTCGCTGCCCTGATCCCCGAAGCCGATCCCATCCACAAGGTGAGCATCATTCCAAGAGGCATGGCGTTAGGGCTGACACAGCAGCTTCCCCTGGACGACCGCTACACCTACTCCAAGACCTTTCTCGAAGCCCAGCTTTCTGTTTACATGGCCGGGCGGATTGCGGAGAAGACATTCCTGGGTAAAACCACCACAGGGGCGGCCAACGACTTTGAGAAGGCCACGGATGTCGCCCACAAGATGGTGTGTGTGTACGGGATGTCCGATCTGGGACCTGTGTCCTTTGGAGAGCGGGACGAAATGGTGTTTCTGGGCAGGGAACTCACGACCCAGAAGAACTACAGCGAGCGGACTGCCGAGCAGATCGACGAAGAGGTGATGAAGATCCTCAACCGCAACTACGAACGGGCGCAGTCACTCATCGATAGTCATCGCAAAATCCTGATAAAGATGGCGGATGCCCTGCTAGACAAGGAAGTTTTAACCTCCGATGAGATCAAGAGCCTGCTCAACGGTGAAGACCTGCCTAAGAAAGCCAAAAAGCCCGCCAAGGCCCCAAAAACCAAAGCCGCGAAAAAGCCCAGGGCTAAGGCCGCACCTGAAAAAAGCGCCGCTAAACCCAATGTTCAGACCTTAGATAAAGAGACACCAGAAATCCCAGAAAAAGGGAGCACACCAGAGACAAAGTGAGGCGAGAACACATAATCCGGGCACGCGGCCAAGATTTTGTTTTGGGTCGTCGCACCTGGATTATGGGTGTCCTCAACGTCACTCCCGATTCCTTTTCCGACGGCGGCCTCTACTTCAACACCGAGCAAGCCCTAGATCAAGGGCGGAGGCTCATCGCAGACGGGGCTGACATCCTCGATATCGGCGGGGAGAGCACCCGCCCCGGTTCTGACGCCGTCCCTGCGGAGGAAGAAAAAAAGCGGATCCTTCCGGTGATCACAGAGCTTCGAAAAGGCACGGATGTCCTGATATCCGTGGATACCACCAAGGCCGATGTGGCCGAGGCGGCCCTGGATGCCGGGGCCGACATCATCAATGACATAAGCGCCGGTCGATTCGACAGGCGTATCCTGTCCCTGGCCGCCGAGCGCGACGTCCCGGTCATCCTCATGCACATGCTGGGGATTCCCAAGTCCATGCAGGTCGAGCCGCACTACGACGACCTTCTACCCGAGATCAAGGCATTTTTCGAGGAGAGGATAGAAGCGGCTGTCCTTCAGGGAGTGAAACGAGACCAGCTCATCCTCGATCCGGGGATCGGCTTCGGTAAGCGCCACCAAGACAATCTCTGTCTCCTTAAACATCTCCGGTATGTGGGCGGACTGGAACGGCCTCTCCTGGTCGGGGTTTCACGAAAATCCTTCATCGGCCGCATCTTGCATGATGCACCCTTAGAGGAGCGGATGGAAGGCACGATCGCGGCAGCCCTGATCAGCATGCTGCACGGCGCTCACATCCTGCGGGTTCACGATGTGGCCGCAATAAAAAAAGCCGTGACAGTGGCCGAGGCCATCATGTACAATACAAGGTACTGCGGTTCGGCAGAATCCGGGGGGACGAACCGAGAACACCATGTTTAGCAATACGATATCGGATGTTATCACCTCCCTGAAAGGGATCACCCTGGGGGATTTTTTAGACATCCTGCTGGTGGCCTTCATCCTCTACTCGTTCTTCCGCTTGATCAAGGACACCAAGGCCTATCAGATGGCCATCGGCCTGGGCATCGTGCTGCTGCTCTTCGTGATCACGGACGTAGGCAAGCTCTATGTCTCGCACCAGATCATCCGGGGCTTCGCCAACTTCTTTATCATCGCGGTGATCATCCTGTTCCAGGGTGAGATCCGCCGCTTCCTAACGGCTCTGGGATCCCAATCGTACTTCCGAAAGCGCTTCTCGATCAAGACCACGGCAGAACAGTTCGAAGACTTCTATCAGGCCGTCGACTATTTGGCAGCGCATAAGATCGGGGCCCTGATCGCGTTCGAAAAGGAGGTCTCACTCAATAGCTACGCGGACCGGGGGACCCCCATCGATGCGGTCCTGACCAAAGACCTGCTGGTCAGCCTTTTTTTCCCCAATTCGCCCCTGCATGACGGCGCGGTCATCCTGCGGGAGAACAAGATCGTGGCCGCGGGCTGCCTTCTGCCCCTGCCTGCCCAGCACACCCTGGGCGAGCACTTCCAGACCCGCACGCGCCACCTGGCCGCGCTGGGGCTGTCTCAGGAAACGGACGCCGCCGTGATCATCGTATCCGAGGAGACCGGGACCATCAGCCTGGCCGTCGAGGCCAACCTGGAACGGGGGCTGGACAAGGAACAACTGAAGAACCGCCTGCAGGCACACCTGGGGTAAAATGCCGAGCAACTGGAAAAGACTATTCACGAGAAACTGGGGGCTGAAGTTTGCTTCCCTTATCCTGGCCATGATTCTGTGGCTAGCGGTCATCGGCCAGGAAAAGATACAGTCCGAGAAGATCCTGACCGTGCGCCTGGAGATCCACAACAGGCCCCAACAACTGCTGCTGGTGGAGCCGCCTCCGGATTTCGTGAACGTCACCGCACGCGCCTCAGTCCGGCAGCTGCCGGAGATCACCGACCTGAACGTGCATGTGGCCCTGGACCTGACCAACGCCACCGTGGCCCAGACCCAGTACGCCCTCAACCGCAACATGGTCAGCCTGCCGGCGGGAGCAGAACTCAAGGAGCTTTCCCCCAGCATGGTAACGCTAAAGCTCGAGAGGCGGGCGGAGATGACCATCCCGGTGGAGGCCGACTCCCACGGAGAGCTCCCGGACGGATACAAACTGATCAGCATCGAATGCATCCCACCCGAGATCACGATCTACGGACCGGAGAGTAAGATCAGGGGCAACCTTAAGGCCAAGACCACCCTGATCGACCTGTCCCAGATAACCGAGTCGAGTGAGATCCCGACGGATACGATCCTGCCCGACCCGGCCCTCCAACTGGTTGACTCGGAGACCAAAGTTCTGGTACGCTTGGTCATCGAAAAAGAGGAGAGCACAGAGGGGACAAAACCACCCGAGAAAAAAGACGGCACTCCTGCAAAGAAGAAATAAAGAAAGCAGATCCTCCTTCTATGACAAAACTCTTTGGGACCGATGGGATGCGCGCCGTTGCAGGCGAGTTCCCGCTGGACTATGGATCCGTATATACCTTGGGCGGGGCCCTGATCCGGCTGCTCAAGGCACAGGGATTCATACCCCAGGTCTTGATAGGCCGGGACACACGGGAATCGGGTGTGTGGCTTGAAAAAGCCCTGTTCCATGGCATTAGGGACGAGGGAGGCGAGCCTATCTCCGCCGGAGTGATCCCCACCTCGGCCGTCTCCTATCTGACACGGGACTATTCGATATCGGCCGGTGTGGTGATCTCCGCTTCCCACAATCCCTTTCAGGACAACGGGATCAAGATCTTCACCTCCCAGGGGATGAAGATCAGCGAACAGTGGGAAACGATCCTGGAGGACGCCATCCGGGATGCCAGAGTGGATGTGGAGCCGGCCGAGATTCCCATCGACCCGGCGCCCTCCTTTCGAAGCATATATGTCGATTTTCTCAAGAGCCGCTTCACACCAGGGCATACCCAGCGGCGCCTCAAGGTGGTGATAGACTGTTCCAACGGGGCCAGTTCCGCCTTCGCATCCGAAATTCTGATAGACCTGGGATTCGAAACCCAGGCCATAGGCTGTTCTCCCAACGGCAGGAACATCAACCTGGGCTGCGGCTCCCTGTATCCAGAGATCCTGGCGCGCATGGTCAAGGAGTCCGGCGCCGATATGGGCATCGCCTATGATGGGGACGCTGACCGGGCTCTCTGGGTGGACGAGAGGGGCCGCATCCTCAACGGGGATCACACGCTCTATGTCCTGTCCGAGCACATGCAGGATAAGGGGCAGCTCAGCCGGGACACAGTAGTGGCGACCATTATGAGCAACATGGGGCTGGAGGTGGCGCTCAAGACCAGGGGCCTGAACCTCTACCGTTCGAGTGTGGGCGACAAATACGTGCTGGAAGACATGCTCAAACTGGGGAGCAACCTGGGGGGCGAGCAGTCCGGCCACACCATCCTGCTGGATGACTGCCCGACCGGGGACGGAATGCTGACCAGTATCAAGATGCTGGAAGCCATGGTGGCATCCGAAACCACCCTCTCGGAACTCGTTTCCGGGTACAAGGAATTTCCCCAGGTCCTCCAGAATGTGCGCGTCAGCAGAAAGGAAGAACTGTCCCTGTTCCCCGAGATCACAAACGCCATGGACCGTGTGCTCGATAAATTGGGCGACTCCGGCCGCCTGAACGTGAGGTATTCCGGGACAGAACCTGTGGCCCGGATCATGGTGGAGGGCCCGGACCAGGACGAAATCGAGAAACACGCACAGAGCATCGCGGCAGCCATCGCGCAGCATCTGGGCGAATGAGGAGAAAGAGATGAAACTTGCGCTCCATGTGGACCATTACGCCACCTTACGGGAGGCACGCCGCAGCACCGAACCCGAACCCGTGCTGGCCGCATTGCTGGCCGAGCAAGCCGGGGCAGAGGGCATCGTCTGCCACATACGGAGCGACCGAAGGCACATCACGGAGCGTGACCTGAGGCTGCTTCGCGACACGATCAAGACCAATCTGAATGTCGAAATGGCCGCAACTGACGAGATGAAGGCGATCGCCCTGGAGACAAAGCCCCAGGTGGTCTCGTTGGTTCCCGAACGTCCGGAAGAGCTGACCACGGAGGGCGGACTGGATGTGATCACACACCAGGAACATCTCGGCCCCCATATTCAGGCGCTCCAGGACGCGGGGATCAGGGTCAGCATATTCGTGGACCCGGATACAGAGCAGATCTCCATGTGTCACAAACTGGGCGTGGACAGGATCGAGATCAACACCGGCCCTTATGCCGAGGCAGAGTCTGAAGCTGAACAGAACAAGGCCCTGGAAGACATCATCCGATCCGCCCGCCATGGAGGAGAGCTCGGCCTTCTCGTGCATGCGGGGCACGGTCTCGATTACCACAACATCCAGCCCATCCTGGAGATCGAAGAGATCGATGAGCTCAGCATCGGTTTCTCTATAGTGGCCAGGTCCGCGATCGTGGGGATCGACCAGGCGGTCCGGGAGATGGTGGCGCTCATTTTCTGACTCCTTTGGGAGGCGCATCCCTGTTTTCAGGGGCATTATTATGGACACAGGCATAAGGATCGACATCGAGAGGCTGCGCCAGGACATCCTCGAACTGGGAGAGATCGGCGCCACCGAAGAGGGCGGAGTCAGCCGCCCTTCCTTCAGTAAAGCCGATCTGGAAGCGCGCGAATGGCTGAAGGACCGGTTCCGCAGCGCAGGCCTGGAGCTCCGTGTGGATGGCGCCGGCAACATCTTCGGCAGGATGCCGGGTGAGGGCCGGACCGTGATGGCCGGCTCTCATATCGATTCCGTGATCAACGGAGGGAAATTCGATGGACCGGCGGGCGTCCTGTCTGCGCTGGAGTGCCTGCGGCGCATCAGGGAAGAGAGGATCCCCGTATCCAAGCCTCTCGAAGTAGCCGCCTTCACGGACGAGGAGGGTAACCTTGTCGGAGATTTCCTCGGCTCGCGCGCCTTTACCGGGACACTGGTCCGGGAGGCGCTGGAGAAGAATCTGACACAATTCGGTGTGCCTTTGAAAGACATCCTGAAGAACACGGAATATTCCCTGGACAGCATCCTACAGGCCGCGGCGGACCGGCCTGAGCTCGAGGCCTTTCTGGAACTCCACATCGAGCAGGGCCCGGTCCTCGAGACCGAGGAAAGATCAATCGGAATCGTGGACGCCATCGCGGGGAAAAACTACTGGATGTGCTGCTTAACGGGCAAGGCCGGGCACGCCGGCACCACACCCTTTGAACTGCGGCAGGACGCGTTCCTGGGTCTGGCGGATTTCGCCCTGAAGAGCACGCAGTATGTGGCCACTCAGCACTACGGCAGCATGCTCACCTTTGGGCGGGTGCAGCTCTATCCCGGGACCTTCAGCATCGTACCCGGGTGCGCGGAGTTCACCATGGATTTCCGGAGCACATCAGAGGAAACCCTTCAGGAACTGAAAAAGACACTCACATCCAAGGCCCTGGATACAGCCATGACACGGGGCCTGACGTTCAATGCCAAGACCATGGACGAGACCGAACCGGTCCGTACTCCCGAGCGGCTATTAAAGCTTCTCAAAGACACCAGCGAACAATTGGGATATCCCTACTTGACGCTCCCCAGCGGCGCAGGCCACGATGCCCAGATCCTGTCTTCGGTCACAGATTCCGCCATGATCTTTATCCCCTGCGAGAACGGAGTCAGCCACTCGCCGCAGGAAAATATCCTCTGGGAAGACCTGGAGAAAGGTACGGACCTGCTTCTGCACGCACTTGTACAGTTGGCAGAATAGAGTCAGATCACCTTCGTCGGAATCTTTGATCAAGTCGTCAAAGCCCGATGCACTCAGGCCAGATCATCGGGGCCGGGCTTGAAGGCGCGGGCCTGCTTCTTGTCGGACTGTTTCTTCTTATTAGCCAGCATTTTATCCTTGGCACGCTTGGAGCGTTTTCTTTTCTGGCGGCGGATCTTGGCGATGCGCTGCTCCTCTTCCGCCCTCTTGTTCAGAATTGTAGCTTCGATCTTCGCGACCAGGATGCGCCGGGCCAGGAAACGGTTGAGAGCCTGGGACCGTTCCTGCTGGCATTTGACCTCGATGCCGGTGGGGAGGTGCTTGAGATAGACAGCGGTGGAGACCTTGTTGACGTGCTGGCCGCCCTTGCCGGAGGACCGGATGAACTTCTCTGTGATGTCCTTTTCTGCAATACCCAGTTCTTCCATCTTAGCCAGGAGGGCCTTTTCTTTTTCTCCTCTTACGCCGAACACTGCTTTTTCCCTGTCATCTCTATTGTAGTCTCTCACGGGATGAATGTGAATCCTAGTTCAACACTCTCCCGCAATTCTATGAGGCGGGCAGCCCGCCGCTTCGGGAGTGTGCTCCCCCTGAGATAAGAAGGCCATTACTCCATTACTCCAGAATTGACTGGGCGGAACATTTCTTATACACTCAATTTTCCATTGCTTGCCGGTGGAGAAATCTAAAGGAAAAAACCATGAAAAAGAAGATCATGCTCAGCCTTCTTGTTGTATCGATTGTTTTTCTCGGCAGCTTATCCGTCCACGGTGATCAGGAAAAAGCCCCGCTGACCGTTGCCGAGGCGAGTGATTTCACGGCCACGTCGCGTTATGTCGATGTCGTTGAGTTTATCCGCAAGATGCAGAAGCAGAGCCCGCTGATCCGGGTCGAAACCATGTGCGTTAGCCCGGAGGGGCGGGAGGTTCCCCTGGTCATCATTGGGGACCCGGTGCCGTCTTCTCCCCTGGCCCTCGGCCGTGACAGCCGGGCGGTAGTCTACATCCAGGGCAACATCCACGCCGGCGAAGTCGAAGGCAAAGAGGCTTCGCTCATGCTCATCCGCGACATCCTGCAGCAGGAGAGACCTCCCTATCTCGACAAGCTCGTCATCCTGTTCTCCCCCATCTTCAACGCTGACGGCAATGAGAGGATAAACCCTGGCAACCGGCGCAACCAGGGAGGGCCCGAGCAGGGGGTGGGCATCCGCTACAACGGGCAGAACCTGGATCTGAACCGGGACAGCTTGAAGGCGGAGAGCCCAGAACTCCAGGGCCTGATACAGAATGTGCTCCTTCGCTGGGATCCGGTGATCCTGGTAGACTGCCACACC
The DNA here is from genome assembly GCA_030614685.1 of Candidatus Aminicenantota bacterium. GTDB lineage: Bacteria > Acidobacteriota > Aminicenantia > Aminicenantales > Aminicenantaceae > JAUXEH01. Next base: position 14,869 of record JAUWTO010000026.1, read on the forward strand.
ACGAACGGCTCCTACCATGAAGAGCCGGTCACCTATTCCTGGCCGCTCAATCCCAACGGCAGCATGGCCATCCTGACCTACATGCGGGACACCATGATGCCGGCGCTGCAGAAACATCTGAAGGACAAATACAACACCCTGGGAATCCCCTACGGCAACTTCATGGGCCGTGAGATGAACGGCTGGGCGACGTTCAGCCACCAGCCGCGTTTTGTCACCCATTATATGGGCTTGCGCAACCGGATGGCAATCCTGATAGAGAACTACGCCCATGCCCCTTTCAAAACCCGGGTTTTGGGCAACTATCACTATGTGAAATCCATCCTGGATTACTGCTGCGACAAACAGGACGCCATCCGGACACTCATCCGGGAGGCCGACCTGGCCGTGGTCAAGCGAGGCATGAGCCCCTCGCAGCAGGATACCTTTGCCGTGGAATTCGAGGTGAAGCCCCTGAAAGACCCGGTAACCATCCTGGGCTACGAGATGGAGATCGAGGAGAGAGAAGGGGCCCGTCCCAGGATGCGGCGGACTGATAAGGCTAAGACCTACACCATCCCCTATCACGCTGACTTCCAACCCAAACGATCTGTGGCCTACCCGGCCGCCTACCTGATCGAGCTGCAGGTGCCCGAAGTCCTGGAGAAACTCAAGCTGCACGGGATCGTGGTGGAGAGGCTCCTCCAACCGGCGACCCTGGAGGTGGAATCCTTCCAGGTCGCAGAGCTCAAGGGAGCCGAGCGCCTCTACCAGGGCCACCGCATGAACACGGTCACGGGGGAGTACAAGAACGAGTCCAGAGAGTTCGGGGAGGGGACCCTGATCATCCGGACCGCCCAGCCGCTCGCGAGCCTGGCCTCCTATCTTCTCGAGCCGGAGAGCGACGACGGGCTCCTGGTCTGGAACTATTTTGACCGCTATCTCGTCCCCCAGTGGAGCAGATCCCCTCAGACCTATCCGGTGTACAAGCTCTACACACCGCAGCCTTTGGTCACAGAGATCATCCGTTGAGCATGGCCATTGTCTCAAAAGATTAGAGTTAGGTTTTGTGCATCAAAATGGGCATTGTAAGGGAAAACACAGGGTCCGCTAACGATATAGATTATTATTTTTCAATGAGTTGCGACGGTCGGAGCACATAAGATGGAATGGATCACACAGCCACAAGCTTGGGTTGCGTTGGCGACGCTGACGGCCCTGGAGATCGTCCTGGGCATCGACAACATCGTGTTCATCTCGGTTCTGGTGGGCAGGCTCCCCAAGGAGCTCAGGAACAAGGCCCGAACCATTGGTCTGGCACTGGCCATGGTGATGCGCATCCTGCTGCTGCTCACCCTGACCTGGATCATGAGGCTCACGACACCGGTCTTCACGGTGTTCCAGAACGCCATATCCGGCCGGGACATCATCCTGCTGGCCGGGGGGCTTTTTCTGCTGGCCAAGAGCACACACGAGATCCATCAGAGCCTGGAGGGAGAGCCTGAATCCGCCAGGAAAAAGTTGGCCCGCAGCTTCGCCTCCGTCCTGATCCAGATCGCACTGCTGGACATGGTATTCTCGCTGGATTCCGTCATCACCGCCGTGGGGCTGGCGGATCACATTCCGGTCATGATCCTGGCCATTGTGATCGCCGTGGTGATCATGATGCTCTCGGCGCGCTTCATCGGGAATTTTGTGGACAACCATCCCACCATCAAGATGCTGGCCATGGCCTTCCTGCTGCTGGTGGGATTTTCCCTGATGGGTGAAGGGCTCGACCTCCACATCCCCAAGGGATACATCTACTTTGCCATGGCCTTTTCACTGGGGGTCGAGGTCCTTAACCTCAAGCTGAGGGCAAGATCCCAGAAACCCGTGAAGCTCCTCAAGCCGATGGAAGAGTGAGCCCAGGCAGATTGCCCGGGCTAATCATCCTGTTTTTTGAAGGATGAAAAGAGCAGGAACACGCCGATCAGGATCAGTATGAGCGGCCACCAGGACACCATGCCGAATGCATTGGCAGCCCCGATCACCAGCAGCACCGCGCCGCCGATCAACTTCCCGGTGTAGCGCCCGGAAGGCTCGGACCGAATGATCCTGATGAGAGATTCCAGGATAGTCAGAGCCGGGTCCTGAGTCAAACGCAGAAAGCGGGGAGGGCTATTTGGCTACTCGGATTTGGAGGCGACCAGGAACTTGCCGCAGTTTTCACACACGTAGATGTCGTTGCTTCCCTCGATGGCAGAGCCCATGCCGGTGGCCACGTTGATGTAACAGCCCATGCACACACCATGCTGCACCTCGGCCACGGCAAATCCGTACCGTTCCATGAAGCGGTCGAACCGCTCCACCAGAGCGGAGTCCAGCTCGGAGCGGATGAGATCAGACTGGGCCTGGAACTCCTTGGCCTCCTTCGGAGAGGCCTTCTTCTTCTGGAGCTCGATCTCCTGCAGCTTCCACAGGAGCCCCGCCCGGTGGATGATGCGGTCCTCCATTTCCGGGATTTCCAGCTCGATCTGGGAGAGAGTCTTGCACAGATCCTCTCCGGATCCTGCCTGAAACAGCCTGCTCCGGTAGGTCGCATTGCTCAGAAACTTGGCGATTCCGGCAAAGACATGGTTGAACAGGCCGGGGATGACCGGGTTCCACACAATAAGGATGATCAGGTGGACCTTCTGACCATCTATGGCGTCGAATTCCAGGCCTTCCGATGACCAACCCACGGCCACTGCCAGATCCTGACCGGTGTCCATTCGGGCATGTGGAAGAGCAATGCCGTGTCCGATACCTGTGGATTCCAGTTGTTCCCGGGCGATGACACGCGTGAGGACCGGCTTCCGGTTCTTGATGAGCTGGTTCTCCTTGAGGAGATCCAGCAGCTCTTCGAAGGCCTCGACCTTGGTCTTGGATTTGAGGTCGTAAATGACTTGGCAGGCCCTGAGGTAATCGGCAAAATGTGAACTTTTTAGATGTTCTGCGTTCATGAGTGCTTCAATTCTAGCATAAAAAAACCGACATTCCTACGTATAATTATATGAGATGGCGGCGGCCCCTTCGGGGCCTCACACTGACACTCCACCCATTGCCCAGAATGCTGCCAATCGGCCCTGAGTGATGCCGGGGCCTATTCTTTCGGGCTTTCCGTGTAGTATTTCGTCACGAACTTCTGCTGAACCGCGAACGACCAGTGCACATCCCGGATGAAGTTCGCGGCCTCCAGGAATTTCCGCTCCGCGATCAGGCGAATCAATTCCTTGTGCTCCTGGATGGAGTGCTCCTCCCACTCCCGTACATACCCCGCCTGGCGCGGAAAGTCGTACAGCCTCTTTTTCAGGACGTCGGCCGTGGCGCGCAGTTGCTTGTTACCGGACAGGGTGAGGAAGATATCGTGGAACTTGAGGTTTTTCTCATAATACGCGTTGAAGTCGTCGCGGCCCAGGGCGACCCGCATGCCCTGATTGAGCTTATCCATCTTGCGAACTGCTATCTCGTTAAGGTGAGGGGCGGCAGCGATGACGGCCGTGCTCTCCAGTGCTCCCAGGATCTGGTAATAGTCCTTGATGTCCTGGATCGTGAGTTCGTTGACGATGACACCCCGGCGCGGCAGGATCCGGACAAAGCCTTCCATCTCGAGCCGGATGAGTGCATCCCGCAGCGGGGTTTTGCTGACTCCCAGCCTCTGGCTAAAGGCGTTCATGTCGATCGAGTCACCGGGTTTAAGCGTCCCGATCTTCATCTGGAGGCGGATGTACTCGTAGACCTGATCCTTGAGTGAGGCCAGGTTCAGGATGCTCTTCTTGGACATCTCCCTCTACGTTGTTTCCTCGGCCTTTTCCTCCGGGAAGAGTTTGGCCAGGACTTCCTTGGAGGGCTTCTTGGTCAGGGGGGTGATAATGAAGAGCGCCAGCAGGGAGACGGCCAAGGCCGGATACAGGATCGGGATCCCGAAGGGGTCAGCATTGGGATCACCGGCCGGTTTCATGATGGACGGCCAAAAGGAACCGGCAAGCTTCAACGCTATGGTGACCAAAGTGGCCGAGATGATGGACGCCAGGCCCGCCGCCTTCGTGACCCTTTTCCAGGCCAGTGCGGCAATCAAGACAGGTGTGATGGCCACGCCGTAGATGGTGTAGGCAAAGAGCGCATTCTCCATGACCGAGCGCATCTGGGTCGCCATCAGGTAGGCAAAGACGCCGACCAGCACGATCAGAAATTTCTGCAGCAGGACCGTCCGCTTCTCAGAGTCAAGCTGGATCGAGGTGCGGTAGATGACCACCGTTAGTCCGGCCACCATGGCCAGATACACACCGATTCCCAACTGGTCCAGGACCTGGCTGCTGTTGAAGAGGATGAAGATAAGCGCCACAAAGGGCAGCAGCCCGGAGATCAGGGCCACCACCTCGGTCTTGCGGCGCATCACGGCCAGGACGATCACCAGGAGCCCGGCTATGGGGATGAGAAAGACCAGGATCTGGAAGATCCAGCTGAGGAAGGCGCTTCCCAGGTAGCCGGAGGTGCTGAGGAAGGAGCCGACCGCATATCCCGGATAGGACGCGCCGGAAAGCTTGAACCAGGGAAGGAAGAACAAGACGACCAGCCCACCTGCCGCGATGAGCAGGGGCCAGTTACGGCGATCGCCTTCCTGGGCCATTTCCGCTTCCTGTTTCTCTTTCTTGCCGAAGAAGCGCTGGATGATGTCGCGGATCAGGGTCGTGGTGGGCGAGAGCAGGTAGTTCATGCCGGTAGAAATGACCACGACGGTGGCAGCACCCAGGAGCAGGACGCCGACCGCCGGCGGCAGGATCTCCCTGGCAGCCCGCAGAATAACCTCGGCATGATCAAAGGCGGGAGGGTTGACGAACAGCTTATTGGCGAAATAGGCCGTGCCGAAGATGGCCATGATCACGGCCACAGCTTCGATGATCAGGGTGCCGAACACCCAGATACCGGCGGCCTTGCGGGCCTCCTTAGCATTGCGGGCCGAGTAGAATTTCTGATAGAGGCTCTGGACACCCAGGAGCAGGAGCATGGTCGAGATCCCCATGGCGAGGATCTTGAGCGTCGGATTGTAGGTGAAGGTAGGGTTGAAGATCGCCCTGTGAGTCTCGGGCAGGGCGTACGCCAGTGTATCCGGTGCGGTGGCCACCAGATTGTTGAATTCCTTCAGGGGAAGATACCTGAAAAGCCCGGATCCTGCCACCTCCATGATCACGAGGGGGGTCGAGATGACCAGCGCACTGAGGATGACGATCCCATTGGGCAGGTCGGTGTTGGCGATGGCCACCATCCCGCCGATCATGGTCAAGACGGTGACAAAGAGACATGCAAAGAACACCCCCTGCTGGGTTGTGATGTCACCGTCGGTTATGACGTTCAGGATGTAGCCCCCGGCCTTGAACTGGTAGGAGACGATGGTGGTGAAGCTGATGAGGATGGCGAAGGCTCCCACCACCCGGGCGACCGGGCCATAGCGGACCTCGAGGATGTCCCCCACCGTGTACTGGCCGAAGGTGCGGATCTTGCCGGCGAGGAAGTAGATGATGACGATCCCGACTCCCACTCCCGCCACCTGCCACATGGCGCTCCAGCCTGCCTTGGCCGCGAATTCAGCACCGGAGATGAAAGTCCCCGATCCTATCCAGGTGCAGATCAGGGTAAACACCATCTTCATGGTGGGAATCTGCCGGCCGGCCAGCATCATGTCGTCCTGGCTCTTGACCTGCCGGGACTTCCAGAAGTTCATGATGGTCAGGCCGGCAAGATAAATCAGGATGATAATGATATACATATTCATGCAAAGCTCCTTTGAGGTGGGGTGTCACACGATACGGTCTTGAATATATCAGATATCATGTTGTCGGAGTTAATATATCAAAGAGCATGGGGTATGGAAACCATTTTCTTCACTCAAAGGCGGCCTGTTCCTGTCTCTCTTCGCAAAGACCCACCCAACCACCCCATGGCTCATCGAGACAGAAACAGGCCTAGACAGAGTTTCTGAGGATCTAGCATACCGCCCCATGGCTCAGAGACTATTTACCCGGGCCCATACCGATGAACCGGCCTCCAGCCAATCTCATTATGGTTCAGACATCAAGGCCCAAACATGATCAGATGAACTGAAGACTGACCAAGCACTTCATGGCTCTGCGATCGATGGTTCTCACTTTCGGATAGAGAACTTGTATGCTGTTCGGGTTTGGTAGGTCTCCCCCGGGCGCAGGATGGTAGAGGGAAAATCGGGCTGGTTGGGGGAGTCGGGAAAGTGCTGGGTCTCCAGGCAGAATCCATAATGCTGATGGTACACGCGCTCCACTTTGCCGGTTATGGTCCCGTCCAGGAAGTTTCCGGTATAGAATTGTAGGCCGGGTTCGGTCGTGAAGATCTCCATGAGCCGACCGCTGGTCGGCTCGAACACGTGGGCGGCCAGCGAAAGTTCTCCTCCGCCGCTTCGGAGGACGAAGTTGTGGTCGTATCCGCCCGGGACCTGTGCGATACGCGCGCCAATGGCGTGTGGAGTCGTGAAGTCGAAGGGAGTCTCCTGTACAGGACGGAGTTCCCCGGTAGGGATGAGGCTCTCATCCACCGGTGTGTAGAGGTCTCCCTCGAGTTTGAGTTCGTGTCCCAGGATGTCGCCTCGGCCCTGGCCGGCCAGGTTGAAGTAGCTGTGATGCGTGAGGTTCACGGGAGTGGCCTTGTCGGTC
>JAUWTO010000134.1 GCA_030614685.1 Candidatus Aminicenantota bacterium
ACATCACCATCTGGCCGTTCCTGCTGGCGGGAGGGTCTGCCCTGGTAGTGTCGCTCCTGACGGTGAGCTACCAGTCGATCAAGGCGGCCCTCGCCCACCCCATCAAGAGCCTGCGCTACGAATAGCTATAAGGGGAACCGCCCTTGCCAGGGATCTGATGAACGCGGCCGGAAACCAGCGTGGTTCTCTATTTTGAAGCTTTTGAGGGAGTCAGCACGATATCGTCGCGGACATAGACGATGTTGGTTTCCCGCAGCATGCTCTGAAACTCTTCCGTGGAAAGGTCATCCCTCACAACGGCCTCGACATGTTTGCCGATGTAGAGCTTCTTATTGAGGTTGTCGACCATGCTGTTGACGCGGATATATAGATTGGCCTGGGCCTTGTCAGCCACCACCGTGATCTTGTCGTCCTTGATGCGAATCGCGCGCACACCCGCGAACTTGGATACCTTGGAGGCAAGCCCCTTCAGCATCCGCCGCTTCCGGTTCCGGATATAGCGGTAGATGAGCAGTCCCAGGAATCCCATCCAGATCAGTGAAGCCCAGGGGATGTCCGTGAGCAGCAGGATCACGACGACGGCCACGGCGGCCGCGCCCAGGGAGATCATTTTGGGCCCGACCGGGATCGAGGTCCGGAACCAGTATTTGATCTCTTCCAGCTTGTGCCCAGGGACCACGGGACGCCGCACACCGGATTCGATGTCGGCCTTCAGGTGTTTGAGTTCCGCAGCCAGGGCCGCGGCGTCCTCGTAGCGGTCCTCGGGGTTTTTCCGCAGACACCTGGTCACGATGCGGTGCAGTTCGGGGGGGAGGTTCTTCCGGATCACCGTGACCGGCTTGACCTCGTCAAAGGCGATGGAATGCATGGTGTCGAGGGGAGAATCCCCCTTGAAGGGCAGCTCGCCCGTGACCATCTCGTAGAGGACAATACCCAGCGAGAACACATCGGACGTATAGGACAGTTCCTGACCGCGCGCCTGCTCCGGGCTCATATAGGTGATCGTGCCCATCACGGTACCGGCCATGGTCTGGCCCATGGTCTGCGTGCGCGTCTTGTTCGGCCAGGTCTCGGTCCCGGGAGAATCCGCATCGGGCTCCAGCAGTTTGGCCAGGCCGAAGTCGAGGACCTTGGTGTGCCCGTCCCGAGTGACCATGATGTTGTCGGACTTGATGTCCCTGTGGATGATCTTGGATTTGTGAGCCTTGGCGAGCCCCTCCGCGGCCTGATACGCGATCTCGACCGAGCCGATGAGATCCAGCTCCTGGTTGGCGATCAGCTGGCTCACGGTCGAGCCCTCCACAAACTCCATGGCGATGAAGGTCGTGCCGTCAACCTCGTCGATGTCATAGACCTGGGCGATGGCCGGGTGCTGGATGGAGGCCGCGGCGCGCGCCTCCTGCTGAAAGCGGCGCACCCTGTCGGGATTCGCGGTCAGCTCGGGCTTGAGCACCTTGAGCGCAACCGGCCGCTTGAGCTTCTGGTCCTGGGCGCGGTACACGACTCCCATGCCGCCCTTGCCCAGCAGCTCTTCGATCTGATAGTGTTTGATGCTATTCCCGATAATGGGCCCGTCGTCCGCATATCCTATACCACAGGACTCCCTTCTGGTCAATCCGGATATGCGTTCCGGATTTGCGCTCAGACCATTGAAACGTATTGATACTATTATATTTATAGCCCTAGAAGGCATAAAAAAACGGCTTAGAGTCCATATTTTGGTATCAAAAACGCACATCTAAGCCTTCATGTGGAATCAGCGCTTCAGATTTATCTCAGGCGACATCTTTGGCCCCTCGAGGGCGATTAACTAATATTTGACACAATCCTAACAAGACTCTGACAACCGCTTCGGAGGATCGGATTACTTTAGGGATGATGAAGGAAAAAGGAGGGCTCAAATGAAAAGACTGGTATCCATCCTCTTGATCGGGTTTTTTCCCGTCGGCCTGATGGCGGCTCGGACGTCCAAGCTTAAGGGCCGCTTCACGCTCGTGCCGCAGAGATCGGCCTGTGCCTTTATCGCCCACACCGTAGCAGACCACAGCGCAGCGGGCGGGTATGCATCTCAGCCGCAGGCTGAAGAAACGAAGCAAGGCTTCTCATCGGAGGTCCTTTCCTCATACGGGATCCATACGGAATCCCCTTCTGATTCCGATCTGAGCGATCCGCCTGTGCGGCCCCCGTTCAACCTAGGCAGCATGCTCGGCGAGGTCGCCGTGAGCTCCCTGGTGGGAGCCGGGGTCTTCGTGGCGTTCTACTTATTGGCGGAAAATGATGATTCAGGCGTCCCGGCCGCGCTGGCACTAGCGGGCTATCCCACGGCCGTGGCCGCCAGCGTCTATGTTATGGGATCGCTCGGCAAACAGACGGGGTCGTTCGGGGTGGCGCTCCTTGGGAGCCTCGTGGGAACGGGGATAGTCCTAGCCCTGCTGGTCAGCGAATCGTACCCCGGGCCCTACTTCGCCGCGGGCATAGCGCCTCTCATGTCCTCGATCGCGTTCAACCTGACAAGGCGGTACAAGTCCCCCCCTCAGGCAAGTCCAGCCCTGGTCAACATCAAGGACGGGAAACTCGTGATAGGTGTGCCCGCCCTCTGTATCCTCACCTCTCCATACAAACCCAGAAGTGTCGATGTCAGCGTTCCGCTTCTCAGTTTGGAAGTAAAATAAGGGGTGATGTGTGAATCCCGGGGGCAGCGGCTGCCATGGCCGGGGTGCGGGATTATCTCTCCGGCCCTGTCCCCTGCGCGGCCTGCTCGTAGAGCACGGCAGCCTTCAGGAAAAATTCTGCCGCCTCGCTGTAACCCTGGCTGTTCAGGAGCCGGTCGGCCCGGGATTCGAAGCCTAGCGCTTCCATATCGAGGTTGGTCGACTTGCCTACTCCAGCCTGATCCGCCTTCTCCCGCCGCCTCACGACCAAGGCTCGCAGGGTCAGCACACACTCTGCGTCTCCATCACAGCCCTCGCTCAGCGTAAAGACCTCTCCGGCCAGCGAGTACAGGATTCCGGCCCGTCCGAAGTCCTTGGCCTGATAGGCCCGATCGGCATCCTCACGGGCGCTTTTCGCCAAACCGAGGAGGAGGCTCTCATCAGACTCCGGCCGGTCCGACACGCTCACCTGCCACGTCCTCCCGACCTCTCTCCTCGTCTTGTCAGCAAAGTCCTTGACCTGGATCCGGGGGGCAAGCTGGTTGATCTTATTCAGGGCCGACCCATAATGATAGCTGGCCCGCTCTTTATCTCCGACCTTCCGGAATTCGTTCCAGTTCCTGATGTGGGCCGCGATGCCCGACCATTCCTCTGCGAAGGGATCATCCTCATCCATGGATTCCAGCGCCTTGTCCACGGCCTGGATAAACTTCTCCACGTCTTTCTCCGAGAGCAGCTGCAGGATATGAGAGGAGCCGTAACTGAGGACCTGCAAGATCCCGCGGGCCCTCTGGGCCTCGTTCACACCTTCCCCGAAATACTGATCGGAAAACTTGATGATCTTGGAGAAGTCGGTGGTATCCAAGCCTTCTAACCGCACATCCCCGGGTATTTCGGTAACCACCTGCATGTTCATCTCGGGGATCGCCCAGGACTCTCTCCGGCCTTCCATCCCTTCCCTGAGCGCCTCGCGGCCCTCCGCTTTCGAGGGAATCGCCGGCCTCGACTCCTCGCCCGAGATGATTATCCCGCTCTTCTCGGGAGCCCCCCTCATGTCCCGGCTCACCTTCATGACCACGCCCACAGAGGCCAGGATTACGATCAGGAGGAAGCCGATCACCATGAGCCTGCGGGGCTTGAAGGAGACGGTGATCTCTTTGTCGGTGTCGGTCTTTTTTTCGCTCCGGGGGATGACCCTCTCGATGGTGGGGATCCCCTGTTCGATACGCGACAGGTCCTCGAGCAGGTCTGCCGCCCCCTGGTAGCGGTTTGCCTTGTTCTTCTCCAGACACCTGAGGATCACATGGCACAGATCCTCGGACACCTGGGTGTTCAGCTCGCAGGGATCCACGGGGCTTTCTTCCCTGTGCTTGATGGCGACGCTCAGGGGTGTTTCGCCCTTGAAGGGCACGCGGCCGGTCACCATCTCGTACAGGATTACTCCCAGGGCATAGATATCGGCGCGGTGGTCCACGTCCGAGGCTTCCGCCTGCTCCGGCGACATGTATTCCGGTGTGCCCACCAGCACGCCGGTCATGGTGACACCCTTGGAATACAGGGAGCGGGCAATCCCGAAGTCCATGATCTTGACGTTGCCGTCGCTGTCGATCATGATATTCTGGGGTTTGAGGTCCCGGTGCACGACCCCGAGGCGGTGGGACTCGACCAGGCCTTCGCAGATCTGGCGGCCGATGGCTACGGCAGTCCCTATGCTCAGCTCCCGGGACATCCGGATCATGCGCTTGAGATCCTGGCCCGACACATACTCCATGGTGATGAAATGGAGCTTCCCGTGCTCGCCCAGGTCGTAGAGCCGGCAGATATTGCGGTGCGTGACCTTGCGGGCCAGCCTGAGTTCGTTGCTGAAGCGCTCGATGGTGTGGGCGTCGAAGGCAATCTCAGGCCGGATGAGCTTGAGGGCGACCTTCTCGTTGACCTTCCGGTCGAACACCTTGTACACCGTGCCCATCCCTCCCGCGCCCAGCTCCTCGATCACCTCGTAGCGGTCGGTGATGATGGAACCGCGGTTGATGCCTTCCATGATGTAGCGGAGCGTGTCCTTGTCATAGGCAAACGTCTCCTGCTGGTCCATGGTGAGGGACATCCCGCAGCGGCCGCAGTAGTTGGTGTCGGTCGGGTTATCGAAGCTGCATCTGAAGCACTTCATGGTCGTTTGTCGCTCGTTCGCCAGTCTATAAGTATAGAACGTAAAATGAGGCACTTGGGTTGCTTCACAGGGCTTGTGCCGCCTCAAATTTAAGCATGAGCCGGTACGGTTGTCAATGAAAAGACCCTCCTTCCCTTCATCTCGGGAAAAAAATGGCATCGCCCCTGAGCCTCAAAATACCCAAGCAGATATCTTGACTCCCATCCCTGCTTGTGTTTGTATAATGACCTCATGAGGGTTGGTTCCACCAGAAGGCGGAAGGTCTTTTATTCCTGGAAGCAGATCGCCTATCATCTGGGATGCAACGAACGCACCTGCCTCCGCTGGGAAAAAGAGCTGGGGCTTCCTGTCCACAGGATGACGACCTCGTCAAAATCCCGTGTCTTCGCCTACAAGGACGAGCTGGATGTCTGGATCCGGGATAACATCGACAGCCGGGTGGCCAAGCCCCCGCCCCCTGCCGGCTCCCTTCTGGGAAAATGGTACCTGCTACTCCTCCCCCTGGCGGCGGCCGCTGTGATCATGGTGCTTTTCCTGATCTTCAGGCCAGCATCCCATCCGGTACCCGAAGATTTCAGCATCCGGGGCTCGGAACTTGTCATGCTCGGCAGCGATGGCGAGGAGCTCTGGAGGCACGACACCGGCCTCATGAGGCTCCTGGGAGAAGGCCATTTTCGGGAACACTCCCGAATCAAGAGGGAGGACCGGGAAAAGCAGAGGATCCTCCACCCCACCATCCTGATCAAAGACCTCGACGGGGACGGGAAACAAGAGGTGCTGTTCAGCCCGCAGACCGACGACGAGTTTGGAGAAGGGACGCTCCACTGCTTCAACGACCGCGGCACCTGCCTGTGGGAGGTCTCCACCGGACGGGAGCTCAAATTCGGGGACACCACGTTTTCGCCGGATTATCGGGTCCGGGGATTCGCCGTCGCTGACCTGGACAACGACGGCACATACGAGATCCTGATCGTCTCCGACCACAACGATGATTTTCCGACCCAGTTCCTCATCGTGAATGCCGGGGGCGAGATCATCGGCGAGTACTGGAACTCGGGGCGGATCGAGGACTTCATCACCGAGGACCTGGACGGGGACGGGAGGAAAGAGATCATCCTGTGCGGATTCAACCGGGAATACAGGGAAGCCTGCCTCATCGTGTTCGATGCGGCGCGCGTCCGGGGTTCCTCGCCTCAGTCGGGGCGCTTCTGCTGCCAGACGCTGGAGCCGGGCAGCCAGACGTATTACGTGCGGCTGCCGCGGACAGATGTGGACCTCCTGGAGATCGCGAGCCTGGAGTCAGCCTTCAAGCTCAACCGGCTGGCCAACCGGAGGATCTCGACGCTGACGCGCGGGAGCCGGATCCATTTCGAATTCGACTATGAGCTCCGCAGCGCCGGCATCCGTCCCAGCCAGGCGTTCGAGGCGGCCCACATGCGGGCCGCGGCCGCCGGCCTGGTCCGGAGCACACTGGACAAGGCCTACAAGCAGGGGCTGACCGACAACATCCTTTACTACGATGGAAATACCTGGGTACGAAAGCCGACCCGGAACTTAACCTTCCGGGATCGGGACACCCGATAAAACAGGCGTAAGTCGCCATCGATCAATAAACAAATAGAATCAGGAGGGAAGACCATGTCACAACAGGATCGAAAGCAAAACTTTCTGAGATTTGCGCACGTATTTCTGGCGGTAGGCCTGGCCCTGTGCCTGGGAGTGCTGCCGGCTGCGGCCCAGGAACAGAAGATCGACGAG
>JAUWTO010000136.1 GCA_030614685.1 Candidatus Aminicenantota bacterium
GCATGATCTTCGTGGCCGACAGCTCCCTGGGCTTTCACATCAGCGTGTACGACACAGAAGGGCGGAAGCTCCGCACCATCCACAAAGAGCGCGAAAAGATCCGGATCAGCGATAACTTCAAGGATGAGTTCCTCCAGCAGCAGATGGCCCATCCTCGAGCCGGCGGAGAGTGGCGGGTCGTGGCCCAGAGGTTCAAGATCGAATATCCCCGCACCTTTCCCGACATCCGGACGTTCTCGGTCAGCGAAGGCAGGATCTTCGTGCGCACGTACCGGCAGGAGGGTGATGCCGTCGAGTTCATCATCCTGGACCTGGAAGGCGGCATCCTGCATGAGGGATTTTTCCCGGTGTTCGAGGAAGGCAGCCTGGTGGACACGTATCCCTACACGTTTTCCGGAGATTATTATTATTATCTGAAGTTCAACGGGAAGCGGGAGGTCTGGGAGCTGCACCGTGAGGTGTATTAAGATTGCTTCGCTTCGCTCGCAATGACGGAGATGGCTCGCAATGACGGAGGGGCGGTGAGGTTGCTTTTTGCCCGGGGTGGGCGTAAGCTGTCCGTGTGGCCAGCCATCCAGATCCTCCTGAAAACGGCACCGAACCATCCCTGGCCTTGAGGCTGTTTCTCGCCGCTCTCCCCGCGTTCTTGATAGGACTGGCATTTGGATTCGGCAAGATCGTACGTGACTGTTCCCTGACATGCAACGTGGGGTACAAACTGGCACCCGTGGCCATCCTGGCAGTAGGTTTTGTCTCCCTGCCTATCTCTTCCCTCACCATCCGTCTGGCTGAACGCTGGGGCTACAAACGCTGGCAGATGATCAGCCTAACAACCATTGGTCTCAGCTTCTTTTTCTTCTGGAGTGCGACATACTTCGTGCTGACCGTACTGGCAGACACCACATCGGCTGGATCTCCCGACACGATGTGGACATTTCCCCTAGGCCTGATCTATCTTGGTTTTTTCATCTGGCTGGGCGCCCTGGGTGCCGCCCTGAAGCCCAACCTCAAGAAAACGGTCTATCGGCTGTTCCAGCGACAGGAACAGGCAAAGGCCCTGGCCCTGACCACGGCAGCGGTGATCCTGGGCGGCCTGCTCGGCGCCTGGTTCGCCGGATGGTTTGCGCCGGCCCTCATGCTCCGCTTCGACCTGCGCTATGAATTGGCCAGGGACAGCCTGTTTCTTTTAATGGGGGTCCTGGTGCTGCTCACGATCCCGGTTATCATGATCATCTCACGCATCACCCGCCCGGACAAAACCCGGCAAGCCTTTCGTTCAGATCAGGAAGATCTGGACATCGTGACGCCTTCCATGGGAAAAGCCAGCCTCAGGAACGCCTTCCGCATCATATGGGACAACCCCAAACTCAAACGCATGGCCTCTCTGATATCGATCACAGGGATTGCCGAGAGCATCATGCTCTATCTTTTTTACTGGCTGGTCACGGAGCAGGTCCCCATCACGGCAGGACGGACCCTGTTCTTCGCAGATTTCTACATCTGGTTGAATGCCTGGACCCTGCTTTTCCTGGTGGTCGGTACCAACCGGCTGATCAACCGCTTCGGCCTCATCTTCGCTCTCGCCTTCATGCCGGTCTCACTCTTCCTCGGTTCGGCCTTCCTCCTCTATCAGACGGTCATAGCGGCCATCTACGGATTGAGGATCATCTACTCCTCGCTCGAACAGTCTCTGTACGGACAAGGCCTGGACCGGATGATCCTGGAGATGGACGAGCAGGACGTACGCAGCGTGCGCCCGGTCCTTCACGGTTTGGCCATACGTTTAGGACGAGGCCTGGGCGCGTTACTGGTCCTGCTGCTGGCCCTGGGTGCGGGCATATCTTTCAGCCTACTGACGGTGGTTTTTATGCTGATCCTGGTCATCTGGCTGGGGGTCGCCCTCTCGCTCCACAGGTTTCTCCACCGGTCATCACCCCTGATGCCACCTCTGCACAACCTCCGTTCCACAGAATGATCCCTTGACGCAGTTGGCAGAATCCTATAGTCTTGGGGCCACCTCAGGTCTTGGGGCCGGGAAGGGAAAAAAAGAAGTGCGAATCCTCAGGATCACTGGATTTGTCGAGCATTTCCTCATACTGGCCCTGGTCCTCGCGTTCCTTGTCCCACCTCCCCTACTCGCACAGCAGGCTCGATCTGAGACAGAAGATAGCAGCGGGGAAACAGACAAGCCTGCATATCCAGAAAAGGTTCGTTCACGAGCGGCGTGGGAATATATCGTCAACATCCCGGGATATATCCTGTATCTTCCCTTTTTCCTCGTCTATTCCGCCGCTTCTCCCTTGATCGGCTGGGCGGAAAAGAGCAACATCGTGCCCCGGGTCAATGACTTCCTGACTTCCGACGATGGAAAACGGCGTGCCTTCCCCATTTTTGAGACCCAGTATGGAGCGGGATTGGGGTACCGCCATAAGGATCTGTTAAAACCCGGCTGCGAACTGAAAGTTACCGGCATGGTGGGCCTCTGGTGGAAGCGTTTTCTCGCACTCGAGATGAACGGATTCAGGCTGGCCGGTCCCTTGGACCTCGGACTCGGGGCCCACTCCCTGCTGCTGTCGGATGCGGCCTTCTACGGCCTGGGGAACGGATCAAGTAAAGAAAACCGTACAAATTTCGCCCACCGTCAGCCGGCTGTGTGGGCATCGCTCGGCATCTATTCAGGGAAAAAGCTGAACACCGGTCTGGTTTTCCGGTACGAGCAGAACTCCATATCCGAGGGCCGCAACCCGAATTACCCCTCCACCACAGACTGGCCCGGCCACACAGGGGAACCGCTCCCCGGCCTGTCCGAAAAAGCGGACTTCCTGGCCCTCGAATTCAATCTGGATCATTTTTCCCTGTTCCAGCGCCAGAAGTCGGCCGGCGGCTGGGTCATCGGCCTGAAAGCAGGCATGTACAACCAGCTGCACGAAGACACCTACAACTTCTACAAAGGCTTTCTGGATGTCAAGCGGTACATCCATCTGTTCTACGGCCGCACCCTTTCCCTCCGTTTCGCCACCGAGATCACGCGCCCTATCAAAGACGGTGAGGTCCCCTTTTACTATCTCAGCCGCCTGGGGCAGAGAAAGACCATCCGGGGGTATTTCCGGGACCGTTTCCGCGACCGCGATTCCGTGCTTTTTTCGGTCGAATACCGGTACCCGCTCATAAAGCGGCCAGCTAAAATACCGAGCCTGGACGCGCTTTTGTTCATCGATTCGGGCAAAGTGTATCATGATGTGTTCGCAGAGGATTTTTTCAGCGGCTTTCACACAAGTTTCGGAGGGGGATTCCGCATCTACAACCGCCAGGGGATGGACCTCGAGTTCTATCTTGCGAAAAGCAAGGATGGATTCCGCTTCTATCTGGTCTGGAATGAGTTTTAAATGAGGAAAGCGAGGGCAGTACAAACGATCGTGATGGCCGCGGCATTGAGCCTGATGGGATGCGCCGGCTATACCAAATACCAACCTCCCCGGGTGCTGCCCGATGACACGCAGGACATCCCGGAACCCAGCCCGCGCGATACGACAGTGGCGCAGAACATTTTCGAACTGGCAGTCGTCTACCCGACCGCGACCTTCTTCGATTTTGCACGCCACATCCGCTCTCTGGGCCGCAACAAGCTTCAGGCCTTGAACATGGATACCTTCGGAGGGATCAAGGATTCCAGCTGGTTCACAAACCGTAACGCCAAGAAACAAATGTCCCTGGAAGAGATCGCACGCGGGCCCGACAAAGGTGCCGGACCCGAAACCGAAGGCCCCTGGAAGATAGTCTCAGCCAAGGTGGAGGGATTCACTCCGGGCTTCAACATAATCGACGCTCGCGGAGACGTTTATGTCCTCAAATTCGATCCCTATGGCTATCAGGAATCGTCTTCGGCTGCGGAAGTCATCACCGGAAAGACCTTTTATGCAGCCGGTTATTTTGTGCCCGAAAACTACATCGTATATTTCGATCCCGCCATCCTGAAAATGGAGGGCCCGTGTATGCTGGAGAACGAAAAGGGCGTACGCTGTGAGCTGACCACCGACGATTTCGACCGGATCATGCAGAGAGTGGAGCCTCTACCCGACGGCCGCATCCGCGCCGTGGCCAGCAAATTCCTCTCGGGAAAGCCCTTGGGCGGGTTCCGCTATAACGGCCGCAGGAGCGATGATCCCAACGACATCATCGATCACGAACACCGCCGGGAACTGCGGGGCATGTATGTCATGTGTGCCTGGCTCAACCACCTGGACATCAAGGATTCCAACTCCCTGGACGTCTACGTCGAGGAAGATGGACGCAAGTACATAAGGCATTACCTGATGGATTTCGGGACCACCCTGGGGGCTTCTCCGGGAGGGCCGATGGACGCATTCCGGGGAGCCGAGACGGACTTTGACTTGGGCGCTGGGGCCGGGAACCTGTTCACCCTCGGCCTGGATGTCAAGGAGTGGGAAAAAGCACCGGATGCGGAGTTTCCCTCCATCGGACGCTTCAGCGCGATGGGGTTTGAACCGGGCAGTACCGCCATGTACATGATCAATCCCGCGTTCTCTCTGCGCACCGACCAGGACTGCTACTGGGGGGCCAAGCTGGTCATGTCCTTTTCAAACGAGCAGTTGGAAGTGTTGGTCCGGGAAGGGCAGTACTCCGATCCGGCGGCAGAGGCCTACCTGCTGGATGTACTCAAACAGAGGCGCGACATGACCGGGCGGTACTGGTTCTCCCGAATCAACTGCCTCGATGATTTCACCCTGGACCAACTCCCTGACGGGTACCAGGAGCTGCGCTTTGTCGACCTGGGTGTCGCAGCGGGTTTCTGGACGGAGCGGGAGACACGATACCGGTGCAACCTGCGTATCAACGATACCCTGGTCAAAGAAAATTACCGCCTGCCCGAAGGCAACATCATTCCGCTGGCCAACCTTCAAGACTTGGTCAGACGCTCCGATAAGATCGATATGCCAGTCAAGGAACAGGACCAGTGGGAGGTTTCCTTGGCCATTTCGAGGGATTTCGGACATAATTTCGGAAAGTGGGTCAAGGTGTATCTTAAGCAGGATCCTTCCGGTAAGTTCAGGCTGTTGGGCCTGAAACGCCAGGATTAATTCGTATCACTTTACCAGGAAGACCCGGGTGGGAAGCAGATACTCGGATTCGAGCTGAACCACATCCCCGGCCGCATGATCCTTAATGGGCAGGAGCCGGGCGGACAGGGGCTTCTGCAGCTTCAGGGACAGGGCCGCCACATCCCTCAGGATCTGTTCGAGCTTGCTGACCGAAATGTCCCCGGGAAGCGGTATGACGTCCAGGCCGGTCCCGCAGACCGCGGAATAGCTCAAAAGCTCATCCAGGCCGAAGCGGCCCTCCGCTGCCCGAGCTGCCAGCACGTTGTCCTCCATGACCGGGAGCATCAGCCCGCAGTAGCCGGCTTTGGGCACGGAAACGTTTTTGATCACATCCGTGATCAGGGCGCAGGCTGCCAAGGTACCGGATGAGCCGAAGGGGGCCCCAATCAGGTCTTCCACGGCCTGCCCGATGCTGACCTCCTTGAGCGGCGCCGGGGACGTGTCCACGCCCTCGAACCGCCATCCGGTTTCCAGCTGGATCATCCGTCCCAGCCGGGCAACCTTTTTGTACTCGAGATCGAGTCGCTCCTGCAGCCTATGCTTCGCCTGCAGGATGTTCGCCGCCGTGGCGCAGACATCCATAACCAGCCGGGCCGACTCGGTCCCGATGCTGAAGCTGTCGTACCCGCGGTCATGGAAGGCGGCCGGGAAAAAAGGCGTCTCGGACGGGACATTGGCGACGGCGGCGAAATTGAAATTGAGCATGGGATCCAGGTCGGAGAGGACGATGATGGTCTGGGCGGCCGCCCGGATGGTGTCGTAGTGGATGCCGTGCTCGGGCGAGGCGATGACCATGCTGCAGCTAACAGGCAGCCCTTTGAGGAGGACACACACCTTCTCGATCATCTCCTCGTCGTACCGGTTGTCTTGGATCGCCGGGCCGATGGACAGGCCCAGGTTCATCCGTTCCGTGAAGGCGGTGAGCTGTGACACCCGATGGACGGTTTCCTCCACGGTCGTTCCCCGAGTGTACACCGGAAACGGGTTGGTGGATACCCGTCCTCCCTGCAGGAAAAAGCCTTCTTTGACCAGCAGGGGGATGCTCTTTTCGAAGAACTCGCGGGTTTTCGCCAGGATTTCCGGATAATCATCCGCCCGGAGACTGATCCCGGCCGTGAGGCACCTCAGCTTGAAGGCGTTCTGAGCCTGCGGAAAGGAGACAAGCATCAGGCATACCAGGACGCCCGACAAACAGCGAAGGACTCGATGTTTCA
>JAUWTO010000050.1 GCA_030614685.1 Candidatus Aminicenantota bacterium
ACGTACTTCACTTCGTAGTCCTGGAGTTTGCCCCCTGGGCCTTCCGTGTTCACATAGAACTGTCCCTCCTGTTTAAAGAAACGTGAGGTGATCCCATGCTGAGTGAAGGTTGCGTCCGCAAAATCTCCCAGCACTGTCTCATCCGTGGCTGTGTCCATGGCCATGTCATGATCTGATCCCACAAAAAGATCATACTGGTCCCTGTGGCACTCGATGCAGGCCTGACGCCCCACATAGTCTGGTGCCACCGCTGCGATACGTTCGGCGGCACGATCGACAACGGCCTGTTCCCCGGATCTTTTGCATGCGATCGGCATGAATAAAGCACAGGCCATAAGCGTAATCCAGATGCGACAGTATGGTTTCATGTTTTCCCCATCTCGAATATCTGCTGCATACACGTTACTGGCTCATCCTGGAAAAATCAAGCTGCATGGAGTTGATTTTCAGGAAGGAGATTCGGTATGATACCTGAGACCCTCATGGAGAAACCCAAAGGCGGCCTGACCAGGCGACGATTCCTCGGCAAAGCAGCGCTGGGTTGTGCTGCGGGAGCCGGAGGATTGGCGGGGATCGCCGCCCTCCGCAGCATCGCCCCTGCACTGACACGCACCAAAAAAGTGTTTTCCGTCGGACGTCTCCACGATTTTCCTGTGAACACCTTCACTCTGCTCCCAAAGCACAAGGTGTTCATTCTGAGGGACCACGAAGGCGTGAGGGCCGTGTCTGCCATATGCACGCATCTGGGCTGCGTGCTCAAAAGGGTCGAAGATGAGTTTCGCTGCCCCTGCCACGGGTCGCGGTTCGATGACAGCGGGCAGGTCATCTCAGGCCCGGCCCCCAGCGCGCTGCCCTGGTTCAAGGTGGATCTGGCCCCGGACGGCCGGATCCGCGTACATACGAACCAGAGAACTACGTCCCAGGACAAACTCAGACTATTCTAATCATGCCAGACCTCTCTCCCGGCAGCCAAAGATCCCGCATTCAGAAGGTCTCGCGCAATTTTTTCCTGCACATCCATGCTCCACGAGTGAACCTCCGCAGCCTGAAATTGACCACCACTTTCGGCCTGGGTGTGGCGCTGGGATTCCTCTTCTTGATACTCATCCTCACCGGCGTGCTGCTCATGCTCTATTACACTCCCTCCGAAGGGCAGGCCTATTCCTCTGTCAAAGACATCATGTACGTGGTCAAGGGCGGGCGTTATATCCGCAACCTTCACCGCTGGGCGGCACACGGCATGGTGATCCTGGCCTTCCTGCATCTGATCCGGACCTTTTTCACGGGTGCTTATCTTAAGGGGAGGAGGCTCAACTGGATCATAGGTGTGGCCATGCTGTTGGTCACCCTGCTCCTGAGCTTCAGTGGATACCTGCTGCCCTGGGACCAGTTGGCCTACTGGGCGGTCACTATCGGGTCCAATATCGCGGCTTCCGCCAGGGAGCTCACCGATGCCCTGGGCATGACCCAAGTCTTTGATCCCGGAGGATTTGTCAAGCAGCTCCTGATCGGGGATGAGGTGGTGGGCCAGGAGGCGCTCACACGCTTTTACATGCTGCACATCATCTTCCTGCCCCTGACACTCCTGATCCTCATGGGCGTGCATTTCTGGCGCATCCGGAAGGACGGGGGGCTGGCCCGGCCTGCGGATTCCCGGGAGCAGGATATTCATACCTGGCCCACGGCCCTGTGGGGCGAACTGGCGGTGCTGATGGTCTCTCTTGCTATACTGATGGCGGCGGCATTCTTCTTCGATGCCCCGCTCAAGGAGTTGGCCAATCCGCTGCTGCCCGAGAATCCGGCCAAGTCGCCCTGGTATTTCCTCGGGGTCCAGGAGCTGATCTCCTATTCCGCTTTTGCCGGGGGCATCATCATCCCGGTGCTGTTCGTCGCCTTCCTGGTATCGATCCCCTTCCGAGACAGAGAGGAATCCCACGCCGGGATATGGTTTTCTGGAATCGTAGGAAAGCGAGTGACTATCGCATCCCTGTTTTTCTCCGCCGCCGTGACGATCGGCATCCTTTTTGTCAACGTGAATTTCGGCTGGCTGGGGGACTGGTTCGCCGGCACACCTCAGGTCCTCATCATCCTGATCAATCCCGGGACAGTGCTGGCTGCAGCGTATGCGGTCTGGTCTGTCTACCAGCGCCGAAGGACCGGATCCGTGCACTTTTCGGCCATGGCCCTCTTTACCTGTGCCCTGGTCGGCCTCATCATCCTGACCTTTGTGGGTGTCTGGCTCAGGGGCCCGGATTGGGAATTTTACTGGCTGAGGTCGAACTGGCCGGTGCAATAGGGAAAAGACATGGAGGAACGGCTCATACGACGCTTCCAGCTGCTGACGCTGGTCGGGAGCCTGGTCTTCGTCCTTTTTCTGATTGCGGCCTCCTTGAAGGAGAGCCGGCCGGAGTGGCGTCAATATCAGAAAGTGTACAGCGAGCTTCTCAGTGCCCGCCATCAGGACGGAGAAGGAGTTCCGGTCGGACGGGCGGAGGGACCGCGGATCCGTCAGGCGTTGCTAGATAACCTCGAGCGCACGGACCGCTGCCAGACCTGTCATATCGGGGCGGCGGATCCCGGGATGCGGGAAGAGGCTCTCCCCCTGCGTGCCCACAGCGGGAGCCTGCTCGAGCATCATCCCCCGGACCGTTTCGGGTGTACAATCTGCCATGCCGGCCAAGGCCAGGCGGTCGACCGGAAAAACGCCCATGCCCGCACCCGAGATACGTACTGGCCCTCTCCCCTGCTTTCGCTTGACTATGTGCAGTCGGCCTGCGGCCAGTGCCACCTGGCTATCTTCGGTGACCTTGTTTCTCTGGAGGGGACCGAGATCTTTCGCAACGGCCTCCACGTCTTCCGCCAGGAGGGCTGCCTGGGCTGTCACAAGGCCCGCGGTGTGGGCGGCACAGTCGGGCCGGATTTGACGGTCCAGGGAGAAAAAACACGGCACGAATACGACTTTTCCCGCATCACTGGGGAAAGAACCATAAGCAATTGGCTGTACTCGCATTTCAAGGATCCCGAGATGGTTTCTCCCGGCTCCCAGATGCTGGCCGTGGACCTCGACGAAGACGAGATCCAGGCACTGATCACATTCACGCTGGGAATGGCCAGGCCGGACATCCCCTTCGAATATTTCTCCCTCGAAACGCTCCGGGAATTCAAGGGCCAGCGAAGTCTTTTGACCGGGGCAGAGGCCTACCCCATGCTCTGCTCTGCCTGTCACGGCAAGGAGGGGGAAGGGAAAGACTACGAGAAATACGAGACCGGGATCCCCTCCCTGGGCGATCAGGATTTCCTGTCTGTGGCTTCCGGGGATCTCATCGCCTTCACGATCACCCATGGCCGCAGCGGCCGCCAGATGGCTGCCTGGCTGCCGAGATTTTCGGGACTTTGGCACGAGGAGATCCGGGACCTGGCAGCGCATATCAAATCGAGGAGACAGGTCTGGTCGGATCTGTCTGTCGTGCTGAGTATACAGGGCGACGGCCAGGCAGGGCGTGAGCTGTACCTGAAGAACTGCGCCCTGTGTCATGGGGAGGACGGCAGGGGAGCGCAGGTCATCACCATCAGCAACGGCGACATGCTGGCTGCAGCTGGGGACGAGTATCTGTATGAGACCATAACCCGGGGGCGCGGCAACACCGCCATGCCCGGATGGGGAGGATTCTCATCAGAAGAGCTTGCCCATATCCTGGCCTTCCTGAAGAGCTGGAGCAGCGTACCAGCCAGGGCTTCCATCGAGCTCAAGGCCAGCGGAGATGCCGTTCGCGGAAAGGATCGATACCACTACCTGTGCTCGCGCTGCCACGGGATCTACGGACAGGGCGACACCGGACCAGCCATACAAAACCCGGATTTTCAGGCCGCGGCCTCCGATGCCTTCCTGACGGCCATGATCTCCTACGGCCGCCGGGGCACCGCCATGTTTGGCTGGGCCACCGCGGTCTCACAGCAGGAGAGGCTCTCGACACAGGATGTCGCGGATGTGATCGTTTTTCTGCGCGATGCATCCGCCTCTCAGCCTTTGGAGGTCATTTACGCGGGCTCGAACTTTGGGTCTTCTGAGCGGGGTGCGCCTCTTTTCCGGAGCCACTGTGCGGAATGTCATGGACAGGTCGGAGAGGGGCCGAAGGCCCCGGCCCTGAACAGTCAGGAACTCCTCAACGCTGCCACCAACGGTTATCTGTTCGCCACCATATCCCTGGGCCGCCGCAGCACGGCCATGCCGTCCTGGGGCCTGGATGCGGAAGATCGTCCGACTTTGGGTATCCAGCAGAGGCAGGACATCGTGTCCTTTATTCGGGGATGGCAGCGTGTGGTCATCAAGGCCCGGTCTGGAACCGATAAGTAAGAAAACACCTCGGGAATAAAATCCCAGTATTTCTCTTAAGTTGCTGTTTTTTGCCTTAAAAACAAGCATTTAAGCGCTAAAAATGGCGGAAATATGGGGC
Organism: Candidatus Aminicenantota bacterium; assembly: GCA_030614685.1. GTDB lineage: Bacteria > Acidobacteriota > Aminicenantia > Aminicenantales > Aminicenantaceae > JAUXEH01. The sequence goes on from JAUWTO010000050.1 coordinate 4,455, forward strand.
TAACTTCATTTGATTCAATAACATTCCAAGGTCCGTCCCCAATTAGCGGTCCCCAATTAGCGGAAGGACCAGGAGATCGCGGTGGTGAAGCCGAAGTCGTTGTTGCGTTCGCCGCCCTCTCTGAGGATGCCGTCGAACTTATCGAAGAGGCTCACAGTAAAATAGAAATCTCTCAAGATCTCGTAGCGCAGGCGGGTGTCCAGGTTGAGCCGGATGCGTCCCTTCTCGACCAGGCTGGGGAATGCGGACAGCGAGATACTGAAGTCCAGCTCTGGATGGACAAAGCGGAAGGCCTCGAACCGCCCGCCCAAAAGGAGCTCGGCGCCGCTTGTGAATTCGGTTTCGCCCGTGGACTTTTCCCGAGTGTAGGTAGCACCGGCCAGCCATGAGAACAGCATGGTGTTGTTCTGGACTATATACCGGCCTACGGCGACACCCAGCAGCTCTCGCAGGGCCAGGTTCAGCTCGTCGTTCTGCTCCAGCTGCCCGAATCCCAGGCCCAGCCACCTGTTCTCAAAGATCCTTTCGAGCGAATAACTGGCGCTGTTCCTGCGTGTGTCCTTGACCTCCTGCTGGTTCCGAAAATACGAGCTGACCATGAGCCCGGTGGCCCACTTTACCGTCCGGTAGTTGGCCTCCCCCCCCAGGGTCCACGTCCACTGGTCAGTGGCCTTTTCATAGCCCAGGCCGGCATCCAGGTAGCCGCGGATCCGCTTGAAGAAGGTGGCGCGCAGGGGGTCGATCCGGACGAGGTCCCTGAGATAGAGGGTGACACGGGCGTTTTCGGTAGTCACGATCATCTGGCCCTTTTCTTCCCCCTGGCCGAGCGTGCCCTGATACCGGCGGCCGGACACGGATTCCACATCGAACACATGGATGCTCTGGATGAAATCGATCTTCAGCCATTCGATCTCCAGCGTCTTCATGTCATCGGTCTTGTACTCCAGTCTTCCGCGTTCCAGCTTTCTGATCTCTCCCGTGATCCGGTCTCCGTTTTGCATGGTAATGATATCGGTCCTGTCAGCGCAAAGGGCTGGCAGGCCCCCAAAACCCAAGAGCAACAGGGCCAAAAAACCGATCCGTTTAAAGCCGCTCATTCGCATAAAACTCATACCAAACACATCTGATTACCCAGAGACAAGGTGCCCTCTAAGATACCAATTGATCCTGCTCCGGTCAAGGATGGCTGGTTTGTCATTCACTCTCGCTGCCTTCGCGGCCGGAGGAAATTCCAGCGTGTTCAGCAAGCCGCACCAGCTCGGCCAGCGAGCCGACCTCCATCTTGCGCATGACCCTGGCGCGGTGGACCTTGACGGTCTTTTCGTTGGTGCCTATTTTCGCGGCGATCTGCTTGTTGAGCATCCCCGTGATCACCAGGACCAGCACCTCGTACTCCCGCTGCGTCAGGGCGTCCAGGCGGCGCTGGATGTCCTCCCGCCGGGCACGCTCCGCCCGCTCCTGCACGTCTTTCTGGAGGGCCGCCTCTATCGAAAAAAACAGGCGCTTCTCATCCACGGGCTTAGTCAGGAAGTCCACGGCCCCTGATTTCATGGCCCTCACGCTCATGGGGACCGTGCCGTGTCCTGTCAAGAAAATGACGGGCATGAAGAGGTCCCGGTCGAGCATCTCTCTCTGCAGATCCAGTCCGCTCAAGCCGGGCATCTGCACATCCAGGATCAAGCAGCGGGGCGATCCCGCCTTTTCTCCATTCAGGAAGGCCTGGGCCGTGGCATATATGTCAGAGGCATACCCGGCCGATCTGATCAGCCTCTGGAGGGCCTTGCGGAGCATAGCGTCATCATCCACGACAAAAACGGTCGCCTTGACTTCGGTCACTGATGATCTCCCTCAGCGACCGGCAGGGTGAAACTGAACGTCATCCCATACTCCGGGTTGTTCTGCGCCCACAGCCTCCCCCCGTGTGCCTCGATAATGGTCCGGTTGACGCTCAGACCTATACCCATGCCCTCAGGCTTTGTCGTGTAAAAGGGATCGAAGATGCGGTTCAGCCGGCTTTCCTTGATGCCGATTCCCGCGTCCTGCACCTCCACCCTTAAGTACCGCTCATCCTGCCGCTGGCTGCGTATGACCAACTCCCGGGCTCCCTCTTTCTGGTACATCATGGCATCGAAACCGTTTCTGATCAGGTTCATCAGGACCTGCTGCAGCTGCACGCGGTCACCCAGGACAGGCGGAAGGTCGTGCTCCAGCCGAAGCAAAATATCCATCTGATGGCCGAGCGGGTCCCGCTTAACCAGGGAGATCACTTCATGGACGACTTCCTGGATGCTGAGGGGCAGAAAATCCCTCTCCTCCTTCTTCATCATGCTCCGCAGGTTCTTGATCACAGAGCTGGCCCGCTCCGTATCCTCTGCGATATCTTTTACGATATCGGCCAGCTCCTCCATATCAGGATCACCGGCCGCCAGGAACCGCCGGGCCGCCTGGGCATTGCTCAGGATGGCGGCCAGAGGCTGATTGATCTCATGGGCCAGAGCCCCGGCCAGCTCGCCCAGGGTCGTTATGCGGGTAACATGTGCCAGTTCTTCTCCCAGGGCCCGTGCCTTGACCGTAGCCCGCTTGCGCAGGAGCGCATTGGTGAAGATCTCTCCCAGCAGCCGCAGCCTGCTCACCAGCTCATCCGGCCAGTGCCTTTCGGTCTGGAAGCTGCTCAAGGAAACAGCGAACTCGACCCTTCCCTCCTCCAGGATCGGTATGAAGGCGATGGAGCTGAGGCCGGAACCTTGGAAGAAGACCCTGTCTTTCGTGGCCTCAGGAGGAAGATCATCAAAGATCCGGTTCAAGACGACCTCCTCACCCGAGATGATCCGGGCCGTGACCCAGGGCGCCGACTGCGGGAGGTCCGAGGACAGGTAGGGCTTAAAACCGGGGAAGGCGAACGAACTGATCGGCTTAAGCTCGGACATGTCGTGTGTGAATTCGGACAAGGTCACCCGATCCACACCCAGGAATTCCCCGGCCATTTTCAGCCCCTGCTCGATCTGTTTATCGACCTGTTTCACGGGGATATTTACGAACATGGCGGAAAGATCCGAGAGCAGCCGTTCGAACCGGAGGCGCTCCTCCCGTTCCCTCTCGATCTGTATCCTTTCAGTGATGTCCTGGACAGTCCCCACCATCCGGACCGCTTGCCTGGACGCATCAAAGAGGACCTCGGCCTGTTCGTGGACGATGCGGATCGTACCATCGGGCAGAACGATGCGGTGATCGATGCTGTACGGCTCGTTCGCTCGGAGGGCACGCTTCACAGCCTCCTTCACGAGCTCCAGGTCCTCGGGGTGAACGGTCCGCAGGAAGGCATCGTAGGTAGCCCCGAACTCCTGAGGGCTGAGGCCGAAGATGCGGTAGATCTCATCAGACCAGTACAGGGAGTTGGCCCGGATGTTCCAATCCCAGTTGCCCAGCTGCGCGATACGCTGGGCCTCAGCCAGGCTCGACTCGCTTCGCTGCAGCGCCTCTCCGGCCTGTTTTCGTTCGGTAATGTCCCGATTGCTGGCCCGAATCCCCAGGAACTCTCCCCCCTCGCCGTGGACCGGTTGGCAGGCATGCTCGATCCAGCGGACCTCCCCCCCCCTGGCCTTTATCCTAAACTGCACCTCACCGGGGCCTCGTTCCCCATGGTTTTTCCGGCAGTGCTCTTCCCAGGCTTTCCGCTCATCCGGCTCCACGATCCTGGATAAGAGTCCCGGATCCTGGAGGAAATCCACGGCCGGGTATCCTGTGATGCGAAGGCAGGAAGGGGAGACATAATGAAATGTCCCGTCCGGATTCGACCACACCTCCCAGTCATAGGTGAAATCCGCGACCGTCCGGTAGTTGATCTCTGCTTCCTGCAGCCGGGCCTGGATCTGCTCCCGCTCCTCGATCTCACGCCGCAGCTGACCAATGGTGTCACTCAACTCTTTTGTTTTTTCTGCGACACGGCTCTCCAGCTCCTCGTGCATCTGACGGAGTTCCTGCTCATCCTTCTTCCTCCGGGTGATGTCTTCCTTCACGGCCACATAATGGGTGATGATCCCCTGTGTGTCCACGACCGGAGAGATCGAGGCCGACTCCCAGTACGGCTCCCCGCTTTTTTTAAGGTTGTGAAACTCGCCCCGCCATATCTCCCCCTGATTGAGAGACTTCCACATATAGCGGTAAAATTACGGAGGGTGTTGCTCCGATTTCAGCAGGCTCGGATTCTTGCCGAGGGCTTCCTCGGCGCTGTAGCCGGTTAGCTCCGTGAACTTGGGATTGACGTACTGTATGGATCCCTCAGCATCGGTGATAACGACGGTGGCCGGGCTGTGTTCCACGGCCAGATACAGCTTGCGAAGCTCTTCCGAAGCGGACCACCCCACTGCTGAGCCGAGCGCTGGGTCCTGGACAGATCGCTCTTTCTTATCACTCATTTCGAATGTGGTCCCATGCCGTGCCGATCCAAGGTGGCATGATCACACCTGGAACAGAGAGGACATTATAAGCGGAAGAGCTTGGGATTTCAATCGGGCATGGGGCCGAACAGAACGCCTAGCGGGAACCCCAGAACAGGCCCAAGGTGAGCGCATAATAGGCCTGATCCTGCCGGACTCCCTCGCCCACCGCATAGTTGAACTGGAAGGATCCGACCAATTTGAGGCTGGGACTCAGCTGGAAGATCGCCCCGACCTCGGGGATAAATCCCAGATACCACTTGTCAAGCGTGACCGTCCCCTCTGGCGACTCGGTTGCCTGGCTGATCCGGAATCCTCCCAAACGAACCCCTGCAAAGGGCAGATACGCGGCGTTGTTCTGGACATAAAAATGCAGGGTCGCCATCACCGGCAGGGCCTTCAGCGTGCGGGTCTCTGTACCGGCCTCTCCAATATTGTCCTGCTTGAAATAGCTGTAGTCTACGGAGGCGCCCAGGGACCAGTAATCGCTCATAAAGCGCCGGACCTCGGCCCCACCACCCAGGAAGCTGGTTTTGTCGATGAATCCGTTGGTACTGCCGGCAGGGAAAGACATTTTGTAGTAGGCCCCGACCAGCCATTCCTGGCCGAAGCTCACTCCGCTGAATACCAGGAGCAGGATCAACACGAATGTGAGTTTTTTCATGACAAACCTCCTGCCCTATTGTAGCGCGTTATCAGCCTCCCGTCCAGATGAGGCCGAGGCCCAACACCCAGTAGGAGACGGTGAAATCTTTGGCTTCCAGGCCATAGTAGTATCGGACGTTCAAGAGGAGGCCTGCATTCTCATGAAAGCGGACAATGCAGCCCGCTTCGGGCATGAATCCCAGATGCCAGCGCGGTTCGTCCAGGTCCCGTTGGTCCGTCCGGGTGGTGGCGCGCGTGAAAATGGTGCCGGCGCCGATCCCCACATAGGGGATGAAGACATCTCCGCTGTAATAGGCATGGGTGGTCACCATGATGGGCACCGTGGTCAGCCCCCGCTTTTCCTCGACATCGAGGCCCTCAATTGTCACCACATGTTCGAAACCGGTCCACGAGAGAGAGAGTCCTGCGGAGATCCCGGGGCGGAGGATGCGGCGGGCCTCGAACGAGAATCCGAGGTAGCTGTTCTCATTGACAAAACTTTTGGTTTCTCCCGTTGGGAAAGACAGGTTGAAGGTCATGCCTACGTAAGAGACCTGGGCATAGGCCCCCAGTGTCAGCAGGAACAGCAGCCCGATAAGGACAGGGATTTTTCTCATGTTTTTCTCCTTTGTGCTGATGAGCGAACGGCGATCATTCACCGGATCTCCTTCTTCATCTCACCCAGCGTCAGGGACAAGCGGAACGACAGATAATACTTGTTTATGTTGCGCACGTAGTGCACAGGCTCGAGCCCGACACGCTGCATGGTCCCGAGCTCGGTGTGGTTGAACCAGCGGTTGGCGTCATAGCCCAGCTGGGTGGCGCTGGTTCGGGACCGGCGGATGTTGGCGGGGCCGGCGTTGTAGGCTGCCAGCGCGAACCGCACCCGGTCATCGTCGTTGATGTCGCCCTCTGAAAAATAGCGGTCCATGATCCACCTCAGATACTTGACCCCGGCGTGGACGTTGTTCTCCGGTGTGCTGATGTCCTCGATGCCCATGTCCTTGGCTGTGGACGGCAGCAGCTGCATCAAACCCTGTGCGCCTGTCCGGGAGCGCGCGTTGGGATCGAAGCGCGACTCCTGGAAGGACTGGGCCGCGATCAGGAGCCAGTCGATATCGTACATCTCGCCGTATTTTTGAAACAGGGGGGCATACTGTGTGAGCTCCTCCAGGTCCTTTTTCTGCGCGTACTCCCGGGCCCAGGGGTTATCCTTATAATACCGATTGAAGAAAATATTGCCCGTCAGGGTCCCCTTTTTCACGGTCTTGACGAACCGATCCAAGCTGGCCTTTAACTCGGGATTGTTCTTACGCACCATCCAGCCGAAGCGGACATCCTCGTTGAAGGTGATGTGGTCGTGGATCCTGACACCATCCAGCAGCTCTGCTGTGATCTTCGCGAGATGGCTGTCCGCCACGGTCAGCTGGACCACGCCGGAATCGACCATCTGAATGATCTCTCCCGTGTTGATCAGTCCGGGGAGCAGCTCGATCCTGATGGGCTTAAGCTTCCGTGCGGTCAGATCCTTGTTCAGCCGCAGCAGGCTGCTGTGATAGCTGGAGTTCTCGCGGACATGGATCCGGCGCCCGGCCAGGTCGTCCCGGCTCTTGATGTCTCCGGAATCCTTATGGCTGACAAGGACCTCCTTGATCCCCCACCGATAGGGATCGCTGAACGCGACCTGGGCTTCACGTTCAGGAGTGATGGTCAGGTTGGCGGCCACGATGTCTCCGTAGCCCATGTTCAGGGCCTCGATCAGCACATCATAGGGAAGCGGGATGTAATAGAATTCCACCTGGAGCTCCCTGCGACTCCGGCCCTCGTTCAGGAACTTCCGGAACTCCTCCATCTTGCTGTACTCATATCCGTACTCCTGCCCCTTGTGCACGAAATAATTGCCCAAGGTGAAGGTCGTCAGGACCCGGATCTCTCTCTTCTCGATCATCTCGGAAAGATCGCCTTTGCGCTGGTCGAGGATGTCCGACACCATCCTCATCTGTTCCTGCAGCTGTTCCCGGTAGGCCTGGTAGGGATCAGACTGGGTCTCTTGGTCCGGTTCTTGGTCCTGAGCAGCGAACGGGACGAGGGCCGGGCTGCTGCTGCCCGGACCGATCCCGCCGGGGCCTGGGGGAGCATCCTTCCCCGAAAACAGGAAAGCAGCGGCCATGATCAGGCCGAACAGAATCCCCAGGAAAACATAATCGCGCGTCATGCTCATGATAGTTATCCCTACATCCCGCATTTTGAGGTAGTATAGCATGAGAACAGGGGCGGGGCGCAACTGTTGGCCGCTGTCCATGATCTCTCCGCTGTGTTTGATGAAAGTCCCGCTGCGGTATTCCTCGAAGGCCGACTGGAGTTCCTCGCGAGTATTCATGCCGATCGGCCCATACCAAGCGACAGGCTCAGGCGAACTCCCGCTCCTTCCAGGGAGGGCTGCCCATTGTATACGGCACGAATGCGGCGGGTCTGGCTCACTCGGATCCCGATTCCTCCTTCTCATCGTTCCAGATGGACACAATAGCCCGGAGCAGCTTCTGGTCGTTGACAGGCTTCTCAAAAAACGCCACCGCTCCCGAGGCATGGGCGCGTTGGCGCTGCTTGTCGTCGGCAAAGGCGGTGATGAAGATGGTCTTGAGCCGGGAATCCATCTTCCTGAGCCGGTCCTGCAGCTCGAGCCCGCTGAGCCCGGTCAGCCGGACATCCAGGATCAGACAGCCCGTGACCTGGGGAGATATGAATTCCAGGAACTCTTCCGCGGAGCCAAAGGTCTGGACATCAAAACCCACGGAGAACAGGAAGCGCCGCATGGCTTTGCGGATCGATGCGTCGTCATCGACGAGAAATATCTGCTTTTCGATCTCCATTATGTCCGCCTGCCCCAATCTTAGAGGCATGAGAAGAGGCCGTCAATTGGACCTTAGTCCAATACGGCCGCCTCCCAGTCCCTCCCCCTCCTGAGATCCACGCCATCTCTCCACCCCAACCACCCGCCTTTAAAGGAAGAGTGCGGGGGATGAACGACGCCTACAGTAAATCTCACGCTTCCATACATGTTGGGGATTCGGGTATAATGCATTCGATCCCTATTCGTTTTCGGGAGAGGAATGCCGTACAGAAAGGAAAGGAAGATGATACACCGCATCACAAAATACAAAATCCGGGAGGGCCAGGCAGACGAGGTCCGTCAGGCTGTGCTTGAATTCATCCGGGCGACCAGAGAGAACTCTCCGGAAGGGGTGAAGATCGACGTGTTCGCAGAGAAGGACGGCCTAACCTTCTATCATGTGGCCTGCTTCCGGGATGAACAGACCTTGGAGGCCCACACCAGTTCGGAACAGCTGGCCGATATTTGGGAGGTTGTATACGAACGGGCCGAGTCCTTCTCACAGTCCATCGCGGTCGACCTCATCGCCTCGACCAGCTCCGACTGTCAGTAGAAATACCGCAGGCCGATCTGCAGGCTCAACGCACTCAGGTTGACCGAGAAAGTCTCCGAGGGCCCAACAAGATAAACGGTCTCGACCTTGGTATTCCGGAAGAGATAAAGGGCCTCGCCAAAGACTGCTACGCTGTTCGAGGCCCGGTAATATACCCCCAGTCCCCCGTAGAGTCCCAGCCCGTCCTTGGGATCCTGTTTGACCACCGTCGCTTCATCGATGCTCTGCCGTTCCTGGGCGTTGAACGAGGCAAAAAACCAACCCACGCCTCCGAAAACGTAAGGTACGAAGGTGGCCTGGTCGGCGAAATTGTAGCGGACGGCAAGCATCAGGGGAGTCACGTATAAATCGCCGTTCAGGAATCCGTCCTCGACCTTGGTGACCGAGTGCCGGGCATATTTCCATTCGAGGGTCAGTTGGAGCCTATGCCGGAGGGGAAGTACGAATCCGATGGTCGAGCCGTACCCGCTGCTGACATTTTCTGCTGCCGGGATGTAATAAGAGACTGCCAGGAGGAAGCCGCCGCCGCGCAGCTGGGCGAATCCGGGGCTGGAGATAAGAACGACACCAAGCAATATGCTCACGATCACTGGAATCTTTTTCATGGACATCTCCTTTTCGCCCATTTCGGCCGAATCAAAGTGTTGCACAATGCTCGCGAACTGTCAACGGAGGGGGAATCCCCGGAAGAGCAGTTGCTCCCCTGGTACACCTTATTTGCCCATATTAGAACTTTTTTGGCCTCTCCTGGGGAAAAGAATAAGCTCCG
>JAUWTO010000135.1 GCA_030614685.1 Candidatus Aminicenantota bacterium
ATCCGCCAGCCGATCCCGGTACGCGACCACATAATCGAACAGGATCCTGGCCCAGAGGTCGGCCGGCACCCGGATCGTATCTGCCGACATCTTCTGCAGATGGTTGAGATCGTCCAGGTTCAGGGGAGCGATCACCTTGTTCCAGACCTTCCAGTATTTGATCAGACGATCGACAAAGCTCTTGAGCAGCCGTTCGGTGTCCACCGTGACCGGCTGGGGTTCCTCCGTCACTCCCAGGCCGAAACCGAAGATGTTCGTGGGGAGGCTTTCGGAGGAATATTTCCAGAGGTATTCAAAATCCACGGCCAGGTTGAAAACGGTTCCCACCACCTGGTAAAACATGGGGCCCAGGTGTGCGCCCGGGTCCTTGGCGCGGTGAGACTTGGGAGCTCCCATGAAGGTCTGGCAGACCTTGAACCCGCGTGAGATGGCGATGGTAGTCATCCAGATGTCTATGCCGAACTCGGATACATTCTCATCCCAGGTCTTTTCCGTGAGGTAGGCTCGAGCCAGCTTGCCCGAAAGCCCGAAATCACCGGCAATGGGCTGGCGCGTACGCAGCACGTACAACACACGCGTCATGGGGTAGGCGATGTTGTTGGTGATGGTCCCGTCGTATTTGTGGCGCACATAGATCGGGATCACATAATCGTGGTCCATGTACACGGGCTCCACCAGATACTGCACCCACTGCGGCGTGATGCTGGTCAGATCCGCATCCACCATGGCTATGGCTTTGGCCCCGAGTTCCACCCCGGCCTCGAACAGATTCCGGATGTTGCGGCCCTTTCCTTTAACACCCTCCGGAGTGGATATGTAAAGCTTGGGCATCCGGGTTTCGGTCTTGAGAAACGCCCCTCTGGTATCGTCGGGCGAGTTATTGTCCACGTTGATGATGACGCAGTCCTTGCGCCCGAAATATTTTTCCAATCCCGCATCCACCACCCCGGTCACAAAACCGATGGAGTCCTTTTCTTGGTAAGAGGGGATCCCGACCACGATCTCCGCACCGCGCACCTTATCCGGATTTTCGACGATGTGGCTCATTTCATACTCTCCACCGCGCCCTTCTCGGATATATGTATATCGAACACGCGATCCAGACGCGTGAGCTCGAAAATCGAACGGACTCCATCCTTGACCGCGAAAAGCTTGATCCTACCCTCGGGTCCGATGTTCTTGAGTACGGCTACCAGGGCGCCCAACCCCGAGCTGTCGATAAAATCTACTTCGCCCAGATTCAGGACCAGTCGGTTCTCTCCGTCAGCAATCAGCTCCATCAGCTGTTTTCTGAATTCCACAGCCACGTTGGCATCGATCTTTTTTACCTGGGGCGTTACGACACACGCCCGCCCCGCTCTCTTCCGTGTGATCTCCATCATGAACTCCTCTTGTTTAATGGTGAATCGAAATACCGCGTCATCTCCAGATAATTCCCATCCCGGGCACGTACATAACGGACAGCATCCATCTTGGCTCTTATGATATACAATCCGTAGCCTCGCTCTGTATGCTTCTCCAGATCCGGGACCGGGATATTATTTAAATCGAAGCCCTCTCCCTGGTCCCCGACACGAATTATCACATGGTCCGGGTACAAGTGGAAGCGCACTGAAATGGCGGCACCCGAGTCCCGGCCGCTGCCGTATTTAATGGCATTGGTACAGGCCTCGCTGATGCACAGCTCAATGTCCTCGACAAAATCCTTCACCTTCCGTTTCCTGGGGACCTTGGCACACAGCTCCCGACACAGCGACGTGGCCAGGTGGAGGTACCGGATTTTGGCAGGAAAATAAAGATAGAACTCTTCCATGATTCAGCCCTCCTTCCATCTGAATCCGATGATGGAAATATCATCGGCGAACTCGGGCCGCCCCTGATACTTTTTCGCATCGGCGATCAGGTCATCGAAGGACTCCTCCAGGGGCCTGCCGTGATGACTCCTCAGGATCTCCTTGACGCGGCTGAGGCCGTAACCGTTTTTTCCGCTGCGTGAGAACGTCTCGTTGATGCCGTCGGAAAACAGGATGAAGGCTTCTCCCGGATTAAGTTCGACCTCCTGACTCACCCTGGATTCGGTCACGATCCCCAATCCCAGGGGCGGCCCCCCGCCTTTGATGTATTCCGCTGACCCGTCCCCATGGATGACCAGGGGCAGATTGTGTCCTGCGCGGCAGAATGAAACCTTACCTGCATCCAGATGGACAAGGGCGTATACCATGGTGAAAAAACGCCCGTATTTCCCCAGCATGTCGTCCTCATCCAGGGTCTCCAGGACAGCCTCCGGGGGATTGATCCGGTAGAAGGGTGTCTGATCGATGGGGACCTTCAGCAGAGCGCCCGGCTGAAGATGACTGTTGAGCCTCTGGCTTAGCCCCACACTGAACAGCGCCGCAGCCACGCCGTGCCCGGACACATCGATGCTGTACAAACCCAGGGTGGACTCATCCAGGCGGAAGATGTCGTACAGGTCACCCGATACATAGGCACTGGGGATGAAGCGCGCGGCGATCTCCAGCTGCGGGATGTCCGGGAAATGTACGGGGAGCATGCGCTCCTGAGCCTCCCGTCCCGACCTCAGATCGATCTGCCGGGTCTCCCTGGCATCACGCAGTTTTTCATTCAATCGAATGATCCGGAGGCCGGTCAGGAGCCGCCCCTTGAGCTCCCGCCTGCCGAAGGGCCGGATCAGGCAGTCATCGAGCCCATTTTCAGCCATGCTCACCGCGTCGTCTTCAGGCCGGACTTCCAGGATCAGGATCACGTGGACGTACCGTTTCCAGTCGGAGGATTTGATAAGGCGGCAGAGATCCAGGCTGGCCGAAAAATCCGCTTCACTCTCCATGATGACCAGCTGAATCCCGGGATTATCTTTCATCCGGTCCAGCACCTCATCGCCGGTACCGGCCACAACAACGCCGTAACCCAGAGCGTTAAGATCTTGCTGCAGCTGACGGATGGTTTCAAACCGCTTACTTGCTATCAGGGCATCCATGACTCGGCATCCTGCATTTATGCTGATTTCCGTTGATCGTGCTAACGGGCTTTTTCCACGAGCATGATGAGAACATCGTGCCCGCCTTCCGGCACTTCGATATCCACATAATCCCCATCAAATATCTTTTTGACCTGGTCATCCAGGAAGTACTGGTACTTTCCCTTCATCAAAAACCGGATCCTGATCTTCCTCTTCGCCAGGGCCATCACCTCGAAGGACACGAGCTGCTCGTTGTAGAGGAAGCGGCGAATGACCAGTCCTCCCTTACTCCTGAAGATCTCCCTTCCTTCTTCCCTCAACCTGACCTCTCCGGACGACACCCTCACATCATAATGCCGCCCCTGGATGGACATGCGCCTCACCTCACTGGGCCGGTCCGGCTGGAGCACCCCAAAACGAAACCCATCCCAGGGCGTGATATCGATCAGTTCCTCCAAGGCGATCAAGGCCATGAGCGGCCCCCAGCTTTGGAACCTGTGGCCAGTTGCTTGGCCGGTCCGAGAGTCGTAGTTTTGCGGACAGATCTGAAAATTGGTCCATGTCAGCAGGAAGAGGTCGGCGCTTTTCCTGGCGAACTCCTGGGCCTCCACATCCATGCCGAACGCCTTCAGGCCCTGGTAAACCAGGTAGTTGGCATTCGGCCATACAGCCCCGCGCCACTCCAGCTGCTCACGATATTCTTCTGAATCGCGCGATACCGTGGGGATGACGTAATCACCCCAGAATTCCGACCTGTCGAGAAGATGAGCCCGCATCTGCCGCGCCCTCTCCGCGTCCGGGATGCGCGCCAGCAGGGGATAGAAGCTGGACACCGACATCTTGGAAGAGAAGCGGCCGTCCCAGTGGCGGTCGAAATAGAACCCCTGCCGGCTGTCCCAAAAATTGTCGTTGATCAGCAGCTTCAAGGCCTCATACTCTCCCAGATATTCTCGATTATCCCTGGGATAATTCAAGACGCTCGCCATCTGAGCCAGGCACCACGCATCCAGGGCGAACAGGCAGTTTAGGTCCAGGCAGTTCATGGTCATGGTCCCTGTCAGCCTGTCGAACCCGACCTCATCCCAGTTGGGCAGGTCAGGCATGCCCGATTCCATCCGGGCCCGGTCTTTTCCCGTGTCGCTGTCCATCCAGGGTGGATCGTTTCCCCGGACCAGCTCACTATCAGAACCCCACTCCAGGAGACCGTCTCCGTTTCCGTCTCTGCGGGTTAGGCCGTTGGATTTCTTCTCGGTCCAGAAGGCATGCCAGCGGGTGAGATAGGGATAGGCAAACCGCAGTAGCTCCTCATCCCCGGTCTTCTGAAACAGTTTGAGGACGACGTACGCGCCCACCGGAGGTTGTGAACGGTCCGGACTGCCCTCCTCTCCCGCCCTCCACTGGGGTATGTTTCCGTTGGGATACTGGGTTTCCAGCACGGCCTTGAGCATGTCCTTGGCATGTTTGGGGCTTTCCAGGGAAAGCACCAGCGCATTGAAAAATGAGTCCCCGGACAAGGTCGACCAGGGAGGGCTTGTCCCGTCGGGCCGCTCCGGAAGCCTGTTTCGCCCCGATGGGGTAAAAAATCTGTGCCGCCCCGGCTGGTAGACCGATGTCCAGAAAAGGTTGTTGGTCACTGCGGCCGCCACTCCCTTGTGTGCTCCCAGGGCCCGCACCCGGTTCTGTTCGTAGATCCGGGCCTCCTCCGCCAGGAAAGACTGGATCGTTTTTTCGTTCTTGTAACGGTATATGCGGTTGCTCAAAACCTCCGGATCTTCTCCGACTCCGGCCACAAAATAGATCCACCGCTTCCTATCCGTGGAATAGGTGCGCACAACCCGGCTCCCTTCCGCACCTTCCTCCGGAGTCCCTGGCCGGTCCGACCAGAACAGATAATGATATTTCTGGAGAGCCAGGCTTTCGCCTTCCAGCTGGCCGTCATCTCGGGGCCGGTATCGACCCCTGGTCTCCCAGGGAAAGTAATGGATAAGCTGAATCTGGACATGCTTGGGCGCCTGTATCCGGCCGATCACCGTATACTCGTTCTGGCGCGACCATTCCACCGTCAAGGTATTTGACTTGGCGGACGGCTTTTTCAGGATGGGCGTGTCATCGCCTTTGCCGAACGGGAGGCTCAAGTCGAACCTGATCCGGGCATAACGTCCGTCCGGAGAATGCGGCCCCACTTCGGATACGAGATAATAGAAATCGACCCCCTCAGCAGCCTCCTCCCCCTTGATCACGCGGATCTTGAAGGCAAAACCGGTATCAGAGTGCGGCGCCAGGACCAGGCCCGCCCAGCACGAAGCATCCAGGGCCCCGATGTACACGTCCTTCCACGGGTAGGCGATCTCGGCTTGCGCTATTTTGCCCCCTCCCAGCAGGAGGATGACAAGCATGGCTGTGATTCTGATCTTCATATCGGCTTATGCCCAAGTCTATGTTTTAATGTAAAGAAATTCCGGATTTTAATCAACATCACGTGACGTGATCGATGCTGTCCGGAAAATCCTGGTATTCTCCCGATGCCAGGATATCGTCCACAGCCTGAAACATGCTGTGGATCTCTTCGTCCCGGGTGTAAAAATGGGGGCCGAGGCGGATCACATCCGGCCCGGCCTTCCCGCCTTTCCTGAAATCCACCTTAATACCGCGCTTCTCCATCGCCTGTTTGACCCGGAAGGCATGGGGCAGTCCCAGGGATACCGCTCCCCCGCGCCGTTCCTCCAGGCTGGGAGTGAACGCCTGAAACCCTCGTGTTTGCGCTTCCCGGAGGATCGCACCGGTCTGTCTCAAAGATTTTTTCCGTATGGCATCGATCCCGATCCCGCGAATGATCTCCATTCCGGGGACAGCCGTGTACAGGGAGGGCACGGGAGGCGTGCCTGACATGAACCGGTATGCCCCCCGCGTGTATTCCATGTCCCTTTCGAACCGGAAGGGGGAACGATGCCCTAACCATCCTGTCAGTGAGGGCGGATCCTGGCCCGCTTGATCGGGGTGTGCGTACAGGAACGCATTGCCCGGCCCGCCGCACAGCCACTTCAGGCATCCCCCAACATAAAAATCAACCTCCAGGCTCTTCACGTCGACAGGGATCGTACCCGGGGCATGGTATCCGTCTATTAAGGTGAAGGCGCCTCTATGCCTCGCCTGCCTGGCTATGGGCCGGACATCCAGGATGAAAGCGGATTTGAAAAAGACATGGGAGACTGCCACACACAGAGTTTGGTCGTCGATTCGCTTTGCCACCTCCTCACACTCGATCCCGGGCCGCCCTTGACTCTCGATCATGTCGATCTCCCAACCCATGAACTCCGCGATCCGGGAAACCGCATATAGGGTTGAGGGGAAATCGAGATCGGTCATGATTATCGTGTTCCTGCGCGGGTTATTTTTTTTGAAAGCCGTGGACAGGGCGACCCAGTGGGCGTTGGTGGCACTGGTCAGCATGGTGACCTCATCCGGACCTGCCCCGATCAAGGAGGCTGCTTGGTCCCCCACTCTGCGCGCCAGGTCCCACCAC
>JAUWTO010000300.1 GCA_030614685.1 Candidatus Aminicenantota bacterium
ACCTGGCAGGACATCTCGGGCAGCATCCCCCTGGGTCCGGTCAATGTGATCCGCGAAGACCCGGTCAACCGAAGTATCCTGTATGTGGGCACCGACGTCGGTGTGTATGTCACCAAGGACGGGGGCAAGACCTGGACCGTCCTGGGAGGCAATCTGCCGTCCTGCTTCGTGCACGACCTCATCATCCACCCGCGCGACAACGTCGTCGTGATCGGGACCCACGGCCGCGGCATGTGGGCCCTGGACGCCGAGGGAGTCAATAAGAAGAGCCAGCAGGGCGCCCGGAGACGTTTCTAGATCGGCAGCAGCTGTTAGCTCTGCAGGACGTTCTAGGCCTGTCCTGGCGCTCCTGCTGACACAAGATTTTCAGGGGCTCCGTAGGAAACGGAGCCCCTTTTTTTATGAATGCCTGACTGTAATGTTGTTTATGCGTTTTTCCCCTGCCGCGATTGTTAAGGGGGAAACCTCGGAATATAATGAACAACTGCCTTGATCCGGGAAGCCTGTTCTGGCCATGGTGGAACGATCGGAAAGGAAGAAACCGAAATGAGCTCGCGTCTTCATGCAATACTCTTTGTATCGGACTTGCCATGAATGACACGCGCCTGAATGTCGTGCTCGTGGAGCCGGAGATCCCCCAAAACACGGGCAGCATCGCACGGACCTGTGCGGCCATAGGCGCGCCCCTCCACCTGGTAAAGCCCTTGGGGTTCTCGCTGGAGGACCGGTATCTAAAGCGGGCCGGTCTGGATTACTGGCACCTCGTGGATGTCATCCACCACGAGAACCTGGCGGAGTTCCTCAAGTCAGCACAGGGAGCGGCTTTGCGTTTCATCACCAAGAAAGCCGCACAAAGCTACGACCGGATCGACTTCTCAGGAGAGATCTACCTGGTTTTCGGCAAGGAGACCACCGGCTTGCCCGAGGATCTCCTGCAGCGTAATAAAGACCATTGCTATCGGATCCCCATGAAGGGCGAGGCTCGCTCCCTCAATCTTGCCAGCGCCGTCACCCTCGTGGCCTATGAGGCCTGCCGCCAGAACGGCTTCGACCGCCTAAAGCTGGACGGGAGCGAGGAATTCAGCTGACCTTCTCGTGTTATTCTCCCGCCGCCACAAGTCGTGCGGTGATTTCCCGGAGGGTTTCAAGGTCTTCCGGATCTGTGAATTGCAGCGCCCGGTTGAGCATCCGCACGGCGCGTTTTTTTTCACTCTGGGATATCCTGTCGGCGATCGCAAGGAACACATGGGTCGCTTTTTGTTTCAACTCGGGATCAAGGTCTTTATAGTCCCGCATCACCGGGTCGAGGTTCTTACAGTATGGAGCGATCTCAGGCAGGGAGTCCGGGTTGGCTAAAATGGCCAACCCTTCGAGGGCCTGCTTTTTATAATTGATATTTGGCGCCCTGCCCAAGAGGGTGTGATATTTTCCCAGCGCCTCCGATGTTTGGCCCTTCTTCAGAAAGAGCCGGGCAGACAACAGCATGGCGGCCGCCTCTTTCGGCGTCATAGGTTTGCCCTCCTTGACACCTCGGGCCGGGTCGATCCCGTCTTCTCTGATGACTTCGATGAAAGTTACGATCGGCACTTTGCCGATTCCGGGATTATCCGCCCCAGGCTGAAATTCGATGATCAGAACATTTTCCACGGGCACACCTGTTATGGATTTCACCACAGCCTGATTCTCCGGTCCGGCTTGGGCACGGATATCAAAAACCTCGAGCCTGCAGGCGCCCTGCAGTTTGACGTCAAACACCCTCTGCCCCTTGCGATCTTCAGCCGGGGCCTTAAATCCGAGCTTCACCGTATACACTCCGGGTTTTTCACCCCATACATCGTCGATAAGAACCATCTCAAAACGGGTGGCGCCGAGTGCGCCCGAAGTAAAAAGCCAGGGTCTTTTTGTCCCGGCTATGGATTTGTTCCGATAGTCGGCATTGAAATACCCCATCCCCGGTAAAAAGTTTTCGTTCAAAGCGAATTTCACGCCATAATCGGGATAGTGGTTATGGGTGTAATTGGTGTCGGGATTAGGATAGGCGAACCACACAGTGCCCTCATCATCCTTCAAATCGGAGGATGCCCCCAGGTTCACGGCCCAATGCTTGACCGGGGTCAAGGGACCGTGGGCGATGGTAACCGTCCCCTTCTGCCAGCGGCCGGGTTTGTGTTTCAGCACTAGCGATCCCCGTAACGGAAAAGAACATGTACAGCCGGCGCTGGCTTCGGGAAAGAGCAGTACACCGCCGGCAGGAATCATGTTGATCCAGCAGCCGGGCCGGATCCCCCCGAAGAGGGCTATCCCATTGTCATTTTCAAAGTCCATTATTGCGGCACATGCGGATCGGTAAAAGAGCATGGAGGCCGACGCCGAGGAGATGGCGCAGGTGTGGCCCGGGCGCAGATACTCGAAAGGCACGCTCTGCCCACTTATGGGGTGGATGCGGGAGAGGATCTCTCCGGTACGAAGATCGCAGACGCGCGGCTCGATGAATATCCTCTCTCCCACGATCACCGGACGCGTGCGGTAATTGTTGGGATGTGACCACAGGACCTCACCGGTCTCTGCATCCAGGGCGGTGATCCGCTTCCAGCGCAGGGCGCCCGATTCATGCCGCCACCAGTCATGGCTTCCCACGTTGGAGAAAAATAAAAGCACACCATTATGGCAGGCCGAGGCCAGGGCATCCCCTCCACAGCCGGTAAAGTCCAGGGTCCTTTGCCAAACTTGCCGGCCCGTGTCCATGTCCAGGGCAACCACGGTCCGGAAGTCATGATCCTTCAAAGGCACGGGGAATGCCTTGCTTGCCACATAAATCCCCGCCTCGGTCAGACGACGTGTTTCCTGCTGTGCCCGATTCCTCTGTGACACAGAAATCGCACTCTCCGCGAAGAAGATTTTTCCATTTCCCTTGCTGATGGAGATGTGTGCGATCCGCTTTCCCGGATATTGCCAGTTCGGCTGCCCGGTCTCCGCATCCATGGAGAAGACCACATCACTGACCATC
>JAUWTO010000301.1 GCA_030614685.1 Candidatus Aminicenantota bacterium
ATGCGTTCAGCCTCCCGAGGATCGGGGCGGTAGGGGTAAACCATGAAAGAACCCGTCACAGCCAGGGATTCCTCCAGGAAACGGCGGCGTGAGGTCTTCCTCATTGTCCCCGTCTCATTTTGGCACAGGGCATCTGGTAAGTCAAAAGCACATCGATCGACGGAGGCATTTCCAAATCCGTTATAGAGTATAGTGAAAAAATAGAAGGCGAGCTCCTATCCGTCTGAGCCGCATGAGGGTGGGTGGGTGGGTCTTCGGCGAGGAGGGATGGGGGTCCGCCTATTGGAAATGCTTCCCCGATCGACCTATTTCTTATTTCAGATTCAATGTGACCTGGTTATCCGAATCCGCACATCGGATGCTGATCCAGGTGATGTTCTTGAGCTGGTCCGCATCCAGATACAGGGTCCGAGTGCGGGGTTCCCCCCCGACCTTGGTAAGATCCACAACGACCTTCTTGGGAGAGAGGTGATTCATGGAGCCCGTTGCCAGGTCCACGATCATGAAGGCTGCGAAGCCCACGATGAATCCATACCAGAAGTATTTGCCCACAAGAGGTTTGTCCTGGGACACCGCTTCCCCCCACACGCGCTCGGCAGCCATGCCAAAGGGGAGTCCTCCAATGAGCAGGTTCCCGATGATGGACTTCCAGGGTGATATCTTGCGACCGATCGAGATCTCATAGGGATCGTATCCCTCCAGCTCGATGCGGATGAGGTGGTTCTGTTGGCGCTTCAGGACCAGCTCCATGGGGGTTTCACCCTTCTCCTTTCCGTCCACGATGATCTTCGCGCCCATGGGACTGCTGGTGACAGGAATCTTCTGTCCCCAATTCGAGGAGACCGTGGCGCATCCCTGGAAAAGGAACGCCGATGCTATAACATATACCAGGATACTTCGTGTCTTCGGATGCAGGATCATGTTTCCCTCGCAACAGGATTTCACTGAATTTATAATCAAAACCGGAGAAGAAATCAAGTCGCGATCTGATTAACTATACTTTTAGTTGACAAACTAAAGGTTTAGTTTTATATTGAATGCATCATGAAAGAATTGACCAAAGCCGAAGAACAGATCATGCATGTCTTGTGGGAATTGGGGAGCGCCTTTGTGAAAGACATCATCCTGCCTCTTCCTGATCCGAAACCTGCCTACAACACGGTGTCCACCATCGTGCGGATTCTGGAGAAAAAGGGATTTGTCGATCACAAGGCGTACGGCAAGACGTATGAATACTATCCCTTGGTGACCAAGGACGCCTACACCAAACTTTTCATGCACAATTTCGTACGAAAATACTTCAGCGACTCCTATCCTGAGATGGTGTCCTTTTTCGCCTCAGACCGGAAGCTCACCATCAGCGAGCTGGAAGAGATCAAGGACATGATCACCAGGGAAATCCTGAAACAAAAGAGAAAAGACGATGGCTAGCTTTCTCCAATTCCTGCTTGAGTCGGCCGTATGCCTGGCCTTGTTTTACGGCCTCTACTGGCTGTTCCTCAAGGATGAGACCTTTTTCGTGCTCAACCGGGTATATCTGGTGGCTGCTCTGGTGTTCTCGTTCGTTATTCCCCTGGCCAAGGTGACCTCTCCGGTATTGACGCACAAGGTCGCACCGCTCACCTTCGGAGGCATGTCCCAGGCCCCCGAGACCGGGTTCGCCCTATCCCTGAGCCTGGTCCTGGGGACGGTCTATGTCCTTGGGGTTCTGGCCCTGGCAGTAAGGTTCGTCCGGCAGCTCGCGCGAATCATGCACACCATCCGAACCTGCCCCACTCAGAGCTGTCGGGACTGCCGATATGTCTTCATCGATACCGACACCCAGCCCTTCTCCTTCTTCGGATATATCTTCCTGAACAAGGAGATCATCTCTCCGCATGACCTGACCCGCATCCTGGCCCATGAACGGATTCATATAAAACAGCGCCATTCCATGGATAGCATCCTCATGGAACTGGCCACGATCCTGCAATGGTTCAATCCTTTTGTATGGCCGTACAAAAAATCTCTCAAAGAGACCCACGAATACCTGGCCGATAACGCAGTCATTGCGCAGGGCTGCAGCGCCGCAGGGTACCAGCTGCTGATTCTGGAGCAGCACGTGGGAGGAAAACTGGTCGAGCTCGCCCACAATTTTCACCATTCCCAAATCAAAAGGAGAATAACCATGATGTCAAGAATCAAATCCAAGGGGACGGCAAAGCTCAAGCTGCTGCTGATCCTCCCGCTGGCAGCCTTCCTGGTGCTGGTGCTGGCCGAGCCGAAGGTCGTGGCTCAGGCCGGAGCGAACGACGACTCTGCGGTTTCCGCCGAGCCGCAGGACAAGACGGACAAGCAGAAGAAGGAAGAGCAGCTCAAGGCCGAGAGAGCGGAGCAAGAAAAGAAGACCATGGAGGTCAAGAAGGAGCAACATGTCATCCAGGCCAAGATCCAGGAAGTGGAGGTCGCCATCAAGGAGACTGACGATCCCAAGAAGCAGAAAAAACTGAAGGCAATCCTGGAGGAGCTTTACACCAAGGACAAGAAGATCAAGACCTACCTCAAAGGAGAGAACGGAAACGGAGAAGCCTTGGTCACCAAGTACGTTAAGGTGACACCCGAGATGGTCGATGAGAAGATCATGGCGATCTCAAAAAAGCTCAAGAAGACCGACGATCTCAAGGAAAAACAGAAGCTCGAAACCGAGCTGAAGGAACTCTACCTGATGAAAAAGAAGCTGGAGAGCGGCGAAGAAAAGTACATCAAGGTCGCCAAAAAAAAGTAATCATCTCTCCCCACTCAAAAAAACACGGGCCGGGGAGTAAAGCCCCGGCCCGTGCAATCTGATCTCTAGCGGGTTCCGTAGTTATGGGCGGTCCGTTCCTCGTTCCGGTCGGTGGCAGGCGGCGGCTCGGGGGTCAGGGAAGCGATCTCGCAGTAAAGCTCGGGCGTCATATCGAACACGGCCGCATCCACACAGGCCTTCAACTGCTCCGGGCTGCGGGCGCCGATG
>JAUWTO010000318.1 GCA_030614685.1 Candidatus Aminicenantota bacterium
ACCAGGCTGCAGCACGCAGCTCATATTCTTCCCCTCGGCATGGGGTGGTTGGGAAGTTCTCAGCGCAGCTCAAGTCCCCCCGATATGCATGGGGTGGTTGGGTGGGTCTTCCAGATCGGAAGGATATGTGCTCTCCCCTCGGCATGGGTGGCTTGAGCGGATGGCAGTACAGTTCATGTCTCTGCGATCTGCATGGGGTGGTTGGGTGGGTCTTCCAGACCGGGGGGACTTGAGCTGCGACCTTAGGCCAGGCGGCGATGGCGCAGCCAGAAACCAAAACCCAGGATCACGAGAAAATTCAACGTGGTCAGCGACCACGACATGAACACCTCATACAGCGCCGCTCCCAGGACGTCATAGAAACTGACAAAGACGACCAGCAGATCGAGAGCCAGGACGACCCGTCCCCACCGGGAAAGATCCCGGAAGTGCCAGAGGAGCAGCATCAGCAGAGGGAGTGACATGATCAGGGTATAGTCCCATCCCAGGGGAGACACCAGCGGGATGCAGGTGAGCAGGACCGCCCCCTCCAGGGGGATGGGGCCCTCAAGCCTCCGGCCCTTGAGGATCATCCAGAATACGAGCAGAGCCAGGGCCGCGATGGCTGCTCCGGCCAGGGGAAGGGCCATGTTCCGGCTTCCGGTCCATTTCAGGAAAAAAGCAAACAGGGATACGTTGTCCTGAGTGTCGAGGAGATGAGGCGTGGACTGAGAGAGGGTGGCTAACCACTCCCTGAGCACGGTGAGGTTCCCCATCCAGCCATAGTAGAGAGAAGGCAGGATCAGGGCCGCTCCCAGAGTCAGGATCCCAGCGCCGGCCGCCCGCCACTTCTTCTTAAGGACCAGGTACAGAAGAAAGATCACCGCATAGGGCTTGAGGGCCGTGCTCACTCCCCAGAGGACACCCGCGGCAGCCTCACGCCGGGAATTGCCCTTTTCCATGGCCGAGATCAGGCATCCCAGCATGAGCAGGAGCACCACGGTCACGACTGTGTTGATCTGTCCCAGGTCCCACTCCCGAAAAAAGTATTTGAGCAGGATCAGGGGGGGCACGAACCACACATATCCGGGCCTTTCTTTCCCGGATGGAAGCAGGCGGCCCGATAGGTGGATCATCAGCCCGGAACACAGGAGTATGAGGGCATACCACAGCGCCTTGGCCGTTGCAGGCGGGAAATAGGTCAGGGGGGCGTACAGGATGGCGGATGCCGGGAGGTACTTGAACATGTAGTGCTGGTCCTCGACGCGGTAGAGGGATTCCGCCTTGCGAAGGCGCTGTGCTGCCTCATAATTAACCTCGAAATCCCGCATGTCATGGCGAACCCGGAAGGCAAAACCCAGCACCAGCACGAGCAGCACCAGTCCGCCCAGGACCCAGGGCAGGATTTTGTTCTTCTGTATTGACATGAGCTTTGCCAGGCAATACCTTACCATGCTTATGGAGCCGAGACAAAAACTTTTTCCCAGCGACCGGCTATTTTCATTCGGATAAAAACAATGTAGAATACTCCACACTAAATCGATTTCAAGGAGATCACGCGATGATAAAAAGCAGGCTTTCAAGCATGCTCTTGCTCATCGCAGGGATAGGCTCCACCGTGCTTCCGGCCGCGGCTCAGGAAGCGATCCAGCGCAGGCCGCCCACCTTCTTCGAGTATCTCTGGCAGCCCAAGTTCATCACCATGTTCATCCTGGCAGCAGTGGTGCTGGTTCTGCTCAAGACGAACCGCATGCGACGAAGCCTGAAAGTCCCCCTGCTGCTGGTCTCCACCCTGCTCTACGGCATCATCGGGAACATCGGCATTTCCGTGTTCTCATCCTTTTCCATGCACCCTTCTCCCATGTGCGCCGCTGCCAAGCCGTTCCTTTTCGGGTTTCGGACACCCTTCATGGTGATGCTGGCAGTCATGTTCGTACTCACCCTGATCGGGCCCAAGCTTTTTTGCGGGTGGATCTGCCCGGTGGGAGCGGTCCAGGAACTGGCCGCCATGGCAGCGGACCGGCTGAAGATCAAAAGACTCAGGTTTCGCTTTTCGTTATCCTACAGTATCCGCCTGGGCATCTTCCTGCTGTTTATTCTGACCGGGGTTACCGGCCTTATCACCATGACCGTGCAGGACCAGACCGTCGCCGTCAACTTCTACGATTACATCAATCCCTTCCATGGATTCGAGTTTCAGTGGGTGCCCGCGTTCCTGGACAACCTCATCCACTACCTTCCCTTCCTCCTGACTCTGGTCCTGGCCATCCGCTTTTACCGCCCCTTTTGTCACTTCGTGTGTCCCATCGGTCTCTACACTCACTTCCTGGAACAGATAAGCCTCTTCCGCGTGACCTTCAAGAGGTCCGCCTGCACAGATTGCAAGGTATGTGAAATTAAGTCGCCCTGCACGGCCGTCCCCGAGATCATGAAGGATTCCCTGCTGCGGCCGGATTGTTTCGCCTGTGATGAGTGCGTCAAGGTCTGCCCTGAGCAGGCCCTCTCCTACGGAACCAAAAGGACTCTTCCGGCACAGGACTGAGCCGCCTATTTTTGAGGACTCCAGAGCATAGGCCAGCCTAGCGAGGTCTCTTTTTTCCCCGGTCAACACAGCCCGTGTAACGCCGCCAGCGGGGGACAGGGGCCTGGGGATCCCTCAGCGTCGGATCCGGCCGGATGCATCGCCGGCCGCCAGGCGCTCGATCTCCTCGACATCGGCCCGATTGAAGTCGCCGTACAGGGAATGCTTCCAGGCCGCCGCGGCCACAGCAAAGGCCAGGGCGTCGGGGTCCTTTTTGCCCAGCAG
>JAUWTO010000093.1 GCA_030614685.1 Candidatus Aminicenantota bacterium
CATGCACATCAATACCAGGCAACTCAAAACCGTGCGGCCCTGATGATCCGCGATCTGCACGGCACGGCGCATGAGGCTCTCGCCAAAGGCATTTTAGGCGTTAAAGGAGGGATGGCGTGGATGCTGTTCTCTTGGCCCGAATCCAGTTCGGCTCGGCATGCCCCTGGTCAGCGGCTACACCATATCCTCCTACCAAGTCTTCAAGGGCACAGTGCGGCCGGAAGACGGCGTTTACTGAGTGTACTCCGGATCTATACGGTTTTAATCCGCCGGGATTGATCCCACTACCCTGGTCCGCCCGGTAAAATCAGGCTAAAAATATCGTGTGTACTTGCCCCAGAGATCATCACCCAGCTTCCAGTATGCTTCAACAGCCCCATCAGCCAACCTGTGGCAGTAGTCGGTCAGGTATTCCCTCGCTTTTTCAGGGTCCTGCTTCAGCAGCCCTTGAGCTTCTTCCTCCACATCGGTCTGGTCGGTAAAAGCTTTGTCCTCGATCCCTTGCCATACCTTGGCGATATCCCGGGTCATGTGCTGCCAGCGAAAGAGGGCCAACTGGCTGACACGGCGGAAGGCCCACCAGGCGCTGTCCCGGCGGAAGCCCCACCTTCCGTCCACCCGGTAAGACTCGGGCATTTGAGAGATCCCGCAGTAAAAGGGAGTGTGCGGGGTCGTGGCCGGATTGTCATACCCGAGCCATACGACACCGCCGATGGAATCGGGCAGCCAGCTGCGTGATTGGGTGACATGCAGATAGGTAGCCCGCGCGCAGCATATGGTCCGCTCCCTCTGGACCTTGAGGAGCTGCATCAGCTCCCGGTTCAGGAAGGCGCTGGCCACTGGGCTTTTAATAACCTGCCCCTCACGATCGGTTGTGGTCAGGGTGTTTGTCATGTCAAAGGGTGTGTTCTGATAGGTGTCCCGGAATATGTCGAGCACGTCCCGCACCGAGAGTTTTTTTTCAGGCCTTACTGAAAAGGGAAAATTCTCACCGTTCGGATCCAGGTTGAGGGAGGGTGCCAAACGGCTGAGCACACGCCATTCCCGCCGGCGCGAGCCCAGGCTGCGGCGCGAAGCATAGGCATAGCAGAATTCGAAGGGCTCTCCGCTTTCCGGATCCCACCAATCCAGCTCCTGAGCCAGGGAATAGACATTGTCTGACGCCATATAGTGCTCTGCGTCCTTCAGGTCGATCTGACGAATGCGGCTGGCATTGGCGGACACGCCCACGCGGTCGTCCGGGATACGAACGGCGGCCCAGACCGCACCCTTTTTACCCCTCCCGGGTCCCAGAATCTCGAAATGCCACACCTCATTCGGGTCGGCGAACGTGAAACACTCGCCGTAGTCGATATAGCCGTATTTCTTGGTGAGCTCGTCCGCGATCCGGATGGCTTCGCGGGAGGTCTTTGCCCTCTCCAGAACCAGGCGGTAGAGCTCGGGGCAGTCGATCAGCCCCTCATTGCTCTTGAGCTCCCGCTTCCCACCGAATGTGGTCTCTCCTATGGCCAACTGGTGTTCATTCATCACCGGATAGGCCGTGTTGATGTAGGCATAGGTTTCCGGCACCTGAGGGATCTCCCCGAGGTCAACACGGTCGGGATCATCCGGTCCTTTGGTGCGTTTGGCTTCGAAGTACAGCTTGGCCGTATCACCGGCCTTGTGTTTCTTATGGGGCACGACATTGATCCAGGTGCGGTCAGTGCTGGAATCGCAGGAATGAGAGGTCATGGTGGAACCGTCCACAGATGCCAGTTTTCCAACCAAGACACTTGTGCAGTTGTCGAATTCGAAAGATTCGTCCGGTAAAGCTCGAGCTGTCGGCAAAGATCCAGCCCAGAAAAGAATCGTGCACAAGATCACAACGGGAAACGCAAAACGTGCGAGCGAATGATATTTTTTCATGTCCCTCTCCTTAAAAATCCCATATTCTTCCCGCTTATATCATATGGCCTGAGGTGGGTCAAACCTCAGGAAACACGGCCATTCGAGCCAAGGATGGTTTTCTCTTTCGGATTGTTTTACAATGGCTGCAGGAGAAGACACATGCAGCTGCAAAACCTTTATAAAAAGGCCGTATCCGTCGGCATCGCCCATGACCAGAGAGGGAAAAAAGAGATCAACCGGATTCTGAAAGAGGAAAAGGAGCGGTTCACCGGGCTCAAACAGGAGGAAAAGAAATTCTATGACCAGGACCGTCTCTTCAATCCCTATGCCGACACGCGTATCCTTTACGGCGCCCCGGAGACCGAGGTGCGTAAGGTGATCGTCGGCATAGATATGGAGGTCGGCGAGATCCTCCTTACTCACCAGCTCAACAAAAATCCGGGCCGCAAGATCGACCTTGTGATCTCCCACCACCCCGAGGGCTATGCCCTGGCCGGCCTCTATGACGTCATGAAGCTCCAATCCGACCTCCTGGCCCGCTACGGAGTCAATCTCAGCGTGGCGGAGAAGATCATGGAGAAGCGTATCAGCGAGGTAGAGCGCCGCCTCCTGCCTGCCAACCACAACCGCGCGGTCGACGCGGCCCGCATCCTGGACATCCCCATGATCTGCATCCACACTCCCGCTGATAACTGCGTGTCCATGTTCCTGACCCGCCTTTTTGAAAAAGAGAAGCCCTATCGCTTGAAAGACCTCCTTAAGCTGTTGATGGACATCCCGGAGTATAAGAAGTCGGCCAAGATGCAGGTTCCCCCCAAGATCGTCAACGGTTCCGATGCCAGCCGCTGTGGGCAGATCTACGTGGACATGACGGGTGGGACCGAAGGATCAAAGGAAGTCTTTGCCAACCTGGCAACCGGAGGCATCAGCACCGTTGTCGGCATGCATTTCAGCGAATCCCACCTTGAAAGTGCGAAAAAAGCCAACCTGAACGTCGTTATCGCGGGTCACATTTCCAGCGATGTTATCGGGCTCAACGTGCTCTTCGATGAGATCGAGAAAGACAGGAAGCTGGATTTTATCGGCATATCCGGATTCGAGCGCATCCGGCGGAAACCCAAGTCGAGCTGATCATGTTTCCAGCCTGTCAGGGCTGGGAGCTTTCCAGCTAAAAAGCAGCACGACCACCGCAATGACGGCGCCGGAGATCATGTACATGGAGCGGAACCCGTATAGATCCGACACCCACCCGAACAGGACGGAACCCCCTGCCATCCCCACATCGAAGAAAGTCAGGTACAGACTGATGGCCAGTCCTTTATTCTCGCGGCCCATGCTGTCAATGATGTAGGTGCTCAGGGCGGGAAATATCAGGCCCTGGCCCAGCCCTCCCAGGATACCTGTCAAGACCAGCATCCAGGACGACTGCACCTGCGAAATGAGCACAAGATTGAGGGCGATCAGCCCGGCCGCAGGCAGGATGATCTGTTTCCGGCCGTAGCGATCTGAAAGATCTCCGAAAAAAAGGCGCGTCGCGATGGCAGCGCCGGAAAAAGCCACAAAAAACGGCCCCACCCTCTCCAGAGGAATCGCTCTCACATAAAGGGCGATGAAGTTGACCACGGAAGAACGAACAGCACCGTGGGAAACCGTCATCAGTACGATAAAGATGACGGGAAACAGCGCCATGTTCACGATCGACTTGGGAAGCCTTAAACGTTTATCGAGGTTATTGTCTAGGGGGCGCATCTCCCGGGTCAAAAACATGCAGAGGAATGAAATCCCCAGGAAAATCAAGCTGGAGTTGAACAGCCAGGGAAAACCAAACCGCCTGACGATCTCTTCCCCCAGCAGGGGGCCCAGGGCGGCTGACAGCAGGCCGGCCACGCCGATGATACCCATGGACCTGGCCAGCCGGTTCACAGGTGCCAGATCAGAGCAGATGGTGACAGTGGCGGTCATAGAGATCCCCCATCCGATTCCGGTGAGTGCCCGGAGGATGAGGGGGAAGAGCCCGGCATCCCGGATTAGATGAAAGCCGGGTGTCACGAGGATGAGGAGGGCTATACCCAGAAGCGATATCATCCGCCTCCCTTTCAGGTCGATCAGGCGGCCGAAGACCGGCCGCATGAAAATGGCCATCAGGCTGTGGATCCCCATGATCATGCCGATGCGGCTCCTGCTGGCCTGGAGCTGCTCGAAAAACAAGGGAAAAATGAAAAACAGGGTAATGCTCATAAACAGGAAAAAATAGCCAAGCAGGGCCACCATGAATTGGCGGTTCCAGATCGATTCCTGGTTCATCAGCTTTGTTCAGATTAGGATATAAAACGCATCATAATATCAGGAGAGCGGCTAGAATTCCAGCGCTACTTTGAAGGGGAGGGGGGCTGGCTGTTTGGGTATGGGGAAAATAAGCAAAAAGGGGATAATGAAGGAGGGTACTTGCCCAGCCAGCGCAACAAGCTTAAATCTATTATACCAAATGAAAATAATTAATCAATACTTTTTTTTATTATTTTTTGTATTCTATTTAGTGATCGAGGTCTGAGCTAGTGTTTGTGGAGGTCCTTGTGCATGATCTTCAGAATGTTTTCCAATCGCCCATAGGAGCGGACGGCGGCATCCTCCTTTTCCAGCATATCAACGACATAATCGATGACAGCCTTGGGAAAGATCCCTTCTCTTTCATAAAGATCCCGCTTCTTTGCAAGGACCTGGGAAGACTCCAGGCAGTTGGCAGGAAGCGAGGCAAAGGTCTCCCACAGTTTCTTATCCGGACGCGTCCGGCCCGAAACATAAAGCTTCTCCGCCTTGTCTTTGGCATCCGGGTTCCGGAACCCCCAGTCGGCTGCCATGGCAATACCAGCCAGGAAGAGATGGGTCAAGGCACTCCCATCCGCGCTTCGCAGCTCGACGGTCTTGCTCTTTTCAAACTCTCGCACTTCTGAACTCTCCTGGGGATTGATCCGTTTCGCGATATCTGTCACCTCAGACCAGGCTAGGGGGACCCGGATGAGTGCAGCCCGGTTCAGCCCGCTCCAGAATATCTTGGTAGGTGCCTCCTGGTGCGGTACCAGGCGCATGTAGGAGGAGGCCACGGTATTTCCAAAGCCCAGGAGCGTATCCGCATAATCACAGAGTCCTCCGACCAGGCGGACCGCATCACCAGAGAGGCGGCCGTCGGCGCCTTCCATCACATTAGCGCCTCCCTTCATTAGCTGGAGGTGGATGTGCAGGCCGCTGCCTGCGCCCCCCTGAACCAGCTTGGGCGTGAAGGTGGCCACGCATCCATGTCGGGATGCCACGTTCCGGATCACCCAGCGGCCGATCACCATGGCATCTGCCATCTCTTCCACAGACCGGGGTAGATACTCGATCTCCATCTGCTCCGCCTGCTTGCCGTTGATCTCCTCCCTCTCGGATTCGACCTTTTCGATGAAACCGACCTCACTGTGTGCATATTTGACCGCACCGGTGATCTGTGTGATGTGGCGCACGATCTCCGTAAGGATCTTGCCGCTCTGGAGGAACGGGGATGATTCATGATACCCCTTCTGGGCCTCCCGTGGGAAAAGATACGGCCCTTTGTCTGAGATCAGGTAGAATTCGAGCTCTCCCAGGGCATGGAGTTCCATCCCCGTGTTTTCCTTGAACAAGCTGTGAGCCCGGGTCAGGATATTGTCCGGGGCAAAGGGAGCGCGTTCCCCGTCCTGGTTTACGTATCGGCAGATAATGTCCAGGCTTCCCTGATCGAAGGGATTGAGAAACGCTGTCTTGTACTCGGGGACCACATACACATCCGACAGGGAGGCATCGACCATTCCGGTGAACAGCGAACTCCCGTCCACCCGCTCCCCTTCAGCCAGGATCCGCTCCGCTCGCTTCCGCCCCGTGACCGGGAGCAGCAGTTCTTTCAGCCGGCCGTCGAGTGCCGTGTAGTGAAAGGTGATGCGTTCGATCTGTTTGTCTTCGATGATACTCAGGAGGTCGCTGCGCTGGAATTCGGCGGGAGGCTTATCCAGGATCGTCGACAGCGGGTTGGAGAGCGCGTAGGAAAATTTAGCTTCGGACATGTACAGACTCCATTCTGATGCGTTGAAGAAAGAGTATTTTAAGGGATATCCCTACCCACATGCAATCTTTGATTCTGCCATGCATCCGGGATGACCTTGAAGGACAACCGAGTTAAGAGCACATCATTAAGAAAAATGGATACAGACCACTGTCCCTGGTGCTCTGTCAATGCCTCCGGTTCGATCCTGTCGTATGCCGTGACCGCCTCCAGATATATCCCCTCCTGGTTGATGACCGCCTCATCAGACTCCTTAAACAGGTTTTTATCGGGCGAGTACCACTTCCATTTCAGCACCACTTCCTGGGCCACATCCTTCAGGTAGAGGAAACAAATGACGGGGTCCTTGCCCGACCGGAATTCGGTCACGGCCTCACCCGGTTCCAGGAGTACCTGGCTCTCATCAATCTCCCTGCATAAGGTGACTTCCCGCAAAATACGAGCGGGATCCGGCAGGGGTTCGACCTTGAAGGAGATGCAGCCCGGCAGCCCTGCGATGAGGTAAAGACAGCAGAGAACCAAGGTGACATTTTTCACAGCGGGATCAGCTCCACAAGAAATTGTTTTGACAGGCTGCGCCATACGAATTTTATCTGGAACCGACCGGCATCTCGCAGGAGATACAGGTCGATGTTGCTCATGCGGTTCATGAGGAAATCATAGTTCAGGAGTGAATGAAAGCGCCAGCTCCGGAAAAGCCCCACTGAGATATCCGCAAAGGTCTGCTGCCACTCCCTGAGCTTGGGATCATATGAGACTGAGATCCAGCCGTTCAGCCATGGTTTGGGATTGGCGCGGAGGATAAAACTCAGGTCCTGGCTGGTGGTTCCCTCGATGAGCCAGTTTTGTGTCCGCCGCCGAGACTGGGAGCTGTAGAACGTTTCCAAATACACACCCTGAGACAGTTTTTTTCGCAGGTTCAGGATGAAGCCCCCCGAGGTGAAGTTGCGCTGTTTTTTCTCGACGAACTGTTCCGCGGAGATACGAAAATTCAGGCTGAAACCCTTGGGCAGATCGAGGGGATGGGTTGACAGGTTGAGGATTGTGTTGTTGCTGTATGTCTGTTCCTGCTCCCCGGAAGTCTTCAGGTGAGTGTAGATGAGGATGTTGTTCAACTGAATCGAGAGCAGCCCACCGTAAAAAGTCAACGGATTGATCCCCAGCCGGACCTGAGGCCGGGAAAGGAGCTCGGAACCCATGAGGTCATAGTTGAGATAGTAATCGGCCGCGAGGTTGAAGACACGGGAGGAGTGAGCCAGGCTGAGGGCGCCCGACAGGATCTCTGAGAAATCATCGCTCCCGCCCATTTTCACACGGGAATAATCGGAATTGAACATGAGGTTCAGCCCGCGCACAAGTGAGGTACCGTAGGCCAGGTTGCCTACAATCTGATGCTGAAGGTCGGACCTGCCGGCCACGGACAGCTCACCATAGCGCCCCCCCGACACCAGGGCCTGGGCACCGAACCACGCCTCCCCGACAAAATTGACCGGCTTGTTAAGGGCAAAATCAAAGTTGGTGCTGATGATGTTCGACCACCTCTTAGTGACAAAGAGGTTCGTGCTCCAGAGCCGGGAGGAATTGTAATTCCCTCTGAAACCGAGCGTTGTGCTGCTGTTATATACCAGGGAGGTGGAGTGCAGGAGGTCGGCCTGCCGCGCTGGCCCTTGATAATCCTTAAGGAATGACCGCTCCTCATAATGCAGGCTGGTAAAACTGCTGATCAGGTCTTTTTCGGAGTAATTGTAGCTGGCCCGCGCGATCAAACCCTGAGACCGGGTGTACCAGACCTTGTCCAGGGAAAACCCGCCTCCCTTCTGCTCCAGGCCGTCCGAAAGTTTGAACCGGGAAAAGCTCAGCGAAGGCAGCCCTTCGACGTAGAAGGTCACCTCGAAACCCAGGACCTCGTAGGTCTTTGTGATGTGGATCTCCCGGCAGGTGCAGTACAGCAGGGAACGCTGGATGTGCGGGAGAGTCAACTCATCCAATTGGGGAAGCGGCAAAAGAACCTCCTCCTCTGCCGGCTCACCCACATAGTGTTCCTCGATCTTTTCCCCGAAAACGATCAGATTCCCCCGGACTTTTTCCGGATCGAAAACAAGCTCATCTCCCAAGAGTGTGTCATCCCCTCTTGTAAGAGTCACACGGCCGAGGGCATGGAAAGCACGCGCTTTGATGTCGACCTTCAAGCGGACACAGGACACGGAATAGCCGCTCCATTCAAAGGTAACATCCCGTCCAAAAATCTGATTAAAATCATAACTGTAGGCCAGATATTCCCCCCGCAGCTTGAGAATCGGAAGGTCTGAAACGGAAAGAGAAATAGCGCAGGTGGCACCCAGCCAGGTGAGCAGGAGGGCCCATATGATCTTTTTCAATTGTTGATTCGTAGCTGATAGATCTTCTGGGTGGCGTCCGCATTCCAAAGAAAGACACCATCAAACGCCAGGCCTCGAGGCGCCTGCCCCGGAGATAAAAAAGTCTTGATCACGGCCCCCTGCAGCGAAACTTGATAGATCGTCAATGTGGTGGAATCCGAAAGCCAGAGAGAGCTCCCATCGAATGTGATGCCATCCACTCGCTTGCCCGGGTTGGCAAAAGAAGACAGGATCTCGCCAGTCAGATAGTCAACCTGGAGGATCTTATTGGACAGGGCATCGGCGATCCACAGAGCTCCGCTCCCATAGGCCAGGGCGGTGAATGAACCCTTTTGAAGATCGAGCCGCTTCTGGATTCCCCCGGTCAAGATCCCGACCCTGAAGACCGTGGCCCCGGCCTCGCTGCAGATCCACAGGTCTTCGCCGTCAAAGGCGACCCCGGACAGCAGTGATTGGGGTGAGGCAAGCGACCGGACCAGGGCCCCGTTCAACCGGTTCAGGCTGTACAGGATGTCCGTGTATCCATCGGCATTCCAGAGGGTGTTGCCGTCCCATGCCAATCCCAGAGGAACGGCGGCAGGGCTAAGGATGGTGTTGACGACCTCGAACAGCGTTTCGCTGGCCTCGGGATCGAAGGGATTGTCGAAGATTCGGTCCTGACAGGCGGGACAGACCAGAATACTAAAAAGAAAAATGAAGAGTAACGGCCATGCCTTTATGGTCAACACTTTGCAGCTGCAGCTTAAGTTTTTGTTTTTCTTTATTTTTAACAATAACATAAATATCGAGCAAATTCACCGCCCAGATGCCGGCAGCCGCCAGGATGAATATGTTCCGTTTCTTGTCGTAGTCCTCGGTCAGCTCCCGGTAGTGAGTGG
>JAUWTO010000258.1 GCA_030614685.1 Candidatus Aminicenantota bacterium
AGTATGAAAACTTTGCCAATGCCACCGTCTGCACGGCACAATTCACCGGCAAGACCGCAGCCGACACTATCAAATATGGAGAAAAGGCTCTTTCGATCGGGGGGCTGGACGACAGCACCAAGGCACAAGTTCTGGTCACGCTGTCTTCGGTCTGCCTCCAGCAGAATCCCTCCAAAGCCAGGAATTATGCCAACCAGCTGATCGAGGCGGCCAATGCCGCCAAGGGAAAAAAGGAACAAGAAGGCCAAGCGCAGGTTTGGAACCAGCTGATCGGGGCCGGATACTATATCCAGGGCGAATCGTTTAAAAAGGAAAACAACCCCAAGAACGCGCTGGATGCCTACCAGAAATCCTACAACATCCTCAAGTCCAAGGAGATCGCCACTGCCATGGCGCAACTCGGAAAAACTCTCTATGACAACAAGGACTACGCCAACGCGGAAAGGGCCTTCAAGGTCGCTGTCCCCGTCCTGGGTGATTTTGGAAGTGTCACCTTGTATGCCAAAACCCTCCACCGGGCCGGAAAAAAGACTGAGGCCCTCAAATATTACAAACAATCCTACAGCAAGCGAAAAACCGGCGAAGTGGCTTACAACATCGGGCTCCTTATGGCGCCCCAGGCCCAATCGGACGCTGCCGCGGCCCCGGAAACCATCCAGTACCTCCTGGATGCCAGCTTCCTCTCCCGGGCCAATTCCGAGAAGGCTATGAAGATGGCCGAGGGGCTCTACTTCCACCACAACCCGGAATACAACCGGAAGGTGCAGGAGATCCAGGCCAAGATGCCGGACCTGGAGGCACTGACCAAGGAGTACAACGACAAGTTCGGCGAAAAGGATGAGGACGATCTCACGTCTGCAGAAAAGAGCGAAATGGATTCCCTGCTAGGCCTGATCGAGATCGAGCAGAAAGATATCGAGAAGCTCCAGGCCGAGCAGCAAGCCACCCTGGGGAAATTCACCCGGATGGTCGAGCAGACCAAACAGAAGCTCGGCGTGAAGTAAACCAGATTTTAGAAGCGACACAGAGCCGGTCCATCGCCCAGCGCGGGGGCCGGCTTTTTTTTTGGGGGAACGTCCCCGAGTTGATTGTTGCAGTTTTGCCTGGGTTCTTTTATCATCGGGATGAAATGCAGGAGGGCAGAACGTGAGCGAGAGTCGGTCGCGGGAGCGGGCGGCCAAACAGATCCGGCGGTTGAGGGAAGAGATCGTTTATCACGAAACACAATACTACCGGGACAATAATCCTCAGATCTCGGACAAAGAGTTCGACCAGCTGGCAAAGGAGCTGGAGGCTCTGGAGGCTCAGTATCCCGATCTTCTGACCCCCGATTCCCCCACACAGAGGGTGGGCGAGCAGCTTCAAGAAGGTTTCCCCTCGGTGGAGCACCATACCCCCATGCTCAGCCTTGACAACTGCTACAACACCGATGAACTGAGGAACTTCGAAGAGCGAATCCGGAAGATCATCCCGGAAGCAGAACTGGGGTACGTTGTGGAGCTCAAGATCGACGGCCTGGGCATCGCCATCATCTACCGAGAGGGGACCCTGGCACAGGCCGTAACCCGAGGAGACGGCATCCGGGGAGACGACGTGACATCCAATGTCCGGACCATCAAAAGCCTCCCCCTGTCCATCGATCAGGCCGGAGAGGTGGAGGTCCGCGGCGAGATCTTCCTGCCCTTTACTTCGTTCCGCTCCCTTAATCAGGAGCGGGAGGAGAGCGGCGAGACCGTATTCGCCAACCCGAGGAATGCCGCAGCCGGATCCATCCGCATGCTGGATCCCAAGGTGGTCGCATCACGCAGGCTGGATGCCTTCCTGTACACTCTCTTCCTCGACGGCGCGGAGATGGCAAGCCAGTGGGAAAGTCTCCAAAAGCTGCATGACCTGGGATTCAAGACCAATCCCCGATCCCAGCTCTGCACAAGCCTGGAAGAGGTCATTGACCTCTACCAAAACCTGATCAATGAGCGAGACCACCTGGAGTACGATGTGGACGGGATCGTGATCAAGGTCAACCCGACCGAGCAGCAGCGCCGGTTGGGGCACACGAGCAAGTTCCCACGCTGGGCCATCTCCCTCAAATTTCCAGCCCGCCAGGCCACAACCCGCATAAACGACATCTCGATCCAGGTGGGCCGGACAGGGGCCCTGACGCCGGTCGCCGCCCTGGATCCGGTCAAACTCTCCGGCATAACCATCAGCCGCAGTACCCTCCACAACGAAGATGAGATCCGGCGCAAGGACATTCGCATAGGCGATACAGTGTTGATCGAACGGAGCGGTGATGTCATCCCCAGGGTGGTTTCCGTCATGAAAGACAGGCGGAGTGGACAGGAGAGGGCGTTCGAGTTCCCGACCTCCTGTCCGGTCTGCAGGACCAGGACCTTCCGCCCTGAAAATGAAGCCGTGGCTCGCTGTGTCAATCCTTCCTGCCCGGCGGTCGTCCGGGAATCGCTCCTGCATTTCGCCTCCCGACGCGCCATGAATATCGAGGGCCTGGGCGAGGCGCTCGTGGATCAGCTTCTCGAGTCCGGGCTGGTACACAAGATCCCGGATCTGTACCACCTCAGCCTGGAGGGACTGGAGCAGCTGGAGCGGATGGGCCGCAAGAGTTCGCAGAACCTGCTGGAGGAGATCGATAAATCTCGCCACAACGACCTCTCCCGCTTAATCTTCGCCCTGGGCATCCGCTACGTCGGGGAAAGGACCGCACAGATCTTGGCCGGTCACTTCGAATCGATGGACAGCCTCGCGCAGGCCTCCCTCGAGGAACTCATGGAGTTAGATGACGTGGGGCCCAAGGTCGGCGAAAGCATGGTCTTCTTCTTCCAGCAGCCCGAAAATCGGGCCCTCATCGAAAGCCTGCGGGCCGCCGGGCTTAATCTAATCTCCGCGCTTGAAAAAGACATCGGGGAACGTCCCCTGGAAGGAAAAACATTCGTCCTGACAGGATCTCTTAAGGATATGTCCCGGGAACAGGCCAAGACCCGGATCGAGAGCCTCGGGGGCAAGGTCACATCCTCGCTAAGCTCCAGGACCGATTATCTTGTGGTCGGCGAAGCGCCGGGTTCGAAGCTCCCTGCAGCGCAAAGGCTGGGTACGATCCAATTGTCCGAGGAGGAGTTTCTGGAGTTGATATCGGGTTGATTCCCGTCACTTCTTCTTGAAAAAGTCTTTCTTCAGCAGGTTTTTCAGGTCCTTGGCATCCATGGAAAACAGGCTCTTGATGCCCTTCTTCTCTTCCTTGCCTTCCAGTTCCTGCAGCTCTTTCTTGGCCGCACGGCTATCGGGATCCACTTGGAGGGCCTTTTTGAGATATTTCTTGGCCATGACCGGCATTTCTTCTTTCCTGTACATCGCCCCCAGCCCTGTATAGGCATCCGGGCCCCAGGGTTCCAGCTCGATAGCCTTTTTAAAATTGCCCACAGCTTTCTGGCGGTAGTGCGGCAGCTTGGCCTGGGTCATGGCCAAGAGGAGATAGTAGCGGCTCTTGTTGGAATCCATCCGGACCGATTCCTGTAGGTAGACCATGGCCTCGTCAAAGCGGGCCTGGTCAAAGAGTGTCTTCCCCTGACGGAACTTGATCTCCGCCAGCTTG
>JAUWTO010000192.1 GCA_030614685.1 Candidatus Aminicenantota bacterium
AGATCATCGTCATCAACCGGAACGCCAACATCGCCATCCTGGATCCCCGCAGCCGGGAAGTCGAGCATTATCAGGTGCCTTACGGGGCCAAGGTTATGGTCAATGACGGCGAGGAGGTCAAGGCCCGCCAGGAATTTGCCGAGTGGGATCCATTCTCCACCTTAATCATGAGCGAGGAGGCTGGCATCGCCCACTTCCACGACGTGGTCCTGGGCTTGACCATGGAAGAGGTCCAGGATGAATTCACGGGCCTGATCACACCGGTCGTGACCGATCCCAAGGACGAGAAAATGCAACCCCAAGTCCAGATCCTGGATTCCAAGAAGCAGGATGACAAGGGCAAACCGGTGATGCTGCGCAAGTATTTCCTCCCCTCCGGGGCCAACATGGAGATCAAGGATGGGGACAAGATCTACGCGGGGGACGTGCTGGCGAAGATCCCCCGGGAAGCCGCCCGCACCAAGGACATCACCGGCGGCCTGCCGCGCGCCGAGGAGCTGTTTGAGGCGCGCCGCCCCAAGAATCCCGCTGTCATCGCGGAGATCGACGGTGTCATCAAATACGGGGGCCTGGTGCGGGGCCACCGGAAGATCACCGTGCACAACGAGAGGGGGGGTGAGAAGGAGTACTTCGTCCCCAAGGAAGCCCACCTGATCGTCGGGGAAGGCGAGCGCGTCACAGCCGGGACACCGCTCATGGACGGCGCGGTCAACCCTCACGATATTCTCAAGGTCCTGGGCGAGAAGGAGCTGGCCGAGTACCTCCTGAAGGAGGTCCAGGAAGTCTACCGCCTCCAGGGTGTGGCCATAAACGACAAGCACATCGAGGTCGTCATCCGCCAGATGCTCCGCTGGCTCAAGGTGGAGGAGGTCGGGGACACAGAACTCTTAGTGGACGAGCAGTTGGACAAATTCATGTTCCAGGAAGAGAACGAGAAAGCCATCAAACGTGGAGGCAAGCCGGCCAAGGCTCGCCCCCTGCTGCTGGGCATCACGAAGAGCGCGTTGAGCACTGATTCGTTCATTGCCGCCGCATCCTTCCAGGAGACTACGCGTGTCCTGACCGAAGCCAGCCTCTACGGCAAGGTGGACCACCTGCGCCGGCTGAAGGAGAACATCATCATGGGCCGGCTCATCCCCGCAGGGACCGGTTACCGGTTCTACCGCAATGTAGAATTGAAGGAAGAACCGGGAGAGGAAATGCGGGAGGAATTGGACCTCTCGCTGGAGGCTTCCCGAGAGTTTTTTGAGAAGCCGTAAATAGTGCAAATTCCTTGACATAACAGGCAGGGTTTGCTAGAATCGCAACATTCGTCTTGACGAATTTTGTCCGATATTTCGGAATAGATATTTACTAAACACAAGGAGTAGTTTGTTGCCTACCGTAAACCAACTCGTGAGAAAAGGGCGAGCCGCCAAGAAGGACAAGAGCAAGTCGCCAGCGCTGGAGAAATGCCCGCAGAAGCGCGGAGTGTGCACCCGTGTGTTCACCACTACACCCAAGAAGCCGAATTCGGCCATGCGCAAGGTGGCGAGAGTGCGGCTTACGAACAATATAGAGGTCACAGGCTACATTCCCGGCGTTGGGCACAACCTCCAGGAGCACTCCATCGTGCTCATCCGGGGAGGGCGTGTCAAAGACCTACCGGGTGTCCGTTACCATGTTGTCCGCGGCACCCTGGATTGTGAGGGAGTCCAGGAAAGGGCCAAAGGCAGATCCAAATACGGCAGCAGAAAACCCAAAGACAAGCGGACCGCAGGAAAATAGAGGAGTCGGAAATGCCCCGAAGAGGCCATATCAAGAGAAAAGCGCTGAAGGCGGATTCTTTCTATAACAGCAAGCTCATCTCCCAGTTCATCAACGCCGTGATGATGGGGGGGAAGAAGAGCGTCTCCGAGAAGATAGTCTATGGGTCCATGAACACCATCAAGGAAAAAGCCCAGGACGATCCTTTGAAAGTCTATGAAAAGGCGGTGCAGAACGTGCGGCCCCTGCTGGAGACCAAGTCTCGCCGGGTCGGCGGCGCCACCTATCAAGTGCCTATAGAGGTGCGTCAGTCTCGGTCTACCACCCTGGCCGTACGCTGGATCATTCGTTTCGCCAAGGAACGGCCGGGAAAGACCATGACCGATAAATTGGCCAATGAGATTATGGATGCAGCCAATCAGAGGGGTGGCTCGGTCAAGAAAAAAGAGGACACGCATAAGATGGCTGACGCCAATCGGGCGTTTGCCCATTACCGATGGTAGTCTCCCAGTAAAGGAACATTGATACTGATAGATTTGATGCTGATGGATATGGAGCGAAGAGTTGAAACGCATAGATCCTATCGAGCGTGTACGGAACATCGGCATTTCAGCTCATATCGATGCAGGGAAGACTACCACTACTGAGCGCATCCTGTTTTTTTCCGGCATCACCTACAAGATGGGTGAGGTCGATGAGGGCACGGCCGTCATGGACTGGATGGCCCAGGAGCAGGAGCGCGGTATAACGATCACTTCCGCCGCGACCGCGTGTCGGTGGAAGGGATGCAAGATCAACATTATTGACACGCCCGGTCATGTTGATTTCACCGTTGAGGTCGAGCGGTCGCTGAGAGTCCTCGACGGCGCCATTGTGATTCTTTGCGGCGTTGGCGGTGTGGAAGCACAATCCGAGACCGTCTGGCGCCAAGCAGACAGGTATCAGGTCCCTCGGATTGTCTATGTCAATAAGATGGACCGGATTGGGACCGATCCGGACAAGGCTGTTCGGGAATTGAAGGAGCGGCTGGGGGCAGTCCCCCTGGTCATTCAGATCCCGATCGGCAGCGAGGATGGATTCCGGGGAGTCATCGACCTGGTTGAGATGAAAGCCCTCGACTGGGGCGATGACCTGCTGGGTACACAATTCGAGATCCTGGAGATCTCAGAGGAGTACAAGGACGAGGCGGAAGCCAAGAGGAACATTATGTTGGAACAATTGAGCGAGATCGACGACAACCTCCTGGAGAAGTATCTGGAGGGGGCGGAGATCTCTGCTCCGGAGATCCGGACCGCGATCCACCGCGGCACTGTCGACCTGCAGTTCTTCCCCGTACTGTTCGGCGCCTCGTTCAAGAACAAGGGCGTCCACCCCCTTCTTGACGCAGTCGTGGACTACCTGCCCTCACCGGCGGAGGTCCCGCCGGTCACCGGGCTGCATCCCCGCACCGGCAATGAAGAGAAACGGGCGGCTCGGGACGATGAGCCCTTCTCCGGGTTGGTGTTCAAGATCATGAACGATCCCTACATGGGGACCCTGTCGTTCTTCCGGGTATACTCCGGCAAGGTCAAGGTCGGAGCCTCGGTCTACAACGCCAACAAGGGCACGGAAGAGCGGCTCACACGGCTCTTAGAGATGCACTCCAATAAGCGGAAGGACATCCAGGAGGTGTTTGCGGGCGATATCGCGGCGCTGGCTTCCATGAAGAACCTGTCCACCGGAGATACGCTCTGCGCACGCAACCGTCCCCTGGTGCTGGAGAACATTACATTCCCCGAGCCGGTCATCATGTCCCATATCGAACCCAAATCCCGCAGTGATCATCAGAAGTTGACCGAGGTCCTGGACAAACTGACCAAGGAGGACCCGACGTTCCAGGTCAAACAGGATCCTATGACCGGCCAGACACTGGTCCAGGGAATGGGGGAGCTGCACCTGGAGGTCCTGGTGGACCGGATGGCCCGGGAGTTCGGTGTCAAGGTCAACCTGGGCAATCCCCAAGTGGCCTACAAGGAGACCCTCACCCAGGAGGCCAGAGGTGAGGGCCGGTATGAGAAACTCATTGCCGGAAAGCTCCAGTTCGGGCACTGCACCATCACGATCGAGCCGTCGGATCAGGACGGACTGATATTCGAGGATGCCTCCCGACCTGGGACCCTGCCCAAGGATCTGATCGCGGCTGTCGGAGATGGTGTGCGTGAGGCCATGGAAGTGGGCGTGATCGCCGGTTTCCCGGTCACCAAGGTCAAGGCCTCCTTCCTCAACGGGAGCTACCGGGATGAAGCATCGGTCCCGCTGGCGTACAAGATCGCCGGTTCCCTGGCGTTCAAAGAGGCGGCCAGGCTGGCAGCCCCGGCCCTGCTGGAGCCGGTCATGAGCCTGGTGGTCATTGCCCCCGATGATTATGTGGGTGACATCGTCAACGATCTCAACAGCCGGCGCGGCCGTATCGAGGGGCTGGAGATGCAGGCCGGTTCCCGGGTCGTGAACGCGGTGGTACCGCTTTCGCAGATGTTCGGGTATGCCACCAGTCTGCGTACTCTGACGCAGGGACGCGGAGTGTTTTCTATGGAGTTTTTTACATACGAGAAGGCGGCGGCGCCCGTGATGGATGCGATCATCGCCAGGATCGAGGGCAAGGTCCTTGCTTGAGGATCTGATGCGAGCGAGGAACGTGGAGACAAGGAGATTAAGGAGGTAAGGCAAAATGGCGAAGGAAAAGTTTGAACGCACGAAGCCGCATTTGAACATAGGCACGATCGGTCACGTTGATCACGGCAAGACGACCCTGACGGCGGCGATAACG
>JAUWTO010000129.1 GCA_030614685.1 Candidatus Aminicenantota bacterium
CTACGATCTGCGCCACATCCTGGAGCGCGACTGGGAAACACTCGGCCCCCGCCTGCATGGCAAGCTCCACATCTACTGCGGGGATATGGATAACTACTATCTCAACAATGCCGTGTATCTCATGGAAGACTTCCTGGAGAGCACCACCGATCCCTACTACTCGGGCAAGGTGGACTACGGCGACCGGGCCGAGCACTGCTGGAACGGCGACCAGGAGCGGCCCAACCACCTTTCGCGCCTGCGCTACAATGTGATGTACCTTCCCAAGATCCTGGACCGCATCCAAAAGAGCGCGCCGCGTGGAGCAGACCTGACATCCTGGCGCTACTGAACCTTCTCTCTCGTTCGGGACGCCCCAGCGGATACGTCACATCAGACTTTATCTCGATAACCGAAGTCTGTATAATCTCGCCCATAAGGATCTTATCCATGTCCATGACACGAAACACTCCGGCCAAGAAACGAATATCATCACTTCCCTGTCCGCGGAAACGGACCTCCTTACGATTCTCCCTTCTCCTCCTGACTGCGATGGCCAGCCTGCTCCTCAGCCAACCAGCGAACGCCTCCTCCCAGGGATGGCTCAACAACTCTGTCACATTCACCATCACCCCCCAATGGAGCCTCAAGTTCACGCAGGAGCTCCGAACCCTGGACATCACCTACGCGGACCCGTACCTGCACAACCTGGCGGCCGGCATCGTCTACCACCTGCCCAAAAACTTCTACCTGGCCACCCTGTACAAAAGGGAACACGTGGACCTGGGTGATGATCTCGTGTATGACGAGGACCGCATCATCCTGGAGGGCGGATGGAAGACCGGCCTGGCCAAAAAACTGACCTTCGACATCAGATTCAAAACGGAATTTCGATCCTTCAATTTGGAGGACAGCAACCATACCCGCTTCCGTCTGCGCCTCCGGCTGAAATACGACACCCACCTCGGCAGCCTCAGGTTCAAGCCCTTTGTCTCCACGGAGTCGTTCGGCAAAACCACCATCTACACGGTGCAGAAGAACCGCTTCTATCTCGGCTCCATATTCCCCCTAAGCCAGCACGCGGAACTGACCGTCAACTACATCTGGCTGAATGCCCGCGACCTCGGTGACATCCACATCATCAACACGGGTTTTGACCTGAAATTCTAGGCCCCAGCGCAACCATTTCCCAGTCCGTACAGTCTAGATATATAATGATCCCAAGAGAGGACTAGTCTATGCTCAAGAATTATCTCCTGATCGCCTGGCGCAACCTCAACAAGAACAAAGGGTATTCCATCCTGAACATCCTGGGGCTGGCCGTGGGCATGGCCGTCTTTATCCTCATATTCCTGTATGTCCAGTACGAACTGAGCTTCGATCGCTGGCATAAGGAAGCAGACAGGATCTTTCGCGTGGTCCAGCATCAGCCCGGCAACATGTACCTGGGCTCGGACCGCTTCGCCGTCACCCAAGCCCCCCTGGCCGCGGCCCTCATGCAGGAATTCCCCGAAGTCGTCGCCGCCACCCGCATAGACACCTCCGGCAACGTGCTGCTCACCTACGGAGAAAAAAACTTCCTGGAAAAGAATGTCCACTGGGCCGATCCCTACCTGTTCGAGGTCTTCTCCATTGAGCTCATCAGGGGAAATCCGGAGACGGCCCTCGACGATCCCCACTCGATCCTCTTCTCCGAGTCTGTGGCCCGAAAATTCTTCGGCAACGAGGATCCCATCGGCCAGACCGTGGTCTACCTCGAAGAACACGACATGCACGTGACCGGCATCTTCAGGGACTTCCCCAAGAACTCCCACTTCATCATGGACGTCATGCTGCCCTTCGATGCCATGCCCGTTCTCCTGGACAGGAAGCTCGATTCCTGGGGCAACAGCTCCTTCTACACCTATTTCCTCCTCCAGGAGGGAGCGGATCCCACCCTGTTCGAGAGGAAGCTCCCGGACCTATATCAGAAATACCGGGGGGACCAGGGATGGGACACGGCCGGCTACTACCTTCAGCCGATGACCAAAATCCACTTGTACTCCAGCATAAATTTCGACATCAGCCCCGGAAACGACATCCGATACATCTATCTCTTCTCTTCCATCGCCTTCCTCCTTCTGGTAATCGCCTGCATCAACTACATGAACCTGGCGACTGCCCGCGCCGCCAAACGCGCCAAGGAGGTGGGAATGCGGAAAGTGGTGGGGGCCCGGAGGAACCAGCTGATCAAGCAGTTCCTGGGCGAGTCTACACTGCTCACCCTTGTGGCCCTGATCCTCACCTTGGGGCTGGTAGTTCTGTTCCTGCCGGTCTTCAATGGTTTCATCCAGCGGGACCTCTCCTTCGATCCGCTGCACAACCTGGGCCTGCTGCTGGGTGTCATGGGCACATTCGTACTGGTGGGACTGCTCGCAGGAGCCTATCCCGCTGCCTACATCTCCCGCTTCAAGCCCATATCCGCGCTGCGCAGCGCTTCATCCAAAGGCAAGGGTGGGGCCCTGCTCAGGAACCTGCTGGTCGTGTTCCAGTTCACGGTCTCCGTCCTCCTCATACTCAGCACGGTCGTGGTCCGCAACCAACTGCACTTCATCCAGAACAAGGAGATGGGGTACAGCCGCGATCACATCGTGGTGATACGGCCCCGCGACGCGAACCTCCAGAAGCAGTTCGAGGCCCTCAAGACAGAGCTCAAGAGCCATCCTGACGTCCTCAACGTGGCCGCCTCCTCCAGCCTGCCCAACCATGTCAGCTCCCAGACCGATGCCAAGTGGCCTGGGAAACCCGAGGACCTGAGGGTGCCCATCTACGTCTGCGATGCCGAC
This sequence comes from Candidatus Aminicenantota bacterium, assembly GCA_030614685.1. GTDB lineage: Bacteria > Acidobacteriota > Aminicenantia > Aminicenantales > Aminicenantaceae > JAUXEH01. The sequence continues at coordinate 2,805 of JAUWTO010000129.1, forward strand.
TACGACTTCCTCGACGTGTTCGACCTCAAGCTGGCCGATGGGAGAAATTTCTCCCGCGAATTCACATCCGATGCCAAGGGCGCGTTCCTCATCAACGAGGCCGCCCAGAAGGCCATGGGCGTGGACGCACCCCTGGGTATGAACTTCAACCGCGGGGGGGGAAATGATGAGCCGGCCGGGCAGATCGTGGGCATCCTGAAGGATTTTCACATGCACTCCCTCCACCAGGAGATCAAACCCATGTACGTCTACCTGGATCTCGAGAGGGATTACCGCAACCTCTCCATCAAGATCCGGGGCGAACGCATCCCCGGCACGCTGGCCCATATAGAAGAGACCATGCGGACGTTTTCCCCCAAATATCCCTTCGAGTACGCGTTCTTCGACGAGGTATTCGACAGGGCCTACCGGGCCGAGCAGAGGATCGGACGGATCTTCAGCACCTTTGCCCTGCTAACCGTCTTCATCGCCTGCCTGGGGCTCTTCGGGCTCTCTTCGTTTACGGCCGAGAGCCGGACCCGGGAGATCGGCATCCGCAAGGTCCTGGGGGCCTCATCCCCCAGCATCGCACAGCTCCTGTCTCTGGATTACATCAAGAAGGTGCTCATCGCCAATGTCGTGGCCTGGCCGCTGGGCTACTACGCCATGCATACATGGCTCCAGAATTTCGTCTACCGGATCGACCTCGGGGTGCTCCCTTTCTTGGGGGCCGGTCTCATCGCGCTCCTCATCGCCCTGCTCACGGTCAGCTTCCAGACGCTCCGGGCCGCCGCCGCCAACCCGGCCGACTCCCTCCGTTACGAATAAGGATTTGCACCAGAGAGATCGCTTCTTAGATCAAGCAGCGGAGTGCCATGAGGCCCGCTACAATAAACGGAGAAGTTTGGTATATCCGGAGCGGCTGACAGGCAGGGTCTGCCCGCCCTTCAGGATCGCGATCCGGCTGTCTTTCGTGTAGGGCTCGATCTTGCTCAGGTGACTGATGTTGAGCAGATAGGAGCGGTGGATGCGGATGAACAGCCTCCCATCCAGCAGCTTTTCCAAACGGGACAGCGTCTCCTTCTTCAGGAAGGAACCCTCCCGCGTGTGGATGCCGACATAGTCGTCCTGGGCCTCAAAATAGATGATGTCTTCCACTGCAATGATGTAGACGTTGGCCCTATCTCTCACCAGGATCCTGGCCAGGGGCTTGCTCTGGGCCTGGCGTTCAGCCAACAGCGAACCCATAGGCTGCGAGGACTTCTCCTGAATCCGCTCATGTACCTTGGCGAAGGTTGTCTTCAGCCGATCCGGCGCGACCGGCTTCAGTATATAATCCAGCGCGTGCGACTCGAAGGCCTTCAGGGCATACTCGTCAAAGGCGGTCACGAACACGATATAGGGGGGGTCTTCCCCCAGGAGCTCCAGCACATCGAACCCATCCAGCTTGGGCATCTGGATATCCAGGAAAACGATGTCCGGCCTGGTCTCGTTTATGGCTTTGACGGCTTCGAAACCATCGGAACACTCGCCGGAGATCACAACATCCTCGAACTCGGACAGCGCCTGAACCAGGGCCTCGCGCGCCAAGGGCTCATCATCGACGATCAGGACGTTTTTCTTAGCCACTCATCTCTCCCACGATGAGCTCGACACCCAGTCTCGGCCTCACCATCTTAAGGCAAGTCATCCATACTCTCCTTCAACGGCAGCCTGAGTGTAACCTTGAAGGACCCCTCATTTTTGTCAACCGCCAAGCCCGCCTCTCCTTTATAGGCATTCATCAGCCTCTTTTTTAAGCCGGCAAGGCCGTATCCCTCTCTCTGCTTGGTCTGAAAAGCCCGTTCAAAGGGATTTTCCACCTCGATTACGAGTGACATCGGTGTCTTTTTGATCGACATCGTTAATTGGCCTGGCTCGAGGGACTGCTGAAAGCCATGTTTCACAGCGTTTTCCACCAGGGGCAGGAGGGTGAAGGGAGGCAGCATCTCCTCCAGGGTATCGGGTTCGATGGAAAATTTATAATGCAGGCGTTCTCCGAGGCGCATCTTTTCGATCCCCAGGTAGTCCTCGATGTGATCCAATTCGTCTCTGACACCGACCCACCCCTTCTTCCCGTAATTCAGGCTGTAGCGCAGGAAACCGGCCAACTGCAGGATGATCTCCTGCGCCAGCTCGGGAGATTTCCTCATCAGCGTGCTCAACGATGTCAGGCTGTTGAACAGAAAGTGCGGGTGGATGGAGGCTCTCAGCGAGCTCAATTCCGCCGACCGGGCAGACAGGAGCTTTTCCAGGGCCTTCTGCTCCAATTGGCGGCTTTTTTCGAGCGCCAGGACCATATAATAGATCAGAGAAAACATGAAATAGAGGAAAAGGCCGGTCGCAAGCAGCAGCGGAAACGCCTGATCGTACCTCTCTCTCCAGGCGGGATTCCCGCTCAGGTCGCTCAGGATCTCGCTGTACAGGACTCCCAGCAGCAGCCAGACTGCTGTCATGAGGGCGGCCGTAAGGACATGCCGCAGGAGCAATTGGGGGAGGCGAAAACGGTCGGTGGAAAAGGTCCTGCAGGGAAACCAGATGGACAGGCAGACAAAGAGCTCGATCCCCATGAGGGGCCCCACCAGGATGGCAGCATCAGAAAGGGCCAAGCCGCTCAAGCGGCTCTGCAGCAGGATGACACAGAAAACGATGGGGCTCCAGAAGAGCCCCATCAACAAAAAATGTCCTGGCGATCTCAGAAAAGGATGCATCTCAGTTTTTGATCTCCACTCCTCCCATGATGGTGGTGGCCTTGATCGTGAACTTCTTGGACGGCTTCCCCGATTCCACGTAAGTGGTTTTGTTTTCCATCCCTCCCAGCAGGGGAGAGCCCTGGACATTCACCTGCCAGTGCTCCGGGACCCGGATCTCCACTCCGCCCCATAACACGAAAGACTCGAAAAATACTTCGTCCTCTTTGAAATCGGCGTCCCTGAGATCGATCGTCCCTCCACCCATGATGGCATCGATTTTACCTCCCTTGAAATTCTGGGTGTTGAACCTGAAATCTCCTCCACCCAGGACAAAGGACAGGTTGATGTAGTCACCCGAGGCCGGAGGTTTACCTGAACTCCGCGAGAGCGCACTTTTTATCACGTAGAAACCGATGAGGATCAGGAAGACTGGCCAGAGATCCCCGATATCATACGGAATGATAGCCAAATTGTGCAGCAAGAACAAGAGCCCGATGAGGATGAGGATCAGTCCTCCCAGGGGCTGGCGGAATTCGCTGGGTCGAGCGATCAGGCTCAGGCCGAGAAGGATCAGAATAACCGGCCAGAAATCCCAGACATTGATCTCGGTTAGATAGCCCATGTTTTGAAACAGAAAGAGCAGCCCGGTACAGATGATAGCCAGGCCGATGATGAGCTTGGCATCGAAGACGACCTTGATTTTGTTTCCCATTCTATTCTCCTTTGAAACGATTTTGCGATCTCTCGATCTCGCCCCCATGATATGCCTGGAACTGGAGCAAGGATAGTGTTTTTAGGTGAACGCCCCCGCCATGTCGGTAAACAACGCTCAAGCGATTGTCTGCGCGCGGCTAATTAACGCCGGTGTTATTGTCGGACAGGCCTGTTTCTAAGACACTAACTCATATGATTTCAACAGGTTACCGTTGTCGAAGCACGGCAGAGAGGGCATCCTCGAAGATCTCGACGCCCTTGAGCGCCAGGTCACGTGTCAGCACCAACGGCGGCAGAAAGCGAACCACGTTGTCGTAGTGCCCGCCGATCTCGATCAGCAGGCCGTGCTGGTGGCACAGCGTCCGCACTTCTCTGGCCAGTTCCGGGGCCGGCTCCTTCGACGCCTTGTCCTCGACCAGTTCAACACCCAGCATCAGGCCCTTGCCCCGCACATCACCCACGATCCGGCTCTCTTTTTTGATATCCTCGAACCAGGCCAGCATGGTTTCCCCCAGCTCGAGCGCATGGTCGGCCAGGTGGTTCTTCACCATGAAATC
>JAUWTO010000246.1 GCA_030614685.1 Candidatus Aminicenantota bacterium
CAGTCTCATGAGATTGAGATCGATAACCTCACATATTCTGTCTATGTGCGGCCGGGCCACGATTATTTTGTTCCCCTCATGAGCGATATCCAAGTCGATGAAACGCTCACGGAATTCATCAGGGAAAGCTTGGATCGGCTCGAGGTGTATCTCGGGGTGTACTATCCCTACAAACGGCTCTCCCTGGTAGAGGTCCCCATCAACATCTGCAGCTACCATCGTCTCTGGACCGTGGCGCACGAAACGGTCCAGCCCCAGCTCACCTTTCTCCCGGAAATGGCCACCATAAACACGTATGGACAGCTGCGCTTCCCGCTGCAGCTGGAAAAGAGCCTGCGGGGCAGGGAAGTGCCAGTCGGATGGCATGGGATACAAAGGGGTGTATTGTGGCGCTTCATCAATTGGAATCTGATCGGCAACAGCGATTACCTGGATCCGGTTACGGTCAAGACGATGGAAAGGCTGAGACGAAACAGGATCGGATTCAACTTCCAGGCCGACATCGAAACGCAGTTTGATCTATTCCCCAATTTTTTCTCTTTCAACTCACAGGTGTTTTCCCCGCAGTGGCCCGTTCTCAATTTTGTATTCGAATCGTATCTGCGGGAGCGTGTTGCGACTCCCCTGACCATGTACAGACAGACCGCGAAAGGACTTTCCCCGGAGGAGGAGTCCAATCAAGATCTCAGGGGCCGCTCGCTGGCCGAGATGATCGAGGATCCAGACCTTGAAACGGCCGTCGTGTACGGGGCTCTTCAGGCCAAAGCCCAGACCCTCCTGGCCCTGATCGAAGCCCGGTACGGGGAAGATGACTTCAAGAGGAAGATCACAAGCTTCATCAACAGTCAGAAACACAGCAATATCTCTGAGCAGGAGTTGAAGGTTTTCCTCTCCGGTCTGGGCGGCATCGACCTTGCCGGCATTGTCGATTCCTGGTACACCGGCACTCGGATCCCGGGCTTCCTGGTGCGAAATGTCGAGAGCTATGATGTGATCGAAGGGGAGAGGACCAGGACTCAGGTAAAACTCCTCATCGCCAACCCCACCTCTGTGGACGGCATCACCAAGATCAGCCTGCGGGGCCGGCCTGTGCGGGGAGGTCCGAGACCTGATCTCTATACACGAGCCCTTTTTATCCCTGCACTAACCACTTTTCAGGTAGGCTTTGTTTTGGATGAGGCTCCCCAAGAATTGAATGTGGACACCTTTGTCTCCCAGAACATCCCCGCGTCCCTTGACGTATCTTTTTGGGAATCAAGGGATTTGAGGGAAGAGAGCCCTTTTCGTGGGGAAATAGCGATGCCCTATGACCGAACGGATTTTTTCCCCGAAGATGAGATCATCGTTGATAATGAAGATGTGGTATTTGAGATCTTGGGCACGGCCAAAAAGCATTGGCTCAGCCGCATCCTGCAGAATCTGTTTGGGATCAAGGAAAACGACCCGGCTTTCACCGGCATGAATATCCTGAACCCCCCGCGATCTGGACGCAGTCGACCTTTCAGGATTTTTACGGAGAGTTTGTCCGCTCGGCCTATCTGAAAAAGTCCGGGGATGGCAGGGAAAAGGTCACCTGGAAAGCAGACGTCGAGGAAGCGGGAGATTACGACATCTATTATTACCAGGGTATCCAAAGTCAGATGAGGCAGGGAGTAGCGCAGCGTCAAACCCGAGGCGCAGAGCGATCGGGGGGCTCACCCAGGCTAGCCCGTGGACAGAAGTTCTTTTCGATCTCCTCCCGGGAGGGAATCGAAGAGGTCGAGGTCGATCTCGAGAATGCCGAATTGGGATGGAACCTCATCGGGACTTTTAAACTGGAGGCCGGGCCCAACTCCATTCAACTCTCCGATAAAAACGACGCCGGCTATGTGCTGGCCGATGCCATAAAATGGGTAAGAAAATAAGAGAATTGAAATGTTGATTAAGAAGAGGAAGAATTGACCTCTTTGATCGGTCTAATGGGATGAAGGCTTTATAGTGGAAAACGCAAAGCCGAAGCTAAGGCGTATATCCACTCAATAAAATCGCTAGGAAAAGAACATGCAAATATCCGTATCTCAGTTATCAAAACGTTATCCCGGCGGCAAACTGGCTCTCAAAGACATTGACCTGGACATCCCCAAGGGATTGTTCGGCCTGCTGGGGCCCAACGGCGCCGGGAAAACCACACTGATGCGCATCCTGGTCACGCTGTTGAAGCCCAGCTCCGGCCAGGTAAAGGTCGATGATCTGGACATCCGCAAAAACCGCAAGGAGATCAGGCGGCAGATCGGCTATCTCCCCCAGGATTTTTCCGTCTTCGCCAAGCTGACGGTCTGGGAGTTCATGGACTACAGCGCCTGCCTCAACGGCATCCTGTCCAAGAACCAGCGCCGGGACAGGATCGACCTGCTGCTGGAAACCGTGGGCCTCTTCGAAGCCAGGGACCGCCTGACGGGGAAGCTCTCCGGCGGCATGAAGAGGAGGCTGGGCATCGCCCAAACCCTGATCGGCGACCCTCCGCTCCTGGTTGTGGACGAACCCACGGTCGGCCTGGACCCGGAGGAACGGATCCGGTTCCGCAACCTTATGTCTGACCTCTCTGCCCAGGACCGGATCATTCTTCTGTCCACCCACATCGTGGGTGATATCTCCTCCACCTGCGAGACCATCGCGCTCATGGACCTGGGACGCATCGTCTTTCACGGCCCACCGTCCGAACTGGTGGACAGCGCCCGCGGGAAGGTCTGGACCATCTCCACCGGCTATGAAGACATGGACGAATGGAAGGAACGATTCCCGGTCATCTCCACGGGTCCCTCGGAAGGCGGATACGAACTGCGGATCGTGGCGGAGGATCCGGACACGCCTGAGGCTGTTCCGGCTGAACCCAATCTGGAGGATGCCTACATCCATTACATGCAGAAGTCGGCTGCGGGCCGCCTGTCCGGAAAAATTGACAATAAGGAATCAGGATAGAGCCATGAAATCTGCAATGATCTGTCTAAAAATCGCCACTTATGAGGCCAAGATTCTCCTGAGGTCGTGGGGCTTTCGCATATTCGCCCTGCTGGGCCTCATTCTTCTGGGCCTGTTGACGGCCGGGATCGCTGCTCCCTCCTTTGCCTTCCCCTACTACTTCCGGTCCCTGTCGGGATCCATCCCGCTGTTCAGCTTCAAGCTCTTCAATGTCTTCCAGGGCATCATCGTGATCTTCCTGGCCTCCGAATTCTTCAAACGGGACAGGCGGACGGATTCCACCCAGGTCATCTTCTCCCGGTCCTTCTCCAACACCAGCTATATCCTCGGCAAGTTCCTCGGGGTGCTCGGCCTCTTTCTGCTGATGAACATCCTCGTCGGCATCATCACTGCCCTGATCCATCTGTTTCTTTCAGACACGCCCCTGAGCATCCAGGCCTACCTCCACTACTTCCTGGCCCTCAACCTCCCCACGCTGGTGTTCCTGATCGGCCTGGCCTTCCTCCTGGGAGTGACCATCCGGAGCCAGGCTGCCGTCATACTGCTGGGCCTGGCCGTGTCCTCCCTCAGCCTGATCGTCTTGGGAAACAAAGGCTACTTTATCCCCGACATATTCGGATTCCACACACCACTGATGTATTCTGATTTTATGGGGTTGGGCAACAGCGCGCAGCTTCTTCAGCTGCGGCTCCCTTTCCTCCTTCTGGGCCTGGGATTCGTCTTCGGTACGGTGCTTCTGGCCAAACGTCTGCGGCAGTCTCCTTTGACCACGGCTCTGTCCGGGGCACTGTCGGCCCTGCTTATCCTCTCGGCCCTGGG
>JAUWTO010000310.1 GCA_030614685.1 Candidatus Aminicenantota bacterium
GCGGCATTTTCGATTCATGCTTCTCTCTCCCGATCCCTCTCTCCCGTGTATACCACAGCCGCCAGGACCGGTCAATCTAAGGTGGATGGGCCCCAAGATCCCAGGGGTGCGATTGCCAAAAAAGGCCCGAACTGCTATAATGAAATGCTTCTACACAGAGAAGCAAAGAGGAGAATACAATGAAGAAATGGATGATATTATTGGTGGTGCTGTTCATCACGGTATCACTTTCGGCCGATAACGAATACATCGGCCAGAACGCTTATCACAACGACGCAGGACAGATCAACATTGCGGCGGATGCCGTGCTGGTGATCCGGGACCTCAAGAGCCCCTACACTCCCTTTTATCTATTCTTAGGCGCAGACAGGGATGCGAAGGCCGCCATTAACCGGGACAGCGTAACCCTGATCCACAACGGCCAGGAATACAAGATGCCGACCCTGGCGGAACTCCGCAGCAGCTACAACCGGGACAACCGCGACCTCGGTACATACCAACGCATGGGCAAGCAGGCGCTGATCACCTCCAAACTGAGGGGCTACGACTTCCAGGAGAACGTGAATTTCTTTCCAGGGCGTACAGAATCCATGGTCGGCACGGAAGGAGGATCCATCTCGAGCAACATTGGCTTCTTTACCCGAGTGTATTTCAAGAACCCGGGTTTTGAGGAAGGGGATATAATCACCATCAAGGTGCAGGACAAGAACGATCCCTCGATCAGCGGATCCATCGAGATCATCTTGAAAGACCGCTGGGGCGAGAAAGCAAAATAAGCATGACAGCCAGAAAGACCTGCCTGGGGCTGCTGGTGCTGACCCTGACCCTATCGCTCCCCGTCATCAGCCGGGCCGTCCAGCAAGAAGAGCCGGACCGCGTGGAGGTCCAACACATTCTGATCTCCTTTAAGGGTGCCGATGAGCGCGTCAAAGTTACCCGCAGCCAGGAAGAAGCCGAGACCCTGGCCAAGGAACTCCTGTTCCGAGCCCGGCAGGGCGAGGACTTCGACACGATGATGAAGGAGTACTCGGACGATTCCGGTGAGGGTATTTACCGCATGTCCAACACCGGCGTTCAGCCGGATGGATCCCAGGGGGAGATGGCCCGTCACCGCATGGTCAAATCATTCGGCGATGTAAGTTTCAGCCTCGAAGTGGCAGAGGTCGGCATGGCGGCTTATCATCCCCTGAGAAGCAAATTCGGCTGGCACATCATCAAGCGGATTAAATAGGGACCGGATCTTCCTGGAGCACGGCAGCCGGTCTCCTGGCGTGTCTTATTATCAGAAAGAGGCAGGCCACTGCCGTCCACACATAACCGATCGTGTTCAGGTTCACGGCCTGCGCCCACACATTCCACGTCCTGGGGACCAGGTCCGAGTAAAACAGCGGCACCAGAGCGAGTGATCCCGCCCACACAAACCAGAAGATCCTGCGGTGGGATTCCGCCTCCAGGGCCTCTATTCCGATGAGGAAGATGGCGGCCACAGCCAGGATGGATGTGGGGGATTCACTCAGATACGAGAAGAGCAGAATGTAGAGGCCGTTCACAGGGAGAAGAAACCTGTACAGCAGGCTGTTCTGCCGGCCGCGGAAAAGATACAGGGTCGTCAGACCGATAGCCACCCCCACCAACAGGGCCAGTGGTTCGCGCCACCATGAGGACCAGCCCAGGTGCAGTTCCAGGAAGCTGGCCAGGTCCAGCATGTCCAGGCTGCGGGCCTGGTCCCAGGACATGAGTCCGGCCCACTGCTTGAGCAGCTCGAGGTTGCGGCTCCACCCGACGGCCGCCGCGGGCAGGGTGAACCAGAGCACGAGCCCGCCCCAGAACGCCGCCCAGTATTTTTTTCTGAATCCCATCAAGAGACACAGCCCCAGTGTGAAAGGGAACAGCTTGAGGTTGGCGGCCAGGGAAAGCAGCAGCCCGGAGCGGACAGGCTTGTTTTCCGCATACTGGGCCGCCGCCAGGAGCATGAGCCCGAGGATGCCGGCATTCACCTGGGCGTTCTGGATGGCCACGGTGGTGTCGAAAAGCACGGAAAAAGCCGCCACCAGGAGATATGAGATCCGCATGTCGAGCGGGCAGCCCGCTGATCGGGCCCAGCGCTGGAATCCCCAGAAAAACAGCCAGTACTGGAAGAAAATGAACAGGAAAAGTCCCACCTCATCTCTGAGCAGAGAAAAGGGTACCGTCAGGAGTCCGGCCAGGGGGCTGTACTTGAAAAAATCGAGGGCCGGCTGGGGGGCATAGGGATTGTGCCCACCCAGGATGTTCCCAGCAGCATTTGTTACCACAGAGTAATTCAGAGGCTTCTTGACCACTGCCGTATGCAGGCAGATCCCTGCCGTCAGGATCAGGAAAGCGATCAGGCTCCAGCGCTTTTGTGCGGATGTCATAACCGGTCTGCCAAGCATATACCACACCCTCAGCTCAGGGTCAACGCCTCCCTCGGGCCATGCAGCGAGTTGCGCTACGGCCGATATTGCCGTATATTGGAAAGTTCATACCATGCTGAAAGAAAACAAACCCCCCACCAGGATAAGCCTCGCCCATGTTCTCTGGATCCTGGTCTTTTGTTCCCTGACGGTCTCAACTCTTTCGGCCCAGAAGCCCTGGGTTAGGATCAGCGTCGGCGCGACCTATGCCACAGGCATCCAAGAAACACTGGAGGCCCCCCCAGAATATCAGCCATACGTGGCTCTGGCAGACCAGAGGGCATTGGGCTGGGGGGAGGCCATGACACTGGAGTTCGGTCTCTTCATCACTCCGCATTTCAGCCTGAGCCTGGGCTCCGGGTATTCCCGCTACAAGCTGGAGGGACAGAAGAGCCCGTTCCCCACTCAGGAATATCTAGACTCCGAATTCACCACAGGCCGGGAGGA
>JAUWTO010000225.1 GCA_030614685.1 Candidatus Aminicenantota bacterium
ATAAATATCTCTCTCCTTCCATCGGATGAAAAATCCTCGAATTCCTCATATTTTGACTTGACATTACAGTTTATTTATATTACAGTTTAAATGAAATGAAGTTTAAAAGGAATATACAAAAGGAGCTTTTCATGGAACACCCAGTCAAAATGAAGCCTATCCAGATCGGGATGACCATATTCACCCTCCTCCTTGTCGGGTCTATGATTTTTGGCCGGATCTTCTTCGGACCTCCCGGATTCGACTGGACCTTCGGTTCCGCCCAAATTCTGATGGCAGTGATCCACTTTATTGTTCTCCTGCGAACGCGGAATTGGATATATCTGATTCCTACGGGCATGTACACCCTCTGGTGGTTGACTTTTTTTCCTCCTTTCGCCGATCATCCCGGGCACGAGATCTTTGCCGTAGCCTCGGCTCTTTTTCTTATTGCCTTTGTCTTTGTTTTGATATCCAAGCGGATCAACTGGCGCTATAAGGAGATCCTGCAGCTTGCCGCCAAGCCGGTGACCGGAACGACCGATGGCTTCACGTCCCGGCCTTTTCCCACCGGTCCCGCCGAATTCACCCGGGAGGATGCCCTCGGGTTGGCGCGCTATCTTAAAAAAAATGTCATCGCCTTTCCCTTTATTGAATCGGACAGGGTGGTCTTGGTTATCCCGGAATACATGTGGAGCTACATGCTGTTCTTGAAAAGAAACTATAAAAAGGGTACCTATGTGGCCTTCACGGATGCCGGTCAGGTCACAGTGCGGATCGCCAAGAACGATTATCAAAAATACAAGGAAGAATTGACCTTCGACCAGCTATGTGTCTCCCTGGGGGACCTCTTCAAACAGTTCATGCAGTGGTATAGAGAGGGAGCGCCCGATAAGGTTTTTGCCTTGCTTAATTCCTCCGGAAAAGGACAGCCCGATGAACAGTAAAGACGCTATTTCGTTCGAACGGTCGCGCCGGTTGGCCGCCCTGGTGGCCAAGGAATATGCCAAGGATTTCCTGACTTTGCTGGTGATGTACCGGGATATCTCCGCCTCGGAAGCGGCGGCCCGTTTGAACATCCACATCAAGACCGCCCAGGATTTCCTGGAAGGGCTGGAGGAAGCGGGCCTTCTTAACAAACGGGAGGCGGCCGAGGGCAAGCGGCCCTACTTCAGGTACTCTCTCAAGGAGAAAACCATACATTTCTCAATCGATCTCGATGACCTGTATGATCCCCAACCCCATATATCCGGTGCGGCCTGGAAAATAAAAGAGCGCAAAAATTCAGGCGCCCTGTTCAAGGAGGGGCGTGGCGAACGGATCTCCACCGTTCATCTTTATGAGGGCAGGGGACGCTCCCGTGAAGAGCGGCGCTTGAGCCTGACTGATTGCCAGGGCCGATTTCTCTTTCACCTCCCTTTTCCCACCCAACCGCCATCATCGGTCATGGACATTATGCGGAAAGCAGGACTTGGTGAAGACTGCCTGCCTGAGATCATGGATCTGGTCGATATTCTTTTGGAACAAAAGGTCATTATGATTTGATTCTGTCACCTGGATAATATTGATTTCTCCGTATTGCGTGTGATAGGTTTTTTTCAAGCCGGCATGATGTCATTCCCCCCCGTTTTCTTTCCCCAAGTTTTGGCGCCGTTCCAGTTCGTCGGCCACCCGGCTCAAGCCTAGTGCCTGGAGAGCGCTTCTCTTGGGAAACCCGGATTCCGTATCCCAGCCCTGCAGCTTGTAAAACCTGGTTTTGAATTCTTCGAATTTGCTCCTGATCATGCGCCGTCCCAGGGCGTTGAAATAGACCCACTTGCCGTTTTTCCTGCCGGTCATTCCCAGGACCGGGCCCTCCACCCCCACACTCTTGTTGCGGTAGATGTACTCCGCGAAATGGACCATGTCCCGGTGTCTGCCTTGGAGCGTCCAGATGGCGTGATCCAGATTCCAGATCTTTTGTCCCAACTTCATGCCGTCACGGAACGTGAGATTTTTCCCCGTGACCGCGTTCAAGAATTTTGGTTCCGCCAAACCGGTCGAACCGATCTTCCCCGGGGCGTACTGGTTTAAGAAATCCGGCCAGCGGAAGTCGCAGAACATGGCCGACTGTTTCCAGAACCGGGTGTAGTACCTGTGCCAGGATACGAGTTTGGCGATGTGCTCCGAGTACATGTTTTCGGCGCTGTAATCCAGCATAAGCCGGTCGCCCTCGAATGGGACCATCTTGTCTGTGTAGATGCGCACCAGGTCTTCCGCCGAGGCCTGAGGCCTCGACCCGCTCGTCAAAAAGGCTGAGGCATCCCATTTCATGGAATCAAAATCGTGCTCGTTGATGTCCCTGTCTCCCAGGATTGTCCCGTAGCCCCATTCCAGCTGTCCCACCGGTTCCTTGTGAACCGGGAGGCCCCAAAAGGGGAAGGGGAGGAGTCCGCTTTTCAGATCCTCATCCAGCCGGCCCCATTCTTTGGAGGCCCTTACGGTCCCTTCGGCGATCGTTTCCCCGAAAGGATGGGAGCCTCCCTTGCCGTCACCGCGGTAGGCCACCATCTTGACGAATCGCTCCACGAACGGCAGGCCGCCGTATGTCTTGAAATCGAGCGGGCAGTCGATGGCTTTACCGGGCCCCAGGATTCCTCGTATACGGAGGTCATTAAGGTAGAGCAGGCAGTAGAGAATCTCATGGGCAGTGAGCCCGTATCTGTTGATCAGGTCCGTAGCCTTGCGTTGGATCTCCATGGACCGGCACCCGACGTAGAACACCGTGGCATAGCAGGTCGCCTCATTGGCCAGCCCGTCCTGAAAGCGGGCTCGGCAGCCGGAATGGCACCCCACACAGGCCTGGGGCCGCTGTCCGATCTGAGGCCGCCACGTTCCTATGGGAAACCCCCAGAGGATCGTCGGCATCGGCGGGTTCTGGAACTCCGTTCCACTGCTTATTCGTTTCAGCTTCTTGAGATCGAAGGCATAGTTCTTCTTCTGCCACAGCCGCGCACTCATGAGGGCTTTGGCGTCGTGCACCTTGATGTCGCCGGTTCCGATCACACTTATGGCTTTCAGGTTTTTGGAGCCCCAGACCGCCCCGAACCCACCCTGGCCCGCGGCGTTGCCGGCATCGTGGATGAGGCAGGCCATCCGGCTCAGGTTCTCGCCGGCCGGCCCGATGGTCAAGACAGCCGGCCTCTGAGTGGTGCGCTCCCCGTCCGCAGAACCCAACTTCATCCAGGTACTGGAGTCCCCACCCTTCATGACATCGGACCAGATGGTTTGCTGGGTTTCGACAGTATCCAGGCCCCACAACCGCCCGGCCTCTTTGATGAGGACCTTGTCGTTCCTTATGTCGATCCAGACCGGCTGGGAGGCTCTGCCCTGAATGACGATCCCATCCCAGCCGGCGAACTTGAGCATGGAGGAGAAACGCCCGCCGAAGTTGCTACGGGTAAACCACCCGGTGGGATAGGACTGGACACCGATGCATTGGACCTCGGTCCGGGCCGAGGCCGCGGGCGCCAGGGTACCGCACAGGGGCGAGGTCATGATGGTGACCACGTTGGCAGGATCAAAGCCGTCGATGCTCTTGTCCTTGACATGATCCCAGAAGATAGCCGATCCCATTCCATGACCCCCCACCCACGATTCGTATCGTTCAGTGGGGATGGAGGAGATCTCACCGGCGCTCAGATCCACCTTCAATATGTTTCCGGCATAGCCGTTCATTTTGAGTCCCTCCCTCGCTCCGCCGGGTACCCCAGGATGCGCCAGACGGGCTCCCTAAGATTAACCTTGTAGCCGTCGTCTCCTTTCTGCTGCGGGATTTCCTTGACGAACTTAATGGCCCCCACGGGACATACCTCCACGCAAGCCTGCTTCCCCTGGGGACCGCCTTGTTCCTCAAAGTAGGGGGCATCGGAACAGAGGTCACATTTCTGGGCGTGATCTTCCTGAAAGTTCCAGATCGCCCGGCCCGGGGGGAAGGGGCAAGCCTCGACACAGGACATGCACCCGATGCATTTGG
>JAUWTO010000185.1 GCA_030614685.1 Candidatus Aminicenantota bacterium
ATCGGCGGCTGCGATTCTGCCGGATGAACTGTTTAGCCTCCCGGATGAAGAGGTCCTGGGAGTAGTGACGTCCCGACAGGGTCCGGTCATTGCCCTCCAGGGCCTCCAGCTGCCGGTTGCGCAGCAGAAAACGCGGGTAGTGATTGTGGGCTTGGACCTGGCAGTTGTACCCGTAGAACAGGTCAAAGCCCTGCTGGTTGGGGTCGCCCGAGGAGCCCGGATAGCCCAGGCCCCACTTACCGATGGCGGCGGTGGCATACCCTTTAGCTTTCAGGGCCTCTGCGACGGTGACCTCGGAATCGGGAATGGGATTCTGTCCGGCGAAAATGCCGGCTTCCGGGTCGTGTGTCCGGCCCGCAGGGCGGCCGTTGTTGCGTATGAAGGCATGGCCCGTGTGCTTCCCGGTGAGCAGGACACAGCGGGAGGGCGCGCACACCGGGCTCCCGGCGTAGTGCTGAGTAAAGCGCATCCCCTCTGCGGCCATGCGGTCGAGGTATGGGGTGCGGATGATCTGCTGGCCGTAGCAGCCCAGTTCGCCATAGCCCAGGTCGTCTGCCAGGATGTAGATGATGTTGGGGGCCTTGTCTGCCGCTGCGCAGCCCAGGCCTCCTCCGGCCAGGGCCGCGGCCCCGGTGTGCCCCAGGACTCGAAGAAATGCCCTTCTCTTCACCTATTCGACCTCTTTCTGCAGAACATTTTTTCACATGCTCATGAGAGTGTCAAAATTTATAACCTGCAGTCATCAAAAATCCGGATTTGCCCGTTTTTTATAACTCTGCGTAAACCCTTATAACCTAGGGTTACAAAAACAGCTCATTTTGGTGTTTTTTATAACTGCAGGTCATAAAATCCTCCATTCTACGACGATTGGGCCATGACGAAGTCGATGTGGTGAGATTCGCTCGCCCGTAGGGTAAAGAATGTCGACATAAGAATATTTTCATTTTCAAGTCCAGAGTGTCGACATTCTTTATGAACAATCCCGGATAGAGAGGGATTAGTCACGGGCCGAGATTGGTGCAGCAACAAAGAAGTGGCGCATGAGCCGTAGTTATCTACGGCGATTGGGCCACGATGAAGTTGATGTGCTGAGATCGGCGCGCCCGTAGGGTAAAAGCTGCAGACAATTGGAACAAATGTTTTTAGTATTAATAATGTCTGCAGCTTTTATGAATAATCCCGGATGAGCTTGATTTTGGGGAGGAAGAGAAGTAGATTACTTGTATCAGCTAGAAGTCACCGTGAGGGGGCACTGGGCACTCAGAATGCGAGTCCTTTTTTATGTTTTATCTTTCTTAGATTTTTCCAGCAGGACCCGTCCGGCGGCGACAAGGCAAAAGGAGGCAAAAATGAAAAAAAGAATCCTCATCCCGGCTTTGGCATGTCTTATTCTACTGTGTGGATGGGAGGCGAACGCGCAGAGCGACCAGCTGGACCTGATAATGGAAACAGCAGGAGAAGCGCGATTGAAGGTCATGACCCGAAACATCTACATCGGCGCGGATGTGGATATCATTTTGGGGGCCCAGGATCCAAGCGAAGTGCCTGTCCTGGCGGCCGTGGCCTTTGCCCAGATGATGTCCACCAATTTCCCGGAGCGGGCCCTGGCCCTGGCAAAAGAGGTCAAGATGCACAAACCTCACTTGATCGGGCTGCAGGAGGTCTACACCATCCGGTTTCAGAAAGAGAGCGATGCGGTAATAGGAGGCACTGAGCCGGCCACACAGGTACTGTTCAACTACCTTAAGATATTCCAGGCAGCCCTGGCAGCCGAGGGCCTGGATTACCAAGTGGCGGCCAGGGTCCAGAACATCGATTTCGAAGTCCCGATGTATAATCCCGAGGCCGCATCCCAATTCAGCGACGTGCGGGTCACGGACTTCGACGTGATCCTGGCCCGGGATGATGTCGAGATCCTAGCCATGTACAAAGGGCACTATCAGGCCCAGCTTATCGTCCCCTCGGCCGGGATCACGGTTCCCAGGGGCTGGGTGGCGGTGGACGCCAAAGTGCGCAACCGGACCTTCCATTTCGTCAACACACACCTGGAGGTCGTTACGGTTCCGGAGCTGCTGCCCCTGCAGCTGGCCCAGATCCAGGAGTTGCTGACCATACTCTCGATGCAGACCAACCAGATCATCCTGGTGGGCGATTTCAATTCGCAGGCCAACAAACACGACACGTACCAGTTCATAAAGAACAACGGATACGTCGATGCCTGGCGCCGTTTCGATGGCAGATCTGAGCTGACGTACAACAAGAAGGGCTTCACCTACGGCCATGACTACGGCCTGCGCAACGAGACTGTCGACATGTACGAGAGGATCGATCACATCTGGGTCCGCAGCAATGTCTACACCGATGGGAAACAGGACATCGGCACGACGGTTATGGACGTGACAGGAGATGAACTGGCCGACCGCACCCCGTCCGGGCTCTGGCCGTCTGACCATGCCGGTGTTGTGGCCTATCTCTGGATCCCTAAATACTGAGGCTGCCGAACGACGCATAATCCAACAGACCGAACCAGGCAAGAGCCCTGTTCAGGGATGTCAACAGCTCCATCTACGCGCTACTGGGGATGGAGAATAATGCTAACATGCGTTCCCCTGGAAAATATGGTATATTAGCGCACACTTAAACGATCAATATCGGGATGGAAGGAGAAATACAAATGCCGGATTATGAAAAGCTGGGGGCATTCTACCTGGGAAAGATTTTTGACCGTGAACAAGGCCATACTCGGAACGAATGGCTCCTGTATGACTCCAAGGACCTGACCACCCATGCGGTCTGCGTTGGCATGACCGGGAGCGGCAAGACCGGTCTGGGTATCGGGCTGCTCGAGGAAGCCGCCATCGACGGCATACCGGCCCTGGTCATCGATCCCAAGGGCGACATGGGCAATCTCCTGCTGACATTTCCAGAGCTCAAATCCGATGATTTTCTGCCCTGGATCGATCCTGACGCGGCCGTGCGTAAGGGGCTGACAACAGCGGAACTGGCCCGCAAGACAGCTGACACCTGGCGTAAGGGCCTGGCCGACTGGGACCAGGACCCGGCACGGATCGCACGCTTCAAGCAGGCCGTCGATGTCAACATCTATACGCCGGGAGGAACAGCCGGCAGGCAGCTCCGGGTTCTGCGTTCCTGTGACGCACCCTCGGCCCTGCTGGCCGATGATCCGGACGGCATGCGCGACCGGGTGCTGTCCACGGTCTCCGGTCTCCTGGCCCTCCTGGGCATCGCCGCTGACCCGATCCGCAGCAGAGAGCACATCCTCCTCGCCAACATCCTGAACACAGCCTGGGAAGAAGGCCGCAGTCTGGACATCGCCGCGCTGATCAAGGAGATCCAGACGCCTCCCTTTGCTCAGGTGGGAGTCTTTGACCTGGAATCGTTCTATCCCTCGAAGGAGCGCTTCGAGCTGGCCATCAGCCTCAACAACCTCCTGGCCTCTCCGGGCTTCTCCACCTGGATGGAGGGACAGCCGCTGGATATCGGCAGCCTCCTGTACACGCCTCAAGGAAAACCCTGTATCTCTGTCCTGTCCATCGCCCACCTTTCCGATTCAGAACGCATGTTCTTCGTGACCCTGCTCCTCAACGAACTGGTCGCCTGGATGCGGACTCAGCCCGGGACCACATCGCTGCGGGCGCTGCTCTACATGGACGAGATCTTCGGATATTTCCCGCCCACCGCAGCCCCCCCGTCCAAGAAACCCATGCTGACCCTCCTCAAGCAGGCCCGGGCCTACGGCCTCGGTGTGGTGCTGGCCACTCAGAATCCGGTGGACCTGGACTACAAAGGATTGGCCAACGCCGGCACCTGGTTCATCGGACGCCTGCAGACCGACCGCGACAAACAGAGAGTTCTGGATGGGCTGGAGGGCGCCTCCCAGTCCACGGGCACGGCCTTCGACCGCCAGGAGATCGACAAAACCCTGTCCGGACTGGGCAAGAGGGTTTTTCTCATGCACAACGTGCACGAGGACCGGCCCGAGCTCTTCCAGACCCGCTGGGTCCTCTCCTTCCTGAGGGGTCCCCTGACACGGACACAGATCAAAACCCTGATGCAGGACCGGAAAATCGAGGCAGCACCCACGCCTCAATCGGCATTGACCAAGCCTCCCACAAAGACGGTGAGTAAAGCGCTGCGCAAAAAACAGGAGGCGCAGCCCACGATCCCCTCCCAGGTGGCCCAGTTCTACCTTCCCCGCCAGGGGGCGCTTTCCGGCGCCGACACTCTGATCTACCGGCCCGCCCTCCTGGGGACCGGCCGCCTGCACTTTGTGAACACCCGGGCCGGCATCGACCAGTGGGTGTCTCTGGATCTCCTGTCTTCCCTATCCGGCGTGGACCTGGCTGTGCCTTGGGAGGAGGCCGACGTAGTGGCTCTGGACAGGAATGCTTTGGACCGCGTGGCACCCACCGATGCCCGGTTCGCCACGCTCTCGGGAAGTGCCACCAAGGCCAGCAGTTACAGCCGCTGGGGGAAGAGCCTGGCGAATTTCCTGTACCAGAATCACACACTGCGCATCTTAGAGTGTCCGGAATACAAAAAGTTCTCGGCGGTAGACGAAAAAGAGGGAGATTTCCGGGGCCGCCTGGCACACCTGCAGCACGAGAAGCGCGACCTGGCCATCGAAAAACTCAGAAAACAATATGGGCCTAAGCTGGCGAGCCTGGAAGAACGCCTGCGCAAGGCTCAGGTGCGGGTGGGAAAGGAAAAATCCCAGTACGGGCAGCAGAAGATGCAGACAGCCATCTCTGTGGGG
>JAUWTO010000311.1 GCA_030614685.1 Candidatus Aminicenantota bacterium
GGGACCGGAGTGCGCCTGTTCTGCATAGATGAGGGACGGTTCTTCTATCTGAAGGAATTGGATGAGGGGTGCGAGCTGCACGTAGAAGTCATCTCTGATTGAAGACCACGCACAAGCAAAAAAAAGGGGACTGTCCCGTTTTTTACTTTTCACCTGTCCCCTTTTTCTGCTTTTTTATTCGTACTTGAGGGCGCGGACCGGGTCGGAAAGGGCGGCCCGGATGGACTGGTAGCTGACGGTGAGCAGGGCGATCGCCATGGCCGCCGCCCCCGTCAGGAGGAAGATCCAGGGGGCGATCCCGGTGCGGTAGGCGAAGTTCTGCAGCCAGGAGTTCATGGCGAAATAGGCGAGCGGCCAGGCCACCAGGTTGGCGATCAGGACCAGCTTGACGAAGTCGCGTGCCAGCAGCGACACGACGCCGGGCACGGTTGCCCCGAGCACCTTCCGGATACCGATCTCCTTGGTGCGCTGTTCCGCCATGTACGAAGCCATGCCGAACAACCCCAAGCATGCGATGAAGATGGCGAATACGGTAAAGGAGGAGAAGATGCCGCTCAGCCGCTCCTCCGCCCGGTACTGGGCATCGAATGATTCGTCCAGGAAAAAATAATCCAGCGGGCGCGCCGGGTCGATAGCGCTCCATCTCTCCTTGAGCAGGCTCAGGGTGGCGGATGTGTTCTCGGGGCTGAGTCGCAGGGACAGGGTCCTTGCGGGCCCGTAGTATACGATCTGGGGGGCGATCACCTTGTGCAGCGAAGCCAGGTGAAAGTCTTCGATGACGCCGACCACGGTCCGCGTCGCGAATACCAACTGGTTCTCCGAGTTGATGTCATCCGGGAAGCGGATGGTCTTGCCTATGGGATCGTCCCAGCCGAACTTCTTGGCTGCCGTCTGGTTGACTATCACCGCCTCCTCCGGATCGGTGCTGAACTCCTGGGAGAAATTGCGTCCCTGCACGACCTCGATTCCCAATATCGGGAAAAAGTCCTCATCGACCTGATACTGCTCCATTATCTGTGACTCGTCGTCAGCGAATCCTTCCGGGACAAATACGCTCACATTGGGCTGCCCGCCCGGGACGATGGACGAGGAGGCCGCGGCCAGGACCCCGGGGATCTGTTTGAGCTGGGTCTTGATGGAGTCCAGGGCCTGGAGCATCTGACGGTCCCTGATGCGGGTCACCAGGATGTTGGATTTGTCGAAGCCCAGCTCTTTTTTCTTCATGTACCGGATCTGATTCAGGAGGAGTGAGGTTCCGATGATGAGTGCGATGGAGACGATGAACTGACCGACGACCAGGATGCCGCGGAAGCGGGACCCGGCCTTTCCGGCCTTGATGGAGCCCTTAAGCACGGTGGCCGGCTCGAATGAGGAGAGATACAGGGCCGGGTAGCTGCCCGCCACCAGGCCCACGAAAACGATGAGGCCGATGAAGGTGGGAATCAGCCAGGGAACCAGTTCCGGCCGCATCTTCATCTCGATCCCGGAGATGGCGCTGAAATAGGGAAGGGCCAGCCACACCAGCAGCAGGGAGAAACCCAAGGCGATGATGCTGTAGATCACGGTCTCCCCCAGGAACTGGCGGACCAGGGCCCCTTTATAAGCCCCCGCCACCTTGCGCATGCTGACTTCCCGGGCTCGGGTGGCCGAGCGGGCCGTAGCCAGGTTCATGAAGTTGACACAGGCGATAATCAGGATGAACAGTGCGATGGCCGCGAATATGTAGACGTAGAGGATGCTGCCGTTCCCCTGGATCTCACCCTCCAGGTTGGAGTGGAGGTGGATGTCGGTCAGGGGCTGCAGGAAAAAACTCATGGTCCCGCCGATGGCCTTGAGGTCTCTGCCCATGTACTGTTCGATAAGGGCCGGGAACTTGGCCTCCAGCTCGGCCGGATCCGCGTCTTCGCTGAGCAGCAGATAGGTGTAGTTGTTAAAGTTGAGCCAGACTACCGCCATCTGGCGGTTCTGGGCAAACGCCGTCTCGAACGAAGCCAGCATGTCGAAGCGGAAGTGGGAATTCTGGGGAACGTCCCGGCACACACCGGTCACCATGTAATCTGTCTGGTTGTTGACCTTCAACGCCTTTCCCACGGGGTCCTCGTCACCGAAATATTTCTTCGCCGTGCTTTCGGTGAGCACCTTGGAGTTGGCGGTCTGGAGTACTGTCTCGGGGTCGCCCTGGATGAGAGGAAAGCTGAAGACCTTGAAGAATGACCGGTCCGCCCAGAACACACCTCCTTCGTAGAACTGAATCCCCTGATAGGTGATGGAGGTCCGGGCTCGCCAGGGTCTTATCCGCACCGCGCTTTCCACCTCCGGGTAGTCCTTGACCAGGACGGGCGCGGTCGGGTTGTTGCTAACCGGCATGTTGATGATCCTTTCCCCCAATGCCGCGTCCAAACCCAGGCGGTAGATCCGGTTGGCCTCCGTATGGAATTTGTCGTAGCTCAGCTCGGTCATGATGAAGATGATGATCAGGATGCAGCAGGCCATGCCGATGGCCAGTCCCGCGATGTTGATGAACGAATATCCCTTGTGTTTACGGATGTTCCTGAGCGCTGTCAGGACGGTGTTCTTGAACATACGTCTCTCCTCTCTCTCCCGGATACAATCTGTTTTACGAAATATACGCTCGAAAAGTTCATTGGACTTCCCCTGCTTGAGGGGAAAAACGACCAATATATATGAAGAAAGAAACACAACCTCGACCCTTTGTTGGATGAGGCCCGGGGGCGGCCCGAACCAGAACGGGCCGCCTCCTTTCTTTTTGGGAAAGCGGTCTTGCTCCCGTAGGCTCCTTATCGTCGTTCTACCCGGCCTGTTCAGTCCGACCGGAAGACCCGCCGTGCACCCCCCCCCCCCCCCCCCCCCCCC
>JAUWTO010000224.1 GCA_030614685.1 Candidatus Aminicenantota bacterium
ACTCGACCGGAGCCAGTTGGGCCGCAGCCGCGTCGTGAAGTTTCTGCGCATCGGTCCCAAGGTGCTGCTCATGCAGCCTAACTATGCCTACCGGGCCGACAGCGACGATCCGGATGAACGCAAGGCTGTGCGGGACGCCTTTGCCCAGTCTGTCATCTGGGGCTTCAAGGTCGAAGCCGAGGAAGAGGGGCGTGTTCTCGTCGACCTCACGCCGTTCCTGATGCGCGATGCGCATGGCGCTGCGGACCGCATCCGGCGCTCCCGGCAGGGGAACTTCCGGCTGGATGTCTCCCGCTCGGCCGTGTACCTGGCCAACACCAGGAATTTTCCCAAGAATACGGAACTGGAGGCACTTCTGACATTTACGGCCGGGGATGCAGGCAACTCTGTCCGCCAGGTCGCACCGGATCCCTCGTCTATCACCCTCCGCCAGCACCACTCCCTGGTCGAGCTGCCCGGTCCCGGCTACGAACCCCGCATCTGGGATCCCCGCTCCATGTTTGGCGGCCGGTCCGGGTATATGGATTTTGCTGTGCCTATTGATCAGCCTTTGCAGAAGAAGCTGATCGCCCGCCACCGCCTCCAGAAAAAAGACCCCAATGCTCGGATCAGCGATCCAGTGGAGCCCATCGTGTACTACATCGATCGTGCGGCTCCCGAACCGATACGCAGTGCGCTGCTGGAAGGCGCCAGCTGGTGGAACCAGGCGTTCGAAGCCATCGGTTATCGCAACGCCTTTCAGGTCAAGATCCTCCCGGAAGGGGCAGATCCCATGGATGTGCGCTACAACATGGTCAACTGGGTGCACCGCTCTACCCGCGGGTGGTCGTACGGAGGCTCGGTAACAGACCCCCGCACCGGCGAGATCATCAAGGGACATGTCGCGCTCGGGTCGCAGAGAATCCGTCAGGACTTCCTGATCGCGTTCGGGTTGACCGGCGAGTACAACGGCAGCCCCGACGCCACGCGGGCGGCCGTGGAACTGGGTCTGGCCCGCATCCGCCAGCTTTCCGCGCATGAAGTGGGGCACACCCTGGGAGTGGGGCACAACTACGCGTCCAGTGTCAACGACCGCGCCTCGGTCATGGATTACCCGCATCCCAGAGTCAAGATCACGGCCGCAGGCCAACTGGACCTCTCCGATGCTTATGATGTCGGGATCGGAGCCTGGGACAAGGTCTGTGTCGCGTACGGCTACCAGGACTTTCCCGATGGTGTGGACGAAGAAGCGGAGCTGAAGGCCATCCTCGACAATGCCTTCACAGGCGGCCTGTTGTACCTTACCAATCAAGATGCTGCGCCTGCGGGTGGGGCCCATCCCCTGTCCAATGACTGGGACACCGGCACCGATCCGGTGGACGAGCTTATCCACAAGATGAAGGTGCGCGCCATCGCGCTTGCCAATTTCTCCGAGAATAAAGTCCCCTTGGGAGCACCCATGGCCGAGCTGGAAGAGGTCCTGGTTCCGGTGTATCTGTTCTGCCGCTTCCAGATCGAGGCCGCGGCCAGTGTCCTCGGCGGCCTGTATTATGGGCACACGGTCCGAGGCGGGGCGCAGGAAAATCCGTTTTTTGTCCCGGCCCAGGAACAGCACCGGGCCCTGGACGAACTGCTTCGCACCCTGGCTCCTGAGAACCTGGCGGTTCCCGAGCACATTCTGAAGATCCTGCCCCCCCGAGCCCCCGGCCTGCAACAGACGCGGGAGCTCTTCCCCGGTTACACCGGGATCACCTTCGATCCTCTGGGCGCTGCCGAGACCCTGGCCGGTATCACAGTCGCCAACCTGCTGCATCCGGAGCGGGCAGCCCGCCTGATCCAATACCATGCCCGGGAGCCTGAGCTTCCGGATTTTCATGAGGTTTTGGACAGGATGGTCGAGTTCACCTGGAACGCCCCCAAAAAAGACGGGCTGCACGGTGAGCTCTTGCGGGTCGTGGACAATGTTCTGCTCTACCATCTTATGGGACTGGCCGTCTATGAGGACGCTGCCTCCCAGGTGCGGGCCGTGGCCCGTTGGAAGATCGAGGAGCTGGAGGCGTCACTCGGTAAGCGGGTGGATGCTACCAAAAGCCCCAATCAAAAGGCCCATATCCTGAACGCACTGGCCCTGATCGAGCAGTTCCGCGAGGACCCGAGCCAGTTGAAGCTCCCGCAGCCGCTGTCCGCCCCTCCAGGGGCCCCCATAGGCAACTAATGGCGTGTTATACCTTCCTTTGTTCGCCGAAGACCCGCCCAACCACCCCATGGGCTCACAAAGGAAGGCATAACACGTAAGGAACTATAGGCCGGAGTTTAACCAGATGGAGAATGAACCACCCCATGGGCTCGGAAAGAACACAAGGCGCTGAGTACCAACTAACCCGCCCCATGGGCTCACAAAGGAAGGCATGACACCTTGTAATTGAACCGAGTCATGCATCTCATTTTGTGCCAAGGACCTCGCCTTCCCAGCCAAAAGGAGAAGGAGAGGGGATAGATTTTTCATGGATTCGGAAAAAAAGCATGACATCGCTCGGAAGTTGAGGGCTGTTGTTTTTGATGGTACAATTCTGGGCTCAGGGGAGGGACAATGCCGCAAGACAATAAAGTGCTCGATATCATAAAGAACGCGATCCTGCTCGAACGCAAGGGCAAGGCCCTGTATGATTCGGTGGTCAAGACCACCGAGGTGGCGGCCGTGAAAGACCTCTTCGGCTGGCTGGCAGAGGAAGAGGTCAAACATATCGCCTTCCTGGAAGGGCAGTTCCGACGTTTGTCGCGAGGAGACAGACTGGATGCATCCGGGATCGACGAAGGCCACGGGCGGGTCATCGACTCCGTGCTCACGCTGGAGATCGTCCAGGGTGTGTCCGGTGCGGGATATGAGGCCGCCGTGATCTCGGCCGCCCTGGAATTCGAGAAGCGGGCGGTCGCCTATTATTCCGAGCAGGCCAAGAAGGGGGAGTCCGAGGCCGAGAAAGAGGTCTTCGGCTGGCTCTCGAAGTGGGAGGTCACCCACATGGAGATGCTGGCCAAGGTGGACGACGAACTCAAGCAGGACATCTGGTACGACAACCAGTTTTGGCCCCTGGACTAGACCAGGCCGTTAGCCAACCGGCGTGGCAGAAAACAAGCCGCTGCCGCCTAGTTCTGTCTCGGAGCGTTCACCAACCAGAATATCCGGGTGATGGTCTTCTTGGGGCCTCCCTCGACCAGGTAACCCGAGACCGTGACCTTGATCGCCTTTTCGAAGGTGATCCCATCGATGGTCCGCAGGGCTCCGATCCTGAAGCAGGTGTTCTTGTTCAGGCCGAAGAAATGGTTCATGAAGTAGACATCGACCTCGTTGATCCAATAGGTTCCTATCCGACTCCCATGGTTTTTTGACAAAGCTCCGGATTTGCCCCATATTATATGTGTAGACAGAGCCCTTAAGATGAGAAGGCAAAGTTTCACCCGCTCGCGAGAAATTCTGAGCACCTGCCTGGCCGCCTGCCTTGTGGCCGGCCTGGTCTGGAGCATGCTGCCCCCTTCGTCTCTGATCGGACAGGCCCAAGCCAATAAACAGCCCGAGCAGGCCCTGCTCGCCATCTACAAGGAGGTCCTGGAGCTCGGCTACCGGGACCAGGAGGACTTCCTCAAGCGGGAATTCCATTTCAACCTCGACGGCAGCATGGCCAACCGGGAGGAACACATCGTGGTGCTGAGCCACGCCTCCGGCAACGGTGAAAAAATGATCCTGCAGGTGACCTATTTTGGAGAGGATGCCCATGCCGGTTCAGCGCGCTATCCCAAGCTCACACGTGAGATCTCGTGCCTGATCCAAGGCAACACCATCGAGATCCAGGAGAGCATGTTCGAGCGGGACGAGTCTCTGGAGCTGTTTCCCGAAATCCTCAAGGGCATTCAGGACGAGAAAAAGTACCTCAAACTCCTGAAAAGGAAAACCTGATCTGGGACGTTCCCCAAAGTACCTCCCCACCTATTCATAACGCAGCGCCATAACCGGGTTGGCGCGTGAAGCCTTCAGCGCTTGGAA
>JAUWTO010000375.1 GCA_030614685.1 Candidatus Aminicenantota bacterium
AGCTGGGGGATGCGGGCCGATTCATCAGAAATGTCCGGGGAGTCGGGTACAAACTGGAGGAATGAGGCGGGCATGAGAAGATCGCTGTTCTTAAAGCTGTTCGGGGGGGTTTGCCTCATAATCGTGATCCTGGTCGCCCTGATCCTCTTTGTCTCGTCTAGGAACATCCGCAGCCATTACCTGGATACAATGGCGCAGAGCCTGGAAAAGCTGGGCGCCTCGCTCAAAGCCCAGGTCATGCTCTATCTGGAGCAGGGCCGGGTAGAGGAACTGGACCGTTGGGCCAAGGACCTGGGGCGGGAGATCGAAACCCGGATCACTTTGGTAGACCTCGAGGGGATCGTACTGGCGGACTCGGACGAGGAACCTCGTGCCATGGTGAATCACAGGTACCGTCCGGAGATTGCCGCCGCCTTCGAAGGCCGGGTAGGCCGGTCCCTGCGTTTCAGCAGCACGGTCAAGGCCGACATGCTGTACATCGGGCTTCCCCTGGAAACAGAGGTGGCTGCGGCCCATGTCCTGCGGCTGAGCCTCTATGTGCGGAACATAGACATTCTTTTGTCCGACCTCTCCCGAATCATATGGCTCCTGGCCCTGGTGATGACCGTGGCCGCCTTGGCGGCCGCCTATCTCATCACCCGCTCACTGACCCGGCCCCTGAACGAGATCGGCCGGGTATCGCGCCAGGTGGCCGGGGGTGATTTCTCCGCCAAGCTCTCACTGGTGCGGCGTGACGAGCTGGGGGAGGTGGCCCGCAGTTTCAACTTCATGACGGAGCGGATCCAGAGCCTGTTCGATGAACGGACCCGCCAGAAAGAGGAACTGGACAGCATCATCTCGTCCATCGACGAAGGGATCCTGGCCCTGGACAAGGAGGGGAGGATCCTGTTTAGCAACGAGTCATTTCAGAAGCTGGTCGGAACAGATGATTCGATAGATAAGTATTACTGGGAGATCGTGCGCAAGCAGCGGTTCGACGATCTGATCAAACGGGTCCAGCAGGAGAAGAAGGCTCTCTCTCTCGAGATCGAGTTCGGGACGCGTGTCTACCTGTGCAACGCCGTGTACCTGCAAAATCGCGAAGAGGTCGTGGTCACCTTCTACGATATCACACAGATAAAGAATATCGAGATCATGAAAAAGGACTTCGTGGACAGTGTCTCCCACGAGCTGAACACACCCTTGACCGCCATCAAGGGATTTGTCGAGACCTTGGAAGAGGAAGCCGATGAGGCCCAGCGCGGATACCTGGACATAATCAAGCGCAACACCGACCGCCTGATCAACATCGTGCAGGACCTGCTAGCCCTGTCGGAGCTGGAAGAGAAGACGCTTGAGCTTCAGAGAGAGCCCGTGGATATCAGGCGTCTGCTGGAAAACATCTTGCAGATATTCAAGCAGCCGCTGCAAAATAAAAACCTGAAGCTGGAGTTCGTGGCCGAGGCTGAGCCTGCGGAGGTCATGGGGGATCCCTTCAAGCTGGAGCAGCTCTTCGTCAACCTCATCGACAACGCCGTCAAGTACACGGAGGAAGGGAAGATAAAAGTCGAAATCCGCAGAGAGGACGGCGTCCTGGTGGTTGATGTAGAGGACAGCGGCATCGGTATACCTGAAGATCAGCAGAAGCGTATATTCGAGCGCTTCTATGTGATCGATAAATCCCGGTCCAAGAAAGTGGGCGGAACCGGCTTGGGCCTGTCTATCGTCAAGCACATCGCCCAGAGCCACGAGGCCGATATCGCTGTCATGAGCAAACCCGGCAAAGGCACGACGTTCAGGATTATCTTCCCACCTTACCAACAGTAAGATCCCTCCTGCCCCGTTCCGAAATTAACCAAAATTTAACACAATATTTATTCTTCATTAACATTCCTCCTCCAGAATAGGCTTGTATTTTTTTATGAACCCATAGCAAA
>JAUWTO010000178.1 GCA_030614685.1 Candidatus Aminicenantota bacterium
CCGCAAGGCCGGATACCCCGTGGTCTACGACTCACACGCCTACCCCTACTTCTTCAACGACCTCAACGACAACGGCGAGGTGGATCCCGGCGAGGCCATCTACTCCAACGCCTACAAGTTCCCCAACGGAAAGATGCTGAAAGCCGCGTATAACTTCCAGATGAGCAAGAAGGAGCCCCACGGCTACATCCACAATCCCATCTACGTCGCACAGCTGCTGATCGACTCCACCGTTGACCTGGGCGGCAATGCCAGCGATTATCCCTGGCGCTAGACCCAGACTGCAGAATCTCATAAAGGGCGGCCCTCGGGCCGCCCTTTTTTATTGTGGGTCAGGACAAAAGGTGTTTGGATTAGGATAAATCATTGCTAAATCTGCATAAATCCGATATAATTTCTCGATATTGATTAGGAGAGGTATATACACCCATGAAGTTCATACTCAACTACTTTAGCTCCGTCAAACTGGCCATCACACTGCTGATCATCATCACCCTGGCCTCCATCCTGGGAACCCTGGTGCCCCAGCACCGCACAGAGGCGGAATACGCCATGCACTACGGCCAGCTTGCCCCGCTTCTCATCAAGCTCGAGGTCACCGACCTCTATCACTCCTGGTGGTATATGGGCCTGCTGTTCCTGTTCTCCCTCAACACGGCAGTGTGCACACTGACCCGGTTTGGGCCTAAGTGGCGGAAGGCCTTCCAGCCCCGAGTGGAGAGCGAGCCCTCAAAGATCCGAACCCTGAAGATAAGCGGAGAAATGAAGCTCAAGGCACCTCTCGTGCAGGCGGCGGAGAAGGTCGCGGCCACTCTCAAGTCCCGGCACTTCCGGACTCGGCAAGCCACACATGAGGGCCGTGTCTCGATCCTGGCACAAAAGAAGATCGCAGGCCTGTTTGGATCCGACATCGTCCACGTAGGGCTCCTGATCATCCTGGCCGGCGGCATCATCAGCGGCTTTAGCGGCATGCGGCGCATGCTCACCATTCACGAAGGCCGGACCCTCGAAGTTCCGGAGGCCGGAATCAGCCTTAGGCTGGACAAATTCCAGACCGACTATTACCCCAGCGGGGCGGTCAAGGACTGGAAGAGCACCCTCACGGTGATCGAGGGCGAGCAGGAGATCCTTACCCAAACGATCGAGGTGAACCATCCGCTCTCATACCAGGGATTCATGTTCTACCAGAGAAACTACGGGTATGATTGGCAAAACCCGCGCTTCGAGATCCTGGCCCAGAAAAAGGACGATCCTGATTTTGGCGATCAGCTCAACCTGGGACTGGGAGAGAAGACGCTCCTCAGCGATGGACAGACCGAAGTGGAGGCCATCAACTTCGTCCCGGATTTCATTATCGGTGAAGATGGCCGCGTAGCCTCCCGCTCCAATCAACCCAACAACCCGGCCGTCCTGATCGAAGGCCGGCAGCAGGGAGAGAGGCTCTTCGCCGCCTGGGTGTTCTCGAAGTTCCCGGATTTCGGCCAGATGCATTCCGAGAAAGAGCACAATTTTTCCTTCCAGTTCCAGAACATCGAATCCACGGAATACTCGGGCATCGAGATGGCGAAGGACCCGGGGGTCAACTTCATATGGGCGGGCTGCATCCTGCTCACCCTGGGCCTGTTCGTAGCCTTCTTCTGGCCCCCGTCCGAGATCCGAGTGGCCCTGGAACAGGCGCAGGAACGGATCCAGGTCACGGCCGGCGGCATCGCAACCAAGAACAAATACGCCTTTCAGACGGAGTTCGACACCATCCTGGAAGACCTGAGGAGAGATAAATGAATGAATCCACTCTGTTTGCCATAGCCTTCTTCACCTATATCGGGGCAGCCTTCTTCTATTTTTTCTACCTGTTCGGGAAACGGGAAAACCTGGCCAAGATGGGGTACACCCTGTCTATCCTGGGACTGGTTATACACACAGCGGCACTTATCCTTCGGACCATTGAAAGCGGGCACGCCCCCTTCACCAACATGTACGAGTCCCTCTCGTTCCTGGCCTGGTCGGCCATCCTAGCCTACGTCATCATAGAGGGCAAGTTCAAGCTCCGCAAGGCCGGCCCCTACTTCATGCTGATCGTGATCGGCCTCATGGCCCTGGCCTCTTCCCCCCTGATGCCCGCGAATGCCACCCCGCTGGTGCCCGCCCTGCAGAGCTACTGGCTCTGGCTGCATGTCTCGGTCACCTTGCTGGGCGAGGCGTTCTTTGCCGTGGCTTTTGTGACCAGCATCATGTACCTGATCGCCGACTCCCGGGAAAAAAGGGGAACGGCCAAAGAAGGGGCCATTTCATCGGAAAAACTCGATTCCGTCAGCTACCGCTGCGTGGCCATCGGCTTCCCCCTATTCACGCTGGGCGGCCTGGTCTTCGGTATGGTGTGGGCCTATAAGGCCTGGGGCACCTACTGGAGCTGGGACCCCAAGGAGGTCTGGAGCCTCATCACCTGGTTCGTGTTCGCGCTCTACCTGCACTCCCGGGTCGTCATGGGCTGGAAGGGGCGCCGCTCCGCGATCATCGCCATCCTGGGCTTCCTGGCCGCTCTGTTTACCTACTTCGGTGTGAACTACCTACTGGCCGGCCTCCACAGTTACGCATGAGTTCAGCATGACCGAGTGACCTCATTTTGATAACATAGGCACCGGTTTCATTCTAAAGGATCACATCGTCAAAATTCAGCTCTCAATCCTGGTACCGAAGGCATTCATCAAACCCCAAGTCATGATTCAGCCCGCTTTTTTTAGGAAGTTATAAATCACTAAGATTAGAAATAATGTTTGAAATCTCGCTCCTTCCTGTTTATATTCATATAATAAGGAAAAAATCTGATGAAACAATCGAAAGAGTATTATGAAATGCATGCCGAGGTTTGTAAGGTCTTCGGTCACTCCAAACGCCTCATGGTGATCAGCACTCTCCGGGAGGGAGAGCGAACGGTCACGGATCTCTCCGGCTATACCGGGATCGACACCTCCAACCTCTCCCAGCACCTTCACATATTGCGCGACAAGGGACTGGTGACAACACGCCGGGAAGGCACCAAGATCTTTTACAGCCTGTCTCATCCCAACATCGGCAAGGCCCTGGACCTGATGTCCGCCTTTATGGGGCAGCGCATCGCAGAGAGGCAGACCACGATATCCGGAGAAGAAAAAGATTGATTCTCCATGTGACTTTCTCAAGGGTTTTCGGTATAATTCCAATCTGAAAACCTCGTATATTAATTAAGAAGAAGGAGAAAAAATGAAGAAACTCATACCGATGTTATTCCTGATGGCTGCCCTGGTATTCGTGTTCAACCTTTACAGCCAAGACGCCACCTATGTCGGCGCCGCCAAGTGCAAAATGTGCCACAAATCGGAAAAACAGGGTGAACAGTTTCCCAAATGGGAATCCCGCAAGCATTCCAAGTCATTCGCGGTCTTGTCCACGGATGCAGCCAAGGAAATCGCCGCGGATGCCCCGGATAATCCCGAGTGCCTGAAGTGCCACGCCCCACTCGCTGACAAGAACGCCGAGCTCAAGGCAGAGGGTGTCGGATGCGAGGCCTGCCACGGCCCGGGCAGCGCCTACAAGAAAATGACAGTCATGAAGGATCATGCCCAAGCCGTGACCAACGGGCTGATCGACTACAAGTCCGAGGACGACATCAAGAAGCAGTGCCTGACCTGTCATGAAGGTGCACACGACAAGCCCTTTGATTTCGCCGCAGCCTGGGAAAAGGTAAAACACCCGATTCCTGAAAAGTAAGCCTTACATAAAGAATAGCGCGCCGCACACACGCATAGAGGGAGTGCTGTTCTCCACAGGGCCGTAGTCTCGATTATGATTTGAGAAGGTGTCAGGGGTCTCAAAGAAGGGTGGTTTATGTTTAGAGGACAAAAGCTTTTTATCCCGATATTTATTATCTGTCTGATCTCAATTCCTTTATTCGGCCAATCCAACGAAGACTGTGAGGCCTGCCATTCGGATCGGGAACTGACCGCCGTACGCCAGGGCCGTACCGTGTCCATGTTTGTGGATTTTGCGCACTACGGGCGCTCGGTCCACCAGGGCCTGGACTGTATCGACTGCCACCAGGATGCGGACACGGATGATTTCCCCCACGAGGAGAACCTGGAGGATGTCAGCTGCGGGATGTGTCACGATGTCGCGGATGAGGATTTCATGGCCGGGATCCACGGCCGCGCCCTGGAACGCGAGGCGGCCTACGCGCCCACGTGTGCAGAGTGTCATGGCGAGCATTACATCCTGCCGCCCTCGGACATAAACTCGCGCACCTACAAGATGAATATCCCGGTGCTGTGCGGGAAATGCCACCGGGAGGGCGCCCCTGTGGCGCGCGTCTACAACATCACCGAACACAACATCCTCTCCAACTACTCCCAGAGCATACACGGCGAGGGCCTGTTCCGGCAGGGCCTGATCGTCACGGCCACTTGCAACGACTGCCACGGCAATCATCTGGTCCTGCCCCACACCTACGCCCGCTCCACAGTCTCGGCCCGGAACATCGCAGGCACCTGCATGAAATGTCACGCCCGTATCGAAGCGGTGCATGTCAAGATCATCAAGGGGGAACTCTGGGAAACGGAGCCCGGCGCCGTGCCGGCCTGCACCGTCTGCCACCAACCGCACACCATTCGGCGTACGACCGTCGTGATCGGCACCTCGAACCAGGAGTGCCTGAAGTGCCATGAACAGGAGGACGTCCACAAGATCGAGGCCGGGGAACGGATCTCGCTCACAGTGAACAAAGAAGACATCCAGGATTCCGTGCACCGCGACACCCCGTGCGTGAAGTGTCATGTGGATGTCACACCA
Organism: Candidatus Aminicenantota bacterium; assembly: GCA_030614685.1. Lineage (GTDB taxonomy): Bacteria > Acidobacteriota > Aminicenantia > Aminicenantales > Aminicenantaceae > JAUXEH01. The sequence goes on from JAUWTO010000178.1 coordinate 4,822, forward strand.
GGCCTCGACCGTCCCTGTGAGACCGCGAGGGTGGTGGACTGCTCCAACTGCCATGCCCAGGTCGCAGAGGATTACACCCAGAGCGGCCACGGCCAGGCATACGCTCAGAG